>DASZWI010000261.1:0-3477 GCA_035546715.1 Gaiellaceae bacterium | reverse complement strand
TCGATCCGGCCGGCTACCTCGGGCAGGCCGGCGCGTTCGTCGACCGCGCCCTCGCCCTCTACGAGCACCGGGACGACGAGTGAAGGTCGCCTCGCTCGTCGAGGGGCCGGCGGACGCGCCCGCGGTGATCTTCGGCAACTCGCTCGGCACGACGCTCGAGCTGTGGGACCCGCAGGCTGCGGCGCTGCGCGCGACGCACCGGGTGGTGCGCTTCGACCACCGCGGGCACGGGCGGACGCCTGGCACGGACCGCGTCGACGTCGCCGACCGGGCCGGCGACGTGCTGGAGCTCGCGGACGAGCTGGGACTCGACCGGTTCTCGTTCGTCGGCCTGTCGCTCGGCGGGGCCGTCGGCCAGTGGCTCGGGGCGAACGCGCCGGAGCGGCTCGACCGCCTCGTGCTCGCGTCGACCGCCGTGCGCTTTCCCAACGCCGCGACGTACCTCGACCGGGCCGCGTTCGTGCGCCGCGAAGGGCTCGCGCCGGTCGTCGAGGCCGGACTGGGACGCTGGTTCACCCCGCGCGCCGATCCGGCCGTCGTCGACCGCTTCCGGACGATGCTGCTCGGCATCGACCCCGAGGGCTACGCGGCGGGCTGCGAGGCGGTGGCGCGCTGGGACTTCCGGTCCGCCGCGAGCCGGATCGCCGCCCCGGCGCTCGCCGTCGCGGGGCGCGACGACCCGACGACGACGCCCGAGGTCGTGCGCGAGGTCGCCGACGCCGTCCCGGGCGCGCGTCTCGTCGTCCTGGACGGAGCGCATCTCTGCTCCGCCGAGAGCCCGGACGCGTTCACGGAGGCCCTGCTCGCGCACCTCGACGGAAAGGAGACGGCCCCATGAGCCATGACGACGGGATGCGGACCCGGCGCGAGGTGCTGGGCGACGAGCACGTCGACCGCGCGATCGCGAACACGGACGCGTTCACCGCCGACTTCCAGGACCTGATCACGCGCTACGCGTGGGACGAGATCTGGAACCGGCCCGGCCTCGACCGGAGGACGCGCAGCTGCATCGCGCTGACCACGCTCACGGCCCTGGGCCACTTCGAGGAGCTCGCGCTGCACGTGCGGGCCGCGCGCCGGAACGGCCTGACGCCGGACGAGATCAAGGAGGTCCTGCTCCAGGCGGCCGTCTACTGCGGCGTCCCCGCCGCGAACCGCGCGTTCGCGGTCGCGCAGCGCGTGCTCGCGGAGGAGGGGTGAAGAAGCTCCGCACGCAGGTCGGGATCGTCGGCGCGGGACCCGCCGGGCTCACGCTCGCCCAGCTCCTCCACCTCGCCGGGATCGACGCCGTCGTGCTCGAGCGGCGCACCCGCGCGTACTGCGAGGCGCGCATCCGCGCCGGCGTGCTCGAGCAGGGAACCGTCGACCTGCTCGACAGCGCGGGCGTGGGCGAGCGGATGCATCGCGAGGGGATCGTCCACCATGGCATCTACCTCCAGTTCGACGGCGAGCGCCACCGCGTCCCGCTGACCGAGCTGACCGACGGCCGCTCGGTCGTCATCTACGCCCAGACCGAGGTCGTCAAGGACCTGATCGCCGCCCGGCTCGAGGCGGACCTGCCGCTGCTGTTCGAGGTCGAGGACGTGTCGGTGCACCACGTCGAGGGGCCGAAGCCGTCGATCCGCTTCCGATGGGAGGGCGAGGAGCTGGAGCTCGACTGCAACGTGATCGCCGGCTGCGACGGCTTCCACGGCGTCTGCCGGCCGGCGATCGAGCACGCGCTGACGACGACGTCCCGGGAGTACCCGTTCGGCTGGCTCGGGATCCTCGCCGAGGTCGCGCCGTCGACGGACGAGCTCGTGTACGCGCACCACGAGCGCGGCTTCGCCCTGCTCAGCCTGCGCTCGCCCACCCTCAGCCGGCTGTACCTGCAGTGCCGTCCCGACGAGAACCTCGACGAGTGGCCCGACGACCGCATCTGGGCCGAGCTGCAACGCCGGGTCAGGCTCGACGGCTGGACGCTGGCGGAGGGGCCGATCGTCGAGAAGGGCGTCACCGGCATGCGCAGCTTCGTCGCCGAGCCCATGCAGCACGGGCGGCTCTTCCTGGCGGGCGATGCCGCGCACATCGTCCCGCCGACGGGCGCGAAGGGGCTCAACCTGGCGATGCACGACGTCGCCGTGCTCGCCGGGGCGCTGGTCGAGTGGTACCGGTCCGGCGACGACGCCCTCCTGCGCGCCTACTCGGACGCGTGCCTGCGCCGGGTGTGGCGGGCCGAGCACTTCTCGTGGTGGATGACGTCGATGCTGCATCTCCAGCCGGGCGGCGACCCCTTCGACGTGAGGCTCCAGCGCTCGCAGCTCCGCTACGTCACGACCTCGCGGGCGGCGGCGACGTCGCTGGCCGAGAACTACGTCGGCTTCGACGCGTGAGCGATCCCGCCGGCCTCGGCGTCCTCGACGCTCGGCCGGAACCGACACGGGTTGGCGGTCCGCCTAGCGGGACGTGTTGAGGGCCACCGCCGCGCGGACGAGCGCCTTGAAGGCGTCCGCGTCGATCTCCTCGCCCTCGTGGACGTCGATCGCGCGGCGCACGTTGCCCTCCAGGCTCGCGTTGAAGAGGCCCTTCGGGTCGTCGAGCGATGCGCCCTTGGCGAAGGTCGTCTTCACGACGTTCGTGTACGTCTCGCCGGTGCAGACGATGCCGTCGTGCTCCCACGTCGGCGTACCGCGCCACTTCCACTCCTCGACGATCTCGGGGTCGGCTTCGCGCACGAGCGCGCGGATGCGAGCGAGGGTCTCGCCGCGCCAGTCGCCCAGCTCGGCGATCCGGGCGTCGATCTGCTCGGAGGGCGTCGGCATCGGGGCAGCCTAGCGCTCGACCCGCGAGCCCCCGACGATCGTCTCCTCCCCCGAGGCCAGCCGGACGAGCGCCTTGTGACCGCCGTCGTAGTCGTCGGCCCAGAGGAGCAGCGTCGCCGGCGCGCCGGCGACGAGGCACGGCTCCTCGCCCAGCCCTTCGCCCAGCCAGGCGCGCAGGAACGGGTTCGAGGAGCGCTCGTCGCCGATGGTCGTGGACTCGCGATGCCCCGGCAGGACGACGACCTCGTCCCCGAGAGGCAGGAGCACGTCGAGCAGCGAGTGCTTCAGCTCGGCCAGGCTGCCCGTGGGGCCCGCGGTGCCGCCGACGGTGCCGCGGAAGAGGACGTCGGCGGTGAGGCAGTGCGTGCCGTCGACGAGGAACGCCAGGTGGTCGGCGCAGTGGCCGGGCGTCGCCAGCGCGCGGATCTCGAGTGCGCCGCTGCGCACCGTGTCGCCGTCGCGGATCCGCGCGTCGGCGCGGACGTCCGTGTCGGGGTGGGCGAGCAGGGGCGCGCCGACGCGGCGCGCGACGGCCTCGACGTCGACGACGTGGTCGGGGTGGCCGTGCGTGCAGAGGACGTGCGTGATCTCGATGCCCTCGGCCCGTGCGCGCTGCTCCAGCTCGGCGGTGAGCCCGTTCGAGTCCACGAGCACGCCGTGCCCGTCGCGCTCGTCG
>DASZWI010000260.1:0-2310 GCA_035546715.1 Gaiellaceae bacterium | reverse complement strand
GCCCGGCACAGCCCGTCGTAGACGAGCCAGGCGAGCACGAGCCCGGCGACGGAGACGGCGATCGCCTGCCACGCCCGCAGATCCGCGACCGAGGGATCGATCAGGTACGAGGTCGCGTGGGAGTAGTAGACGACGATGAAGAGCGCGAACCCGGAGAGCCAGGTCGTGTACGCCTCCCACTTGAACCAGTGCAGCGGCTCCGGGAGCCGCTCCGGCGCGACGCGGAACTTCTCGACGCGGTAGAAGCCACCGCCGTGCACCTCCCAGGCCTCGCCGCCGACGCCGCGCCGGGCGTCGTTGGGGTCCTTCGGCGGCTCGAGGTGGTTGTCGAGCGCGATGAAGTAGAACGAGGCGCCGATCCAGGCCATCGCGGCGATCACGTGCAGCCAACGGAAGAGCAGGTTGCCCCAGCTCCACCAGTAGTCGCTCAGCGCGAGCAGGTGGGTCACGGCGCGTTCCGCCAGCGGTCGACCGCGATCTGCACGAGCTCGTCGACCCCCGTCTCGAGCTCCTGCTCGCGCGTGCGCTCGAGGCGGGAGCGGAGGATCGGCACGATCTCGCGCCGGGGGCGGCGGTTGACGAAGACGACGAAGCGGAAGCCGAAGCGCTCCTCGTAGAGGCGGTTCAGCTCGGCGAGCTCGGCGAGGACCTCGGGGTCGTCGTCGGTTCCCTGCTCGGCGCGCGAGCGCGCGGACAGGCCGGTCCGCGCGCCGATCGCCGGGTGCGCGTCGAGCACGGCCTTCCGCTCCTCGGGCGTCAGCTCCCGGGCGACCTCGCGCGCGCGCCCGAGCGGGTCGTCGAGCCCGGCGAGCCGCTCGACGAGGGCATTGCGCCCCTCGAAGAGCTCGGCCAGCTCGTCGGCGGTCAGCTGCCGCGGTAGCTCGCGCACCCGTAGGAGGAGATGAGCAGCGGGACGTGGTGGTGCCCCTCGCCGAGCTCGACCTCGAGCTCGACGCGGCGGAAGAACGGCGACGGCGGATGGAACACGATCCGGTACGCGCCCGGGTGGCCGGCTCCGAGCTCGCGGATGCGGCCGTCGGCGTCGGTGGTGCCCTCGCCGACGGGGTCGCCGTCGGCGTCGAACACCTCGACTCGCACACCGGCGGCCGGACGGCCGCGCTCGGTGTCGAGCACGTGGGTGGAGAGGGTCATGCCTTCCATAGCCGCGCTGCCTGTTTGCGGTGCTCGGCGGCGATCTCCTCCTCGCGGGCGTGCACGAGCGCCCCGCCGCGGACGACCTCGTCGCCGCCGACGAGCAGCCGGTCGACGCGGTGCGAGCCGGAAAGCACGAGGTTCGCCACCAGGTCCTCGGCGCCGCCGAACTCGAGCCCGTCCGTCCGCCAGATCGCGACGTCGGCGCGCTTGCCGGGCTCGAGCGAGCCGATGTCGTCGCGGCGCAGCACCTCGGCGCCGCCGCGCGTGCCGAGCCGCAGGGCCGCGCGCGCCGTCAGCGCCTCGCCGCCGCCGCGACCGCGCGCCACGAGTAGAGCCTGCTTTACCTCGGCGAACAGGTCGCCGCGCTCGTTCGAGGCGGTGCCGTCGACGCCGAGCCCGACCCGGGCGCCCGCGTCGAGCAGGTCGCGCACCGGCGCGACACCGGCGCCGAGGCGCAGGTTCGACGTGGGGCAGTGCGCCACGCCGACGCCGGAGCCGGCGAACGCCGCCACGTCGGCATCGGACAGGTGCACGCAGTGCGCGCACCACACGTCCTCGGCGACCCAGCCGACGCGCTCCAGGTACTCGACCGGCGTGCAGCCGAACAGCTCCCGGCAGTACGCGTCCTCCTCGCGGGTCTCGGCGAGGTGCGTGTGCAGCTGGAGCCCGAGCCGGCGCGCCAGCTCGGCCGATTCCTCCATCAGCCGCGTCGTCACCGAGAACGGCGAGCAGGGCGCGACGACGATGCCGACCCGGTCGTCGTTCGCGAACGCGGCGAGGCGCTCCGTGTCCGCGAGGATCGTGTCGAGGTCCTCGACCAGCGAGTCGGGCGGGAGACCCCCGTCGGACTCGCCGAGGTCCATCGAGCCGCGCGAGGCGACGATGCGCACGCCGAGCTCGTGGGCGGCGCGGATCTCGGCCTCGACGAGCCCGGTCACGCCGCGCGGGAAGACGTAGTGGTGGTCGAAGACCGTCGTGCAGCCGCTCAGCGCCAGCTCCGCCAGCCCGGCGCGTGCGGCCGCGTACTCCATCTCCTCGTCGAGCCGGGCCCAGACGGGGTAGAGCGTCTTGAGCCAGGTGAAGAGGTCGGCCTCCTGCGCCCGGGCGCGGGTGAGCGTCTGGTAGAGGTGGTGGTGGGTGTTGACCAGCCCCGGC
>DASZWI010000259.1:0-6827 GCA_035546715.1 Gaiellaceae bacterium | reverse complement strand
AAGACCTCGGCCGCGTCGAAGATCCTGCGGTGCCACTCCTCGCGGCCGACGTAGCGCTCCTTGCCGGGCGAGATGATCTCGAACAGCCGCTTGTCCCACACCTCGTAGTTCGGGTGGTAGATCGAGATGCCGTAGTCCTTGTAGCGCTGCACGTCGGCCTTCGGCAGCGCCTGCGCGACGACCTTGCCGATCCACCGGCCGGGGAACCGCTCCTCGATCGCCTGCGCGTAGCGCCCGTAGAAGTCCGCCTCCGCGAGCCCGTCGACCTTGCTCGTCACCGAGCCGCCGGTGAGCGTGTACGCCTTCGAGACGTGCTGCGTGTCGTAGCGGTCGATCAGCTCGAGCGCCTCGAGCACGTCGGCGACCGGCTTCACCCCCGTGTAGGGGCGGCCCTCCTGCTTGTGCTGGCGCCAGTTGTGGTTGATGTCGCAGAAGCGGCACTCCTCCTTGGCGCCGAAGTACTGGCAGAGCCGGAGGACGGTCAGGTAGACGAGGTAGCCCCACTGGATCGTCGGGGCGGTCTCCATCACGGTCTTCCCGTTGGCCAGCTCGTGGCGGTAGTACTCCGGCATCGGCGGGAGGCCGACGTCCGCCAGGTGGCGGCCGTCGAGATCGAGGTGGAGCTCGCCGGCCTCGTCGCGGCCGACGCGGTACGGGGAGTCCGGGTTGACGCGCACCGAGACGATCGTGCGGCGCAGCTCCCACGGGCCGCCGGTCAGCGCGATCTCCTCCGGCGGGCGCCGCTTCGCGGCCTCGCCGAGCTGCGCGAGCGGCTTCTGGTCGAACGAGAAGATGAAGTACGACTTCGGCTTGACCTCGCCGTCGAGGTTGTCGGTGAGCGCCGAGTCGTCGAACGCGATGCCGGTGCGGAGCAGGTCCTCCTTCAGCACCGCCTCGCGCGGGATGTGCTCGAAGCGCTCGATCAGATCCTCGACGAGCGCCGTCCGCGTCTGGGCCGCCTGCATCGTCCCCAGTCTTGCAGCAGCGCCGACTCCGCCGGTCCTAGACCCGTCTCCGCCACCGGGCGAAGACGTCCTCGAGGTCGGCGCGCCGCTCGCGCGGCAGGAGCACGAACAGCCGGTCGCCGGGCTCGACGACCGTGCTCCCGCGCGGCGGGATCGAGTCGCCTCCGCGCGCGATCACCGCCACGAGCGCGCTGCGCGGGAGCCCGAGCTCGCGGACGAACGCGCCGGCGATCGCATCCTCCGGCGCGACCGGGAACTGCACCAGCTCGAGCGAGCCGTGCACGTCGACCTCGAGCGGGACGGCCGCGGCGGGCGGGGTCGCGCTGACGACGCCGAGCCGCTCGGCCACCCATTCGAGCGTCGTGCCCTGCAGGAGCGCCGACACGACGACCACGAAGAAGACGGCGTTGAAGATCGTCTCCCCCGGGCCGACGCGCGACGACAGGACGAACGTCCCGAGCACGATCGGCACGGCGCCGCGCAGGCCCGCCCAGCCGAGCAGCCCGCGGTCGCGGGCGTCGAGCTGGGAGAAGCCGGCCGTCGACGCCAGCACCGCGATCGGGCGGATCGCGAACATGAGCGCCGCCGCCAGGACGATGCCGTCGACGGCGACGTCCGGCAGGTCGTGCGGGAAGACGAGCAGGCCGAGCACGACGAACATCGCCACCTGGGCGGTGAACGCGATCCCCTCGTGGAACGCGACGAGCTGGCGCCGGTACCGCGACGGCGTGCTCCCGACCGCCAGGCCGACGAGGTAGACGGCGAGGAAGCCGCTGCCGTGGAGCACGTC
Organism: Gaiellaceae bacterium; assembly: GCA_035546715.1. Classification (GTDB taxonomy): domain Bacteria; phylum Actinomycetota; class Thermoleophilia; order Gaiellales; family Gaiellaceae; genus PALSA-600. The sequence continues at coordinate 5,072 of DASZWI010000259.1, read as the reverse complement.
GGCGAGGCCGAAGCCGAGCGCGCCCGCCGCCACGGACGCGACCGGGGCGAAGGCGCCGATCGACTGCGGCAGGCGCGAAAACGCCCAGGTCGCGACGGCGCCGAGCGCGACGCCGACGGCGAGGCCGATCCCCAGCTCGCGGACGACGAGCAGCACGAGATGCGGGAGACCCGTATGGCGGTGCTCGATCCACTCGACGAGGCCGATCGTCAGGGCGATCGCCATCGGATCGTTCAGGCCCGTCTCGGCCTCGAGCGTGCGGGCCAGCCGCCGTTCGACATGCGTCGTGCGCAGGGTCGCGAACACCGCCGCAGCGTCGGTCGAGGAGACGACGGCGCCGAGCAGGAACGCCTCGAGCCACGTGAGGTCGAAGAGCGCGCGGGCCGCGAGGCCGGTGAGCACCGTCGTCACGACCACGCCGACCGTGCCGAGCAGCGCCGCCGGCGCCGCGACCTGGCGGAGGCGGCGCCACGAGGTCGAGAGCCCGCCCTCGAACAGGATCGCGGCCAGGCAGACCGTGCCGACCCTGCGCGCCTGCTCGGCGTCGTCGAAGTCGATGCCGCCCGGCCCGTCGGAGCCGAGCAGCATGCCGAGGCCGAGGAACGCGACGAGGAACGGCACGCCGGTCCGCGACGCGCCGAGCGCGACGACGATCCCGGCGGTCAGCACGCCGCCGGCGATCAGCATCCCCGTGCCGATGCTCACGCCCCGATCTTCGCGAACGGGGAGGGCGGGTGCGGCGGCGGCCCGCCGCACCCGCCCGGCGTCTCAGCAGCCGCTCGTGACGGGCTCGCCCGCGGGCGCCTCGTGCGCCGCGAGCCGCACCCGCGCGCGCAGGAACGCCGAGCCGACCGCGGCCGCGGCGACCGCGAACAGCGCGCCGACGACGAAGGCGAGGTGGTACCCGCCGTTCAGCGCGGCCAGGTGGCCGGTGCCCGACGCGGTCAGGCTGTCCGTGCGGGAGGCCGCGACGCTCGCGAGCACCGCCAGGCCGAGCGCGCCGCCCAGCATGAACGCGGTGTTGACGACGCCGGACGCGAGCCCCGACTCCTCCGGCGCGACGTCGCTCATCGCCGCGAGCAGCACCGGGTTGAAGGCGATGCCGGCGCCGATCCCGAGCAGGAGCATGCTCGGCAGGACGTCGCGGACGAAGCTGCCGTCGACCGGCGCCCGCGCCAGCAGCGCGAGCCCGACGGCCGCGAGCGTGAGGCCGGCGGCGAGCGGCAGCTTGATGCCGAACCGCATCACGAGCTTCGCCGACACGCCGATCGACAGCGCGCCCATGACCAGGTTGGACGGCAGGAAGGCGAGCCCGACGTCGAGCGCGCCGTAGCCGAGCACGAGCTGGAGGTACAGGGCCGTCAGGAAGAACCACGCGAACATGGCGGCCGCCCAGAGGACGCCGACGGCGTTGGCGGTCGCGACGTTGCGCAGCCGCAGGATGCGGAGCGGCATGAGCGGCGCGGCGACGCGGCCCTCGACGACCACGAACGCGCCCAGGAGCGCCACGGCGCCGGCGAGCAGCCCGAGGGTCTGGGCCGACGTCCAACCGGCCTGGTTGCCGTTCACGACCGCATACACGGCGAGGAGGAGCGCACCGGTGACCGTGACCGCGCCGGCGACGTCGAGGCGGCGCTCGACGGCGGGGCCGCGGCCGCCCGGCAGGAGCCGCAGCGACAGCATGGTCACGGCGACGCCGATCGGCACGTTCACGAGGAAGATCCAGTGCCAGTCCAGCGAGCCCGTCAGGATGCCCCCGAGCAGCACCCCGATGCTCCCGCCGCCCGAGGCGACGAAGCCGAAGATCCCCATGGCCTTCGCCCGCTCGAGCGGCTCGGTGAAGAGCTGCATCATCAGCGACAGCGCCACTGCCGACGCCACGGCGCCGCCGAGCCCCTGCACCGCGCGGGCCGCGACGAGCAGTCCCTGCGAGGTGGAGAGGCCGCACGCGGCCGACGCGACGGTGAAGACCGCGATCCCGCCGATGAAGAGGCGGCGCGGCCCGAACAGGTCGCCGAGGCGCCCGCCGAGCAGCAGGAAGCCGCCGAAGGTCAGCATGTACGCGTTCACGACCCAGGCGAGCGAGGTCGCCGAGAAGCCGAGGTCGTCGCGGATCGACGGCAGCGCGACGTTCACGATCGTCGTGTCGAGCACGATCATCAGGCTGCCGAGGCAGAGCACGTAGAGCGCGAGCCAGCGACGCCGCGCGTCCGTCGTGGTGGTCATCGTCGTTCCCCCTCCGTTCGCATGCATGTCGTCGGTAACGACGGAGGCAGGCGCCGAAACTCATCGCCGATGAGTTTCGACCCTGCGAGGGGTCTTTCTTGCGATGGGTCGGGCACCCGCAGCGATCGCCTTTGCCGTCACGGGGCCGATCGCCCGCGACGACCTGCCGGGGTTGTGCGCGCGCGTATGCGCGCTCCTCGACGAGAATCGCGGCGCGGAGGTCGCCTACTGCGACGTCCGCGGCGTCGACGTGACCGCCGCGACGGTGGACGCGCTGGCGCGCCTCCAGCTCGCGGCCCGCCACTACGGCTGCCGCATCCGCCTCCGCCACGCATCCGAGGAACTCCTCGGCCTCGTGAGCCTCATGGGTCTCGAGGACGTCCTTCCTGCGCAGCGCGCCCGGGGGCCGAAGACCCGCACTTTGTGTTGACTCAACACAAAGCCTGGACGGGTGGGCCCTCGGCTACGCGTCGAGGTGCGGCGGCAGGTCGAACAGCGGGAACAGCGTCTCGGTGTCGAGGAAGAACGTGAGCTCGACCAGCTTCCCGTCCTTCAGCTCGAGCACCTGCAGCGCCCACGGGTCGTAGCCCTCGCCCGTCTCGCTCGGCTTGTACTGGCCGAACGCGGGCGAGCCGTTGGCGGTGAGCGTCGGGACGACGCGCGAGCCCTTGCAGCCGATGCCGGGGCCGAACCACCAGGTGAGGATGTCGTCGCGGCCGCGCAGCCAGAGGTCGTACGGCGGCATCGACTGCGAGGCGTCCTCCTGGATCAGCGCGGTCAGCGCGCTCATGTCGTACTGCTCGAACGCCTGCACGTAGCGTGAGAGCAGCTCCTTGTCCGCCTCGGTCAGCTCGGAGACACCGCTGCGGTCGTGGACGTCGGCCGTCTCGAGCGTCGCGCGTGCCCGCTGGAGCGCGCTGTTCACCGAGGCGACGCTCGTCTCGAGCAGGTCGGCCACCTCGCTCGCCTTCCAGCGCAGCACCTCGCAGAGGATGAGCACGGCGCGCTGCCGCGGCGGGAGGTGCTGGAGCGCGGCGACGAACGCGAGCTTGATCGTCTCGTGCGCGACGGCGACCTCCGCCGGATCCTCCGCGGCCGGCACGACGAGGGCGTCGGGCACCGGCTGGATCCAGGTCACCTCGGGCAGGACGTTCAGGTTCTGGAGCACCGGCTCCTGGGCCGGCCCGAGATCCATCGGCCGGGCGCGGCGCTCGCGGCTGCCGAGCATGTCGAGGCAGACGTTGGTGGCGATCCGGTACAGCCAGGATCGCAGCGCCGCGCGGCCCTCGAACCGGTCGAAGCTCCGCCAGGCGCGCAGCAACGTCTCCTGGACGGCGTCCTCCGCCTCGAACGGCGACGCCAGCATGCGGTAGCAGTACGCCGTCAGCTCGCGGCGGTACTGCTCCAGATGCCGGTCGAGCTCCTCCGACGAGGGCTTGGTGACAAGCGGCGCGTCGGCCATACGCTCCATCCTACGGGCTGCCGTCGTGGTCACGGAAGTCGAGACGGGACGGCGGCGCGAAACTCATCGGCGATGACTTTCGGCGGCGCCCGGTGTCGTAGTGGCGACCAACGACCGGAGGAGACCATGACGAAGCTCGTGCTCGACCTGACGACCTCGCTCGACGGCTTCGTCGCCGGGCCGAACATCACGCTCGAGCAGCCGCTCGGCGAGGGCGGCGAGACCCTCCACGAGTGGCTGTTCGCCGCCGCGTCCTGGAGCGAGAGCCACGGCCGCGGCGCCGGCGAGACCGGGCAGGACTCGGAGCTCTACGCCGAGCTCCTCGAGTCGACCGGAGCCGTCGTGATGGGCCGGAAGATGTTCAGCGGCGGCGAGGGGCCGTGGGAGGACGACCCGAACGCGCGCGGCTGGTGGGGCGACGACCCGCCCTTCCACAAGCCCGTGTTCGTGCTCACCCACCACGCCCGCGAGCCGCTGGAGATGGACGGCGGCACGACGTTCACGTTCGTCACCGACGGCCCTGCGGCGGCCCTCGAGCAGGCCCGCGCCGCCGCCGGCGGCAAGGACGTCCACCTCGCCGGCGGCGCCCAGGTCGCCTCGGCGTTCCTCAGGGCCGGCCTGCTCGACGTGGCCCAGATCCACGTCGCGCCGCGCCTCCTCGGCGGCGGCGTCCGGCTGTTCGACGGCGTCGGCCCGGCGGACGCCGGCTTCGAGCTCGACCGCGTGGTCTCCTCGCCCACCGTGACCCACCTTCGCTACCGCGTGACGGGAGGACAGGCATGAGACGCATCGTCGTATCCGAGTTCGTGACCCTCGACGGCGTGATGGAGGACCCCGGCGGCTCCGAGAAGACCGACGGCGGCGGCTGGGCGTTCCGCTTCGAGCGCGGGCCCGAGGGCGACGCGTTCAAGCTGGACGAGCTGCTGGACGCCGAGGGCTTGCTCCTCGGCCGCACGACCTACGACGGCTTCGCCGCGGCCTGGCCCACGATGCAGGACGAGGCCGGCTTCGCCGACCGGATGAACTCGATGCCGAAGTACGTCGTGTCCTCGACGCTCGAGGACCCGAGCTGGAACAACACGACCGTGCTCGGCGGCGACGCGATCGAGGCCGTCAGGCGCCTGAAGGCCGAGGACGGCGGCAACCTGCTCGTCGCCGGGAGCTGCCGGCTCGTCCACGCGCTCCTCGCGAACGACCTCGTCGACGACCTGCGGCTGATGGTCTACCCGGTCGTGCTCGGCCGCGGGAAGCGCCTGTTCCCGGACGCGTCTGCGTCGGCCGCGTTCGAGCTGGTCGAGACGGCCCAGGCCGGCCAGACCGCGCTCCTGACCCTGCGGCGGCAGACGGCCTGACCGGTCGTGGGGGGGGGGGGGGGGGGGGGGGG
>DASZWI010000258.1:0-11887 GCA_035546715.1 Gaiellaceae bacterium | reverse complement strand
CAGCGCGGCGGCACGCTGACGCTCGTCGGCAGCGGCGACGTCGACCACCTCGACACCTCGAGCATCTACTCGGGCGTGACGTACACGATCGAGCGCGCGTTCACGCGCCAGCTCGTGACCTATCCGGCGACCGGGACGACGACGATGCCGTCGAACCTCGTCCCCGACATCGCCACCACCGTTCCGACGGTCGCCAACGGCGGCGTCACGAACGGCGGGAAGACCTACACGTACCACCTGAAGCGCGGCGTGCAGTGGAACACCTCGCCGGCGCGGCAGGTGACCGCCGCCGACGTCGTGCGCGGGATCGAGCTGCTCTGCAACCCGGCCTCGCCCACCGGAGCGCCCGGCTACTACGAGTCGACGATCGTCGGCATGCAGGCCTGGTGCACGAAGTTCCTGAAGGTGAAGCCGACCGCGGCCGCGATCAAGGCGTTCGTGTCGACCCACAAGCTCGCGGGCGTGAAGGCGACGAGCCCGACGACCGTCGTCTTCCACCTGGTCCGCGCGGCCAGCGACTTCAACAACATCATGTCGCTGCCGTTCTCGTCGCCCGCGCCGGTCGAGTACCTGAACTACGTGCCGGACTCGGCCGACTTCCGCGCGCACACGATCTCCGACGGGCCCTACGAGATCCAGACATACCGGCCGAACGCCCAGATCGTGCTCGTCCGCAACCCAGCGTGGAAGGCGGTGACCGACCGCGTGCGCCATGCGTACGTCGACAAGATCCAGGTCACCGAGGGGCAGACGTCGCAGGCCGTCCAGCAGCAGCTCCAGGCCGGCACCGCAGACATGGAGTGGGACTCGAACGTCCCGCCGCAGCTCCTGCCGTCGCTGCACGCGCGGCACGACCCGAAGCTCGACATCTACGAGTCGGGCTCGCTCGACCCGTACATGGTCTTCAACTTCCAGAGCCCGAACGCGAACCACGCGACGTCGAAGCTCGCCGTGCGCCAGGCGGTCGAGTACGCCGTCGACAAGGCGGGCGTCATCCAGGTGAACGGCGGCCCGCTCCTCAACGCCGTCCAGAACCAGGTCATCACCCCGGGCAGCGCGGGCTACAAGCCGTTCAACCCGTACCCGTCGGCGGGGAGCCGCGGCAATTCCGCGAAGGCGAAGCAGCTCCTCGCGAAGGCGGGCGCGTCGGGCGTGACGCTGAAGCTGATCTACGACGACGCCGATCCCGATCCGCAGATCGCCCAGGTGATCCAGTCCAGCCTCGCGAAGGCCGGAATCAAGGTGCAGCTCCACCAGGTGCCGCAGGACGCCCTCTACGGCAAGTACCTGGTCACGCCGTCCGACGCGAAGTCGGGCACGTGGGACCTCGCGCTCGCCGACTGGGGCCCGGACTGGTTCGGCAACAACGGGCGTACGACCATCCAGCCGCTCCTCGACGGGTCGACGTACGGGCCGGGCTCGAGCGACTACGGCGACTACTCGAGCCGCGCCGAGACGAGGCTGATCAACGAGGCGCTGGCCGCGTCGAGCGCCGCCGCGGCGAACCGCGCGTGGGCGGCGGCCGACCGTCAGGCGATGCGGGACGCGGCGATCGTGCCGCTCGACGTCCACAAGCACGCCGTGTACCACGCGTCGAACGTGCACAACTGGTTCATCGACCCGTTCTCCCGGGTCGGCGACGTCACCAACGTCTGGCTCTCGCGCTGATGCTCGCTCGCCCGCGGGTGTGGCTCAGCTGAGCCGCACCCGCGGGTCGAGCACGACGTAAAGCACGTCGACGAGGATGTTCGCGACGACCACGAAGGCCGACGCGAGCAGCGCGAGCCCGATGGTCGTCGGCAAATCCTCGTGCCGGATCGACACGATCAGGAGCTGGCCGAGTCCCGGCAGGCCGAAGACGGTCTCGGTCACGACGACGCCGCCCAGCAGGGTTCCCAGGTCGAGCCCGAACTGCGTCGCGATCGGCGTCAGCGCCGCACGCAGGCCGTGGCGCAGCGTGACCCGCCATTCCGCCACGCCCTTGGCGCGCGCGGTGCGGACGTAGTCCTCGCCGAGGACGTCGAGCAGCGCGGCGCGCGTCAGCCTCGAGTATGTCGCCGCGCTCACGAGCGCGATCGTCAGCCACGGCAGGAGCAGATGCCGCGCCCACGCGAGCGGGTGCTCGGTGAGCGGGACGAACCCGCCGCCCGGGAAGAGATCGAAGCCGACCAGGTGCAGCTCGTAGAAGAGGCCGAGCAGGAGCAGCTCGCCCAGCAGGAACGTCGGCATCGAGTAGAAGAGCAGTGCGATCCCGGTGATCCCGCGGTCGACGGCGGTCGACCGCCGGAGCGCGGCGAGCACTCCCGAGGCGATGCCGATGATCAGCCAGAGGATCGCCCCGCCGATCGCGAGCGACACGGTCACCGGGAGGCCCTGGTGGATGAGCGTCGTGACCGGCTCTGAGTTGGTGTACGAGTAGCCGAGATCGCCGCGCAGGAGCCGGCCGAGGAAGCTCCAGTACTGGTCGAGCAGCGGCCGGTCGAGGCCGAGGTTGCGGCGGACGGCCGCCACCGTCGCCGGGTCGGCCTGCCGGCCCGCGATCAGGCGTGCGACGTCCTGCGGCGCGGCGAAGTAGGCGACGAAGACGACGGAGGCGACGGCCCACATCACGACGGCGCCGAGCGCGATCCGGCGCGCGAGGAAGCGGAGGAGGCTCACAGCAGCCCTCGCCTCATCGTTCCGTCCCGATGTCGAAGGCGTCCCGCACGGCGTCGCCGAGCAGGTTGAAGGCGAGTGTCGTGAGCAGCAGCGCGGCGCCCGGGAACACGACGAACCACCACGCGACCTCGAAGAAGTCGAGCGACTCGGAGAGCATGTTCCCCCAGCTCGCCGTCGGCGGCACGATCCCGAGCCCGAGGAACGAGAGCGTCGACTCGAAGACGATCGCCGACGGCACGAGCAGCGTTGCGTAGACGATCACCGGCGCGACGACGTTCGGGAGGATCTCGCCGAACATGATCCGCGGTCCGCCCGCCCCGAGCGACCGCGCCGCCTCCACGAACTCGCGCTCCTTCAGCGCGAGCGTCTGGCCGCGCACGACGCGCCCGACGGTCGCCCAGGAGAAGAAGGCGATGACGCCGATCGAGATCCAGAGGCTCGGCCCGACGAGCGAGACGAGCGCGATCGCGAGGATCAGGTAGGGCAGCGAGAGCACGACGTCCATGAAGCGCGACAGGACGGTGTCGACGAGGCGGCCGTAGTAGCCGGCGACCAGCCCGACGACGACGCCGATCGCGATCGACGCTCCCGTGGCGACGACGCCGACGAGAAGCGAGATCTGAGCGCCGTAGGCGATCCGGACCAGGATGTCGCGGCCGAGGTCGTCGGTGCCGAGCAGGTAGTGCCGGTTCGGTCCGAGCGGGATGCCGTCGGGGCTGAGGCCGTGGACGAGGTCCTGCTGGTTCGGCGGATACCCGGTCGCCCGGGCGATGAGGGGCGCGCAGACGGCGAGCAGCGCCGTGCAGACGATCACCGCGCACGACGCAACCGCGACCTTGTCGTGCCGGAGCCGCTGCAGTGCGAGGCGGCTCGGACTCCGCGCGACGATAAGCTCGTCGTCGGCGTGCTCGTGCGCGTCGCCCGCTGCCTCGGCGGGCGGCTCCGCGCCCGGCTGGAGGATCGGCGCGGACACCGCTGCACCTTAGGGGACCGGGCGAAGCTGCCGCCGCTCCGAACAGGCATGGCCGAAAGCGGATTGGGCCTGTGTCCCCCGGCACATGGGGACCCATGGGGAGGGGGACACCGGCACAGTGGTCCCGAGGGGACGATGCGGGCCGGCCGGAGGAGCGCCTGCGCATAGAGTCAGGCCATGCGCCGCTTCCGCTACGTCGTCTGCGACGTCTTCACCGACGTGCCGCTGGCCGGCAACCAACTCGCCGTCTTCACGGACGCCCGCGACCTCGATCCGCTGACGATGCAGGCGCTCGCGAAGGAGATGAGCTTCAGCGAGTCGGTCTTCGTGCTGCCGGCGTCGACCTCCGACGCCGACGTCCGCGTCCGCATCTTCACGCCCGTGCGGGAGCTGCCGTTCGCGGGCCACCCGACGCTCGGCGCGGCCTTCGTGCTCGGCGGGCCGCTGTCGAAGATCGTCATCCGCATCGAGACGCAGACGGGCGTCGTGCCCGTGGAGCTCGAGCGGGAAGGGCCGGAGATCGTCTTCGGCCGGATGGACCAGCCGCTCCCAACATGGGCGCCGGCCGAGAACGTCGACGCCATCCTCGCGGCGGTCGGCGTCGAGCGCTCGGAGCTGCCCGTCGAGCGCTACGACCTCGGCCCCGGCCACGTCTACGTGGCGCTCGAGTCGGCCGACCAGGTCGCGGCTCTGACACCCGACTTCGCCGCCCTCGCGCGCGCCACCGCGGATGGGGTCAACTGCTTCGCCCGCGACGGCCGCGGGTTCAAGACGCGGATGTTCGCGCCGAACCACGGCGTCGACGAGGACCCCGCCACCGGCTCCGCCGCCGGGCCGCTCGCCGTCCACCTCGCGCGGCACGGCTGGATCGACTTCGAGCAGGAGATCGAGATCAAGCAGGGCGCCGAGATCGGCCGGCCGTCCACGCTCTACGCACAGGTCGAGGGGGCGCCTGAGCGAATCGAGCGGGTCCGCGTCGGCGGCTCCGCCGTCACGGTCGCCCGCGGCGAGTTCAGCCTGCGCTGAACGAGACGCCGACGATCGCGGGCAGCTCGACGGCGAGCGCGGCCCAGAAGACACCGCCGTTCCGCGAGACGTAGAGGCGGTTGCGCGCCGCGTAGACGACCGTGTCGGGATCCTCCTCCGACAGCGCCACGGCCTGCCCGGCCGGCAGCCCGCGACCGGACTCGCGCCAGGTCGAGCCCGCGTCGTGCGACACGAGCAGCGGAGGCTTGGCGTCGACGACCGCGACCACCGTCGATCCGGCCGCGGCGGCTGCGACGACGCGCGGCAGGTTCAGGGCGGGAGGATCCGGCGCCGCGGGCACCTCCGCCGTCCACGGCTCGACGGTCTCGTCGTCGAGGTCGACCTCGAACGCGCCGCTCTCCGTGGCGACGACGAGGCTCACCACGGCCCCTGGGCGAGCACCGACGCGACGACCGCCGTAGCCCGCCGGGCCGCGCCGACCGGCGTCAGGCCGGTGCTGCGCGCGACGACGTACGCCGTCATGAAGGCGTCGCCCGCGCCGGTCGGATCGACGTCGAGCGCATGCGCGGGGACGTCCTCCGAGCGGCCGCCGACGTAGACCGTCGAGCCGCGCGACCCGCGCGTGACGATCACCTCCGGCACCTGCAGCTTCGTGACGTCGCCGACCGCCTCGGCCTCCTCCTCCGCCAGCTTCAGCACTCGCAGGTGGCGCAGCAGCTCCGGGTCGTAGGCGTCGTCGAGCCGGAGCGGGCCGACCTCCGGCACGCGCACGAGCCCCTGGCCGTCGAACGAGACGCGGTAGCGCCGGGCGAGGGCGGCCAGCGTCGCAGCGGGGAACTCGTCGCGGGCGAGCGGCGCCACGTGCACCCAGGAGACGGACGGCGGCAGCGGCGGCAGGTCGTCGGGCTGCCAGGTGTCGCCGATCGCCTCGATCCGCATGATCCGCCGGTCGCCCTCGTAGTGGAAGGCGAACGTCGTCGTCGCCGCCCCCTCGACGTAGCGCACCGGGGTTCCGAGGCGGACGAGCGGAGGCAGCAGGAGCGCCTTGTCGCCGATCGCGCACCGGGCGACGATCCGCGCCGGCACGCGCAGCCGGTAGAGGGCGCGCGCGCCGTGATACGGCCCGCCGCCGGCGTGCGGCGAGGGCTCGAGGTCGAGCGAGATGTTGCCGAGGAGGGAGATCACCGGGACGCTCAGTATGGGGACAGCGCGGGCCCGGCGCGCCGGCAGCGTCTACCCCCAGCGCGGCGCCGACGGCTCGAACGCGTCCGCCAGCCGCACCGACGCGGTGAGCACGTTCTCGAGATGCCGCTCCTGCAGCGGCAGCGCCCAGGCTGCCAGCTCGAGCGCGTCCGCGTCCGCGTCCGCGCCGCGCTCGGCGAGCGAGGCCACGGCCGACCAGGTCGCGACCTCGCCGGCCTCGCCCATCGCCAGGAAGGCCCACGCCGTCACCGGGTCGGTGCCCGCCTTGAACCAGGCGCCGACCAGGTCGGCGCCGCGGTGGTGCGTCGAGTTGGCGTGCTGGAGGAGCTCGGTCGCGAGCTCCGCTCCGAAGCGCCGCTCGACGAGCAGGCAGCGCGCCCGCGTCTCCTCGGCGTCGCGCTCCAGCCCGTGCAGGAGGCGCACCAGCTCGGGGTCGTCGACGAGCTCCTCGACCTTGCGCGCCACCGCCGTCGCGGCGACGGCGAGGCCGTGCGCCTCCGCCAGCTTCTGCTGGAGGACGGTGAGCATCAGGCGGGCTCCTCGAGCGTATGCCGCTCCCCGTCGCGGCGCGCCAGCTCCTCGGCCAGCCTGCGCGAGCGCTCCGCCTGCTCGCCCTCGAGCAGCTCGACGCAGACCCGGTGGGCGACGACGCCAATCGCGATCGGCACCAGCCAGATGGCGATCCGGTACGTCCAGATCTGCGACGTGTAGCTCCACCCGAAGAGCACGTCGATCCGGTCGGCCGCGCCGGCGACGAAGATCATCGCGACGAAGGTGAAGACCCCGACGCCGATGCCGGTGCGGATCGGAGCGTCGCGCGGCCGGTCGAGCAGGTTGTGGTAGCCGTAGTCGTGGCTGACGAACCGCCTCTCGACCCAGGGCCAGCCGAGCAGGAAGCCGAAGACGGCCAGCGGGAAGAGCACGCCGCCCCAGAACGGGTTCGGGATGACCGTGTAGCGGCCGATCGCGAAGTCCCACCCCGGCATGAGGCGGAGCGCGCCGATCAGCCAGCCGAGGTACCAGTCCGGCTGCGCCCCGTTCGTCGACGAGTAGGTGTGGTACGGCCCCCAGAGCCACACGGGGTTGATCTGCGCGAGCCCGCCGAGCAGGAACAGCACGCCGGCGGTGATCAGGAACAGGCCCAGCGACCGCGGCGTCTGCCCCGGGAACGTCGGCATGCCGACGATCTTCCGCTCGGTCTGCCGCGGCCCCGCCCTGAACTGCGTGTGGTGCCGCAGGGCGACGAGAGCGAGGTGCGCGGTGAGGAGCACCGCGATCAGGATCGGGAAGATGAAGACGTGCGCGATGTACATGCGCGAGAAGAACGCGTGCGTCCCGGGGAACGGGCCGTCCCAGATCAGCTCGGCGAGGTTGGCCCCGACGAAGGGGATCGAGACGGCGACGGCGTAGCCGATCGCCAGGCCCATGCCCGACAGGAGGTCGTCGACCAGCGAGTACCCGAGGTAGCCCTCGAGCAGCGAGACGCCGAGGATCGACAGCCCCAGCAGGTACGTCAGCTCGCGCGGCTTGCGGTACGCCCCCGTGAAGAAGATCCGCAGCAGGTGCAGCAGGATCGCCGCCACGAAGACGTCGGCGGCCCAGTGGTGCGTCTGGCGGATCAGCAGCCCGGCCCGCACGCTGAACGAGATGTTCAGCACCGAGTGGTAGGCCTCCGTCATCTCCTGCCCCTGCAGCGGCCTGTAGGGGCCGTGATACCTCACCTCCGCGGTGCTGTCGGAGTAGAAGAGCGCGAGGTACGTCCCGGTCGCGACGAGCACGACGAACGCGTACAGCGCCACCTCGCCGAGCAGGAACGACCAGTGGTCGGGGAAGAGGTAGCGCAGCGTCTTCCGCAGCAGCGGCGCTCCGCCGCTGCGCTGGTCGACGAAGCGAACGACCTTCCGGATCATGGGTTCGGCTTCCTCAGACGGACGCCCCACCAGCTCGGGCCGACCGGCTCGTCGAAGTTGCCGGCGGCCCGGAGGTGGCCCTTCCGGTCGACATGGATCGGGAGCATCGGCAGCTTCCGGCCGGCCGGGCCGAAGATGACGGAGCCGCCGTCGGCCGGATCGAACGTCGAGTAGTGGCACGGGCAGACGAGCGCCCGCCGCGGCTCGTCCTGCGCGAAGAGCGGCGTCCGGTAGAGCGAGATCGCGCAGGCTGCGTGCGTGCAGATCTTCGAGTACGCCACGATCCCGTTCGCCGGGAAGTCGCGCAGGTGCTCCGGGAGCCTCAGCGCGTGCTTCGGCAGGCGGACGAGGATCAGCGGCGAGCCGAGCTCCTCGTCGTCGGCGCCCTCCGGGAACGCGGTGTAGAAGTCGTTCTCCTCGATGTCCGACGCGAGCCATGGGCGGCCGTCCTCGTCGACGAGCCGGCGGCCCCGCCGCCAGGGCGTCCCGAGGAGCGGCGAGATCCGGAAGACGGGCCCGAGCGAGACGACGGGCGTCACGAGCGCGAGCGCGATCGCGCCGCCGGCCCCGCCGAGCGCGAGCCCGAAGAGCCGGCGGCGGGTGAGCCTGCCGCCGCTCTCCTGCACGATCCGATCGACGAGCTCCTGCTCCTCGGGATGCTCCTCGGGCGGGTAGTCCTCCTCGATCTCCTCGGTCACGACGAGCTTGTGCGCCGTGACGACGAGACCGGCGCCGGCGAGGACGAGCGACAGGCCGAGGGAGATGCCGAGGAGCTGGGTCGACGGAGAGACGTCGAGCCCGTAGAGGATCGGGAACGCGAGCGCGCTCAGCGCGGCGAGGCCGAAGAGCACGATCGCCACCGACTCCCAGCCGCGCTCGGCGGGTCCGTCCGGGACGATGCGCTCGCCGTCGCCCAGCCGGGGCCGCCTGTGCCGCCCGACGACCAGCAGCGCGGCGGAGATCAGGACGTCCTTCGCCCTACCCATGCTTCAGCCGCTTCCCGATCGCCATGCAGGTCAGGACGAGGGCCGCCGCCGCGACGAACCAGGTCACGAGCCCTTCGGGCACCGGGCCGAGGTGTCCGAGCGCCCAGCCGCCGCGGTCGTCGGGGTGCTTCGCGTACAGCACGTAGGCGATGATCGAGTCGAGCTGGCGGTCGGTGATCGCCTTCGTCGAGAAGCGCGGCATCACGTACGGCCCGATCCGCACCGCCTCCGCGATCTGCGTCGAGGTCGCCTCCTCGAGCGGCGGCGCGACCGCGCCGGTGACGTACCCGCCCTCGGCGGCAATCTGGTGGCAGCCGGCGCAGTGGTCGGTGAAGAGGTGGAGGCCCGCGCTGATGTTCCCGCGCTGCGGGTGCGGCGTGGGCACCTTCGGGCCGGGGCCGAGGGAGGCGACGTAGCCGACGAGCGCCCGGAGCTGGCGCTCGGTGAAGAGGACGCGGGCCCGGCGCGGCTGGAGCCCCAGGTGCGGGAGCGGCATGTAGCCCGTGCGCAGGTAGAAGTCGGCCGCGAGCGCCCCGACCCCGACGAGCGACGGCGCGACGGCCTCTTGCTCGGTCTGTGTCCGCGACCGGCCGAACCCGATCGCGCGGGGCGTGCGGACGCCGTTCATCCCGTGGCAGGCCACGCAGTGCTGGCCGTACAGGTGGCGGCCGAGCTCGACGAGCGGCGTCGGCGCGGCCGCGGCCGGGACGGCCGCGACGAGCGCGAGGAGAGCGACCAGCCAGGCGGCGCGCCTCGTCGTCATCCCTGCCTGCACGCCACGTCGACGAGGTTGGCGACGCCGTCGAGGACGATGATCATGAGGAAGATCCCGTTCGCGACCATCGAGGCGACGCTGAAGAAGTGGATGCGCGTCGGCTTGCGTGCCCCGGCCCAGCCGTCCTCGGGCGGGCCGTCGCCGAACTCCGCGCCGCGCGTGCCGCGGAAGGCGAGGATCGCGCAGGCCTCGGCGCCGAGGATGAACGCGATCGCGACGACCGCGAGCGTCCCCTGCCACCAGTCGTGGGCGATCGTCCAGTTCGCGCTGCCGGCGTTGCACTCCGCCTGGTTGATGCCGATGCCGGCGAGGTGGGCCGTCGTCCACGCGAGCGCCCCCGCGAGGAGCCCGACCCACTGGAGGACGGCGAGCCGCTGCAGCCTCATGCGGCCGCCGAGAGGACGGTCCCGGTCACGACCCAGGTGAGGACGACGACGAAGATCCAGTACCAGGCGATCGCGTGGACGGCGTTCGCGCGGTACGTGGTCAGGCCGCGGGCGAGCTTGCCCAGCAGCCAGAGGTCCAGCAGGAGGCCGGCGAACACGTGCGCGTGGTCGGCGCCGAGCAGCGTGAAGTGGATCGAGCTGTACGCGTCGCGCGAGATCGACAGGTCGTGCAGCTGGTCGGCGAAGTCGTGCGCCTCGTAGGCGAAGTAGCCGGTCTGCACCACGAGCGCGGTCGCGAGCAGCAGCCGGGTCGCGCCGAGGCGGCCGACCCGCACGGCCCGCCAGGCGAGCTCCATCAGGACGCCCGAGGCGGTGAGACAGGCGACGAGGATCAGGGGCACGGCCACCGCGGGCCGCGGATCGCCGGGCAGCGGCCAGGCGCGGTGGTTGAACCGCAGGTAGAAGAACGAGCCGACCATCGCGCCGAAGAGGACGCCTTCGCTCGCGACGAGCATCAGCATCCCCCAGAACGCCGTGGGCGGACCGGTGCGGCGCGCGAGCGCCTCGACGACGGCGGCCGTCGAGTCGGCCGCGGTCGTGCGCGGCACCTGGCCGACCGCGCGGCCGCCGGCGACGTACTCGTTCCCGCTCACGATTCCTGCGGCTCCTTCGCGTGCCAGCCGAGGAGCGTCAGCAGGCAGAGGATCCCCATGATCCCGGCGACGCCGTACTTGCCGAGCAGCAGCATCAGGAACACGAGGAAGAGGGACAGCCCGAGCAGCGGCGGCCACGGCGAGTCGTGCGGCATCTCGACGATCTCGTCGAAGGTGCCGTCGATCGGCGTCGTCGCGGGCTGCGCGTGGCCGTCGGAGAGCACGAGCACGTTCCGGGCCAGCTTCAGCCGGTCCTCGGCGCGGTCGGCGTCGTCCCAGTTCGGGTACGCGCTCGAGACCTTCGGGACGACCGCGAAGTTGTAGGGCGGCGGCGGCGAGGAGGTCGTCCACTCGAGCGTCGCGCCGTGCCAGGGGTCGGGGCCGGCGTCCTCGCCGCGGAGGTACGAGACCGCGAGGTTGCCGAGCAGCACGAGGATCCCGACCGCCGTCAGGAACCCGCCGATCGTTTCGGCCAGGTTGTAGGCGGTCCAGCCGAGCCCGGTGGGGTACGTGTACTCGCGCCGGGTCATCCCCAGCAGGCCGACGATGTGCATCGGGAAGAACAGGAGGTTCGTCCCGACGAAGATGATCCAGAAGCTGATCTGCCCGGGCCGCTCGAAGTAGAGCTTCCCGGTCACCTTCGGGAACCAGTAGTAGAGGCCGCCGAAGATCGGGAAGACGGCGGCGCCGAAGATGATGTAGTGGAAGTGGGCGATCACGAAGTACGTGTCCGTGACCTGCTGGTCGAACGGGATCGCCACGAACATCATCCCGGTGAGGCCGCCCATCACGAACATGAAGATGAAGCCGGCGATGAAGAGGAGCGGCGTTCGGAACTGCGCCGTGCCGAGGATCATCGTCATGCACCAGGCGAAGACCTGGATCGTCGACGGGATCACCACCATCGCGGTCGCGGCGCCGAAGAAGACCGCGGTGATCGTCGGCATGCCGGTCGCGTACATGTGGTGCGCCCAGACGCCGAAGCCGATGAAGACGACGAGCAGCTCGGCGATCGCGACGAGCGGGAACGCCGTCACGCGCCGCTGTGTGAACGCGGGGATGATCTCCGTCGCGATGCCGAAGGCAGGGACGATCAGGATGTAGACCTCGGGGTGGCCGAACATCCAGAAGAGGTGCTGCCACAGGTAGGCCGAGCCGCCCTGGGCGACGTCGAAGAAGTGCGTGCCGACGTTCCGGTCGAGGAAGAGGAAGATCGTGTCGGCGGAGAGCAGCGGCAGCGCGAACAGGAGCCCGAGCGACGCTGCGAGCATCGCGTAGCAGAAGAGCGGCATGCGGTTGATCGACATGCCGGGGGCGCGGAGCTTGAAGACGGTGATGACGATGTTCGCGACGGTG
>DASZWI010000257.1:0-21080 GCA_035546715.1 Gaiellaceae bacterium | reverse complement strand
CTCGGAGCGGCGGCGTGAGGGTCGCCGTCCTGTCGGGCGGCGTCGGCGGAGCACGGTTCCTGCGCGGCGTGGTCGGTGTGGTCGACCCCGCCGACGTGACGATCGTCGGCAACGTCGCCGACGACCTCGAGGTGCTCGGGCTGCACGTCTCGCCCGACCTCGACAGCATCCTCTACACGCTCGCCGGCCTCTCCGACGACGAGCGCGGCTGGGGCCGCGCCGGGGAGACCTGGAACGCGCTCGAGACGGTCGCGGAGCTCGGGGGCGAGGCGTGGTTCCGGCTCGGCGACCGCGACCTCGGCCTCCATCTCGTCCGCACGCAGCTCCTGCGCGAGGGCGCGACGCTGTCGGAGGTGACGGAGCACCTCGCCCACGCGGTCGGCCTCGGCGCCGCGCTGCTGCCGGCCACCGACGACCCGCTGCGGACGTTCGTCGAGACACCGGCCGGGACCTTCCCGTTCCAGACGTGGTTCGTCGGCCGCGGCCACCGCGACGAGGTCGACGCCGTGCACTACGCGGGCGCGCCCGACGCGCGGCCCGCGCCGGGCGTGCTCGAGGCGCTCGACGAGGCCGACGTGATCCTCGTCGCGCCGAGCAATCCCTACGTGTCGATCGGCCCGATCCTGGCCGTCGAGCCGATTCGCCGGGCGCTCGCCGACCGGTCGGCGCCCTGCGTCGCCGTCAGTCCGCTGATCGGCGGCCGTGCGGTGAAGGGACCGGCCGACCGGATGCTGACCCGCCTCGCCGGAGGGACCGCCCCCGCCCATGTCGCGTCCTGCTACGAGGGCCTGATCGACGTCCTCGTCGTCGACGCGGCCGATGCCGAAGCGGTCGCGGCCGCGGGTGTGCGCACGGTCGTCACGGCGACGCTCATGCGCGACGCCGACGCCGCGCGCCGCCTCGCCGCCGCGGCGCTCGACGCCGCCGGAGCTCCCGCGTGAGGGTTGCGATCCTCGGCGGGACGGGCAGCTTCGGCCGGGCGCTGGCGGGCCGCCTGGTCGCGCTCGGCGGCGACACCGTCGTGATCGGCTCTCGCGACGCCGACCGCGCGGCCGCGGCCGCGGCCGAGCTCGGCGCGAACGCCGAAGGGAAGGCGAACGCGGACGCCGTCGTCGGCGCCGACCTCGCCATCCTCGCCGTGAAGGCCGACGCCGCGCTCGACACGGCGCGCGAGGTCGCCGGCGCGCTCGGCGAGACGCCGCTCCTGTCCGTGGCGACCGCGATCCGCTTCGAGAAGGGCGTCGGGGCCCTGCCGGACGCCGACGCGCTGAGCCTCGCCGAACGGGTGCAGCAGGTCGTCTCCGGGCCGGTCGTCGCCGGCCTCCACTCGATCGCCGCTGCCAACCTCGACGAGGACGCACCCGACGAGGACGCGCTCGTCTGCGGGGACGACGCGGCCGCGAAGGAGCTCGTCCTGCAGCTCGCCGGACGGCTCGTCGCCGGGCGCGCGGTCGACGTCGGCCCGCTCGCGGGCGCGCGCGCCCTGGAGGGGCTGACGGCGGTGATCGTGAACGTGAACCGCCGCTACAAGGCCCATGCGGGCCTCCGCGTCACCGGGCTCCAGTGATCCAGATCCTGCCGGTGCGGGGCCTGCCCGAGGTGCGGGAGGGCGACGACCTCGCCGCGCTGGTCGCCGGGCACATCGACCTCGCGGATCGCGACGTGGTCGTCGTCGCGCACAAGGTGGTGTCGAAGGCCGAGGGCCGCGTGGTGCGGCTGGCCGACCTCGAGGCCTCCGACCGGGCGCGCGAGCTCGCCGCCGGCGAGCGCGACCCGCGCGAGCTCGAGGCGATCCTCCGCGAGGCGCGGCGCGTCGTGCGCGAGCGCCCGCCGCTCGTGATCGCGGAGACCCGGCACGGCTTCGTGTGCGCGTCGGCCGGCGTCGACCACTCCAACGCGGCGGCGGAGGACGAGCTGGTCCTCCTCCCGCTGGATCCGGACGCGAGCGCGCGCGGGCTGCGCGAGCGACTGCGCGAGCTCACCGGGCGCGAGGTCGCGACGATCGTCTCGGACTCGTTCGGGCGGCCGTTCCGGCACGGCACGACCGACGTCGCGATCGGCGTCAGCGGCCTCGCCCCGCTCGTCGACCTGCGCGGGACCCCGGACCGTGGCGGGCGCGTCCTGCGCTCGACCCAGATCGCCGTCGCCGACGAGATCGCGTCGGCCGCCGACCTGGCGCGCGGCAAGGCCGAGGGCGTGCCCGCCGTGGTCGTCCGCGGCCTCGCGCCGGCCGGCGACGGCGCCGCGACGGAGCTCGTGATCGAGCCCGAGCGCGACCTCTTCCGCTAACAGACGCTTTACAGCTTCTCGGCGGCGGCCCGGTCAGGGTCGCTAGGGTGCCCCGGTCTGCCGGGGGCACGTCGTGCCCAGACACCGCCCTCCGGACACTCCAGCGAGCCGAACTGCGGACCTTCGGGCCAAAGGAGGACTACAACCTGTGCGTCTCTTGCTCTCCCTGAGCCTGCTCGGGCTCGGGACCACGATCGTGCTGGCCGGAACCGCCGGCCGCGCCGACGCCGGCGCTGCGCGGGCGACGGCGACCGCGACGCAGGTGCGGGCGGCCCGCGCCGACGTCGACCGCTATCGATTACTCGCCTGGACGTTCCAGCGCGTCGCGGAGGAGCCGCGGACGCCGACGTCCTATTCGTACCGCCGCAGCAGCGACCCGTCCTACCTCGAGTGGACGCTCGAGCAGTGGCAGCGGACCGCCTACGAGGCCCGCGGCCATGCGCTGGCGCGGCTGCGGCGCCAGACCCACCGGAAGCTGCCGCATGCGCCGAAGCTGCACGCCGTCCTGGGCGCCCGCATCGCCTTCGACCGGACGCTGACGGTCGACCTCCGGCGCATCTACCCCGGGAGGGTGTCGAAGCGGTTCGCCTCCGCCCGCGGCCCGAGCGCCCAACGGACCCTCGCGCTCTGGGAGCGCCGCTCGGCCGCCGCGGCGCTCCTCGTCGCCGCCCATCCGCTCCGCGCGCGGCGGGCGGCGCACCCGCGGCGCGGGCTCCTCGACGCGTCGGACCCGCTCGACGGCGAGTTCCTCTGCATCCACCGATTCGAGGGCTCCTGGACGGCCAACACCGGCAACGGCTACTACGGCGGTCTCCAGATGGACTGGCCGTTCATGCGCACGTACGGATCGGACTACCTCGCCCGCTGGGGGACGGCGGACGGCTGGCCCGCGTGGGCGCAGCTCGAGGTGGCGGAACGCGCGTACCGGTCGGGGCGCGGGTTCTGGCCCTGGCCGAACAGCGCGCGGGCCTGCGGCTTGCTCTGAGACGCCGTACGATCGCCCTCAACTGTGGGCAGTGAGCAGCCGATACCCCTGGAAATGGCTCAGCCAGGGCAGTCCGCTGCGGTCCCAGTGCCCCTTCCGCTTCCCGCGCCGGAGGGCGGGAGCGGCCGTCCCGAGGCGCTCGTCGAGTCGTACCGCCGCCTGGCGGAGGTCTTCCACCACGTCCTGTCCGAGCAGAGCCTCGACGCGCTCCTCGACCGCATCACGCACACCCTCGGAGACCTCATGCCGTACGAGGCGCTGCACATCTACGAGGCCGACGAGGACGCGCGCGAGCTGATCCCGGTCGTGGCGCGGACGCACGCGTACGAGGACGAGATCCTCCGCGAACGCCCCCGCTTCGGCGAGGGCCTGACCGGCTGGGCGGCCGAGCACCGGAGCCCCGTCTGGACGAACCACGCCCACCTCGACCCGCGCACCGCCGTCGTGCCGGGAACGCCGAACGAGCCGGAGGCGGTCATCATCGTCCCGCTCGTCGCGCGCGGGACGCTCAAGGGCGTCCTCAACATCTACCGCATCGGGGAGACCGCGCGGTTCCTCGAGCACGAGTTCGAGCTCGCCAAGTGGTTCGCCGACGCGGCCGCGCTCGCCCTCGACAACGCGCAGATCCGCGCGCGGCTCGAGCACCTCGCGCAGACCGACTCGCTCACCGGCCTCTACAACCACCGCTACTTCCACGAGCGCCTCCGGTCGGAGCTCACCCGCGTGTCGCGTGCGCACGACTCGTGCGCGGTGCTGATGTTCGACCTCGACGACTTCAAGCGCGTCAACGACGTGTACGGCCACGGCGCCGGCGACCAGCTCCTGATCGGCGTCGCGCGGGTGGCCCGGGAGGTCGTGCGCGGGTCGGACGTCGTCTGCCGCGTCGGCGGCGAGGAGTTCGGCGTGATCATGCCGTCCTGCAACGCGACCGACGCCCTCGGCCTGGCGAAGCGGCTCTCGGAGCGCCTGCGCGAGGTCGAGTTCGAGCCGTCCGGGCACGTCACGCTCTCGATGGGCGTCGCCCAGGGCCCGGAGCACGCGATGAACCCCCGCGAGCTGGTCGCCTGCGCGGAGGCGGCGATGATGGCCGCGAAGGCGCGCGGGAAGGACCAGGTCGTCCTCTACGACGACGGCGCGACCGAGCGCCCGGCGGCGGCGACCGCCGGCCGCGACATCCGCTCGATCGCGCACATGAAGATGCTGCAGTCGCTGGCGGGCAAGCTGAACCGGCTCAACGACGTGCGCCAGATCGCCGAGACGATCGCCACGGAGCTGCGGCTGCTGATCGACTACCACAACTGCCGCGTGACGCTTTGCGACGGCGACGAGCTGCGGCCGATCGCCTTCGTCGGCGACCTGGACGCGCGCGCAGGCGGGCCGGCGAACGCCTACACGATCAAGGTCGGCCACGGCATCACCGGCCACGCCGCGGCGACGGGCGAGTCGCTCCTCGTCCCGAACGCGCTCGAGTCGAAGTTCGGCCACCGGATTCCCGGCACCGACGACCTCGAGGAGTCGCTCGTCGCGGTCCCGCTGCGCTACGGCTCGCGGGTCACCGGCGTGATCACGATCTCGAAGCTCGGGCTGGACCAGTTCGACGAGGACGACGTCCGCCTGCTCGAGGTGCTCGCCGGCCAGGCGTCGGTCGCGCTCGAGAACGCGCGTCTCTACGAGCAGCAGCGGCGCGAGGCCGAGAGCGCCAAGGCGCTGCTCGCGTTCGCCGACGAGGTCTCCCATGCGACGACGTTCGAGGAGATCTGCGAGCACACGGCGGTGACCGCCGCCTCGCTGCTCGGCTCGGAGCGCGCGTCGCTCTGGCTGGACGACGTGTGCGTGGCCTCGGTCGGCGAGCCGCTCGCCGAGGGCCTGTCCGAGCCGCTCGTCGAGGGCGACGGCATCGCGGGCCGCATCGTCGTCGACACGCTGCGGGACGGAGACGAGGAGCGCCGCCTGCTCTCGGCCTTCAGCTACCAGGCGTCCGTCGCGCTGCAGAAGTCGCGTCTCTACTGGCGGCAGCACGAGGCGGCGGAGATCGCGAACGCCCTGCTCGACGCGAGCCGCGAGCTCGCCACCGCCGAGTCGCCCGAGGACGTTCTGGGCCGCTGCGTCGACGTCTGCGCGCGCGTGCTCGACACCCCGCGCGCGCTGCTGTGGATCGAGGACGAGGCCCCGCCCGGCGACCTCGTCGCCCGCGCCACCCACGGGTACGAGTTCCTCGAGAACTGGACGTGGCGAAGCCTCCCGCACGCGACGGCCCACGCCTGGCTCGCCCAGCACGACGGCCCGTTCGTGATCGAGCGCGAGGCCGTCGCGGAGCTGGTCGGCGGCAAGGACGACTGGGTGCAGCGGACCGTGGTCGCGCCGCTCCACCTGGAGGGGAACCGCGTCGCCGCGCTGACCGCGTCGATCGGCGACAAGGAGCTCGACGACCGCCACTTCCGGCTGCTCGCCGGCCTCGCCCACCAGGCGAAGCTCGCGATCGAGAGCGCCGAGCACTACGAGGGGCTCGAGCGGACGTTCGTGTCGACCGTCGCGGCGCTCGCGAACGCGCTCGAGGCGAACGACGAGTACACGTCCTCGCACGCGCGGTGGATCACCGACATGGCGATGCGCGTCGGCCGCGTGCTCGAGCTCGACCGCGACGGGCTCAAGCGGCTCGAGCTCGCGGCGCTGTTCCACGACATCGGCAAGATCGGCATCCCGTCCGAGATCCTCCAGAAGCCCGGCCCGCTCACCGACGAGGAGTTCGCGGTGATCAAGCAGCACCCGGCGCTCGGCGAGAAGATCCTGGAGCCGATCGACCGGCTCGCCGACGTGCGGCCGATCGTGCGGGCCTGTCACGAGCGCTGGGACGGCCTCGGCTACCCGGACGGCAAGACGGGTGCGACGATCCCGGTCGAGGCGCGCATCGTGCTCGTCTGCGACGCCTTCCACGCGATGGTCACCGACCGGCCGTACCGCCGCGCGCTCTCGAGCGACGACGCCGTGCGCCGGCTCGTCGAGGCGTCCGGCAGCCAGTTCGACCCGGACGTCGTCGACACGTTCGTCGCCCTCTACCGCGCGGGCGACGTGCTTCCCGTCGAATAGAGGCGCCGGTCGCCGCCGTAGGATGGCGGCATGGACGCGACGCTGCCCGGCACGAAGGTCGCCGGGTGGCGAGGACTGCCGCCGGCGGTGCTGGCAGGGCTCGCCGCCGCCTCGACGATCGCGGCGGTCGTCGCGGCGCGGCATGCGACGCTGGCCGACTCCTCGCCGGTCGATCCGGCCGGGAGGTGGCGCTCGGTCTGGATCCTCGCTGCGATCGTCGGCTACGGCGCCTACGTCCTCGCAGTCTGGGTGGCCCGCAGCTCCGGGATCCGGTTGCGGCTGGCGCTGGCCGTCGCCGTCGTCGTCCAGGTCGCGCCGCTCGCGGGACCGCTGCTCCTCTCGCGCGATGCCTACCTCTACTGGGCCGAGGCGCGGCTCGCCTTCGTCCACCACGGGAACCCGTACCGCGACACGCCGTCCGCCCATCCCGACGACCCCGGCACCCAGGCGGCCTCCGTGCAGTGGCGGACCCAGACGGAGCCGTACGGGCCGGCGTGGGTCGTGCTCGGCGCCGCGCCCTCGGCGGCCGCCGGGTCGTCGCGGACGGCGGCCGAGGTCGGCTATCGCATTCTGGCCGCCGCCGGGATCGGCGTCCTCCTCGTCCTTCTCGCCTTCGTCGCGCGCAGTCCGAGAGGGCTTGTGGTGCTCGGCTGGAACCCGCTCGTCGCTCTCCACTACGCGGGCGGGGGTCACAGCGACGCCTGGATGATGGTGGCGCTGGTCGGCGCCCTCCTCACCTCCCGCCCGGCGCCGGCCGGTGCGTTGTGGCCCGTCTCCGCGGCGTTCAAGGGCGTCGGTGCGATCTTGCTGCCGCTGGATCTGGCGCGCCACCGCTTCCGCCGGCCGCGCGCGTTCTGGGCCGGTCTCGTCGGCGCCGGGGTCGCGATCGCCGTCGTCTCGACGGCCGTCTTCGGCGCCGGCTGGGCCACCGGCGCGGCCGAGGGCGCCCACGGGACCTCACCGCTCGGCGGCGTGCACTTCCTGACCGAGGCGGGGCTCCGCCATCGCTACGCCGTGGCGCTCTGCGGGGTCGTCTTCCTGCTGCTCTACGCGGTGCTCTTCCGTGAGGCCTGGCGCCGCGGCACCTCCCGTCTCGCGTTCGCCGCGGCGGCCCTGTGCATGCTGACGAGCCTCCTCCGCCCCTGGTACGTCCTCTGGCCGGCGGCGCTCGCCGCGGCCGAGGGCGAAGCGCTCGGCGTCGCCGCGACGGTGGCGCTGACCGGCTACGCGCTCTTCGGCGACGCCGTTCCCTGAGCGCTACAGTCGGTGCGCATGCTCTCGGTCGTCGTACCGGTCTTCAACGAACAGGAGACCTTGCTCGAGCTGCATCGCCGGCTGACCCAGGCGCTCGCGCGCGAGGACGCCTGGGAGCTCGTGCTGGTCGACGACGGCTCGACGGATGGGAGCTGGGGGATCATGACCGACCTCGTGGCGGCGGACGCACGGGTGCGCCTCGTCCGTCTCTCACGCAACTTCGGCCACCAGGCGGCCCTGACGGCCGGCCTCGACGCGGCCCGCGGCGCGGCAGTCGTCATCCTCGACGCCGACCTCCAGGACCCGCCCGAGCTCATCCCCGCCCTCGTCGCGCGCTGGCGCGAGGGCTACGACGTCGTGTACGCGGTCCGGGAGGAGCGCCAGGGCGAGAGCCGCTTCCGGCTCCTCACCGCGCACCTCTACTACAAGGTCCTCCGCCGGGTGGCCGGGATCGACATCCCCGAGAACGTTGGCGACTTCCGGCTCCTCTCGCGCCGCGTGTGCGAGGCCCTGGCGGCGATGCCGGAGCGTGCTCGCTATCTGCGCGGCATGACGACATGGGTCGGCTTCCGCCAGGTCGGCGTGCCGTACCGGCGTGAGCCGCGGTTCGCGGGAACGTCCAAGTATCCGTTCCGCAGATCCCTCCGCCTCGCGCTCGACGGGCTGACGTCGTTCTCGACGGTGCCCGTGCGGCTGGTCACGTGGATCGGCTTCGTGATCGTCGCCCTGTGCCCGCCCCTCCTGGCATGGACGCTCTACACGCGCTTCGCGACCGACCACGCGGCCCCGGGATGGACGTCGTTGCTCGTTGTGGTCCTGCTCCTCGGCGGCGTCCAGCTCATGAGCCTCGGGATGATCGGCCAGTACGTCGCCCGCATCTTCGACGAGGCGAAGGGCCGTCCGCTCTATTTCGTCGCCGAGCTGGTCGAGGGGGTCGCCGGCTTGGAGCTCCCGCTGCCGCTCGAGCCGACCGTCGTTCCCGACGCTCCGCCGGTCGCGCCCGGCCGGGCGCCCGACCTCCCTCCCGAAGCGCCGCTGCAGGTCTGAGGATCCTCGAGCCGTCGCAGGCGGCCGGCGTCGACGAAGCCGAGCCGCTTGAGGATCGGATACGACGTCTCGGGGACGGCGTGGCTGATCAACGCCGGGCGGCCGCGCTCCACCGCCGCGTCCCAGCGGGCGCGGACGAGCGCCCGGTAGAGCCCGTGGCCGCGCGCCTCCGGCAGGACGCAGCCGCCGATCAGGAAGCTCCCGCGGTCGGAGTGGACGGAGCTCGCCGTCGCGGCGGGCTTGCCGTCGAGGTACGCGACGAAGTGCGACAGCGTGCCGCTGCGCTCGTGCGCCTCGAACATCGACTCGAGGCGCGGGCGCTCCCGCGCGCGCCACGCCTCGTCCCGTCCCGCGACGTCCCAGAGGATCGTCCGCGCCTGCACGAACTCCGCCGGCGTCTCGACGCGGCGGACGTCGACGCCGGGCGTCTCGGCCGGCGGCTCGGTCGTCACGACCGCCTGCAGCCACTCGTGCTCGTCCGAGGGCGTGCGGAGGCCGAGCTCGAGCAGCCGCTCGGCCGCGTCGGCGGGCTCGGTCTCCGGGTCGAGCCACCAGTGCGGGTGCTTGTCGGCCGGCACGCGCGCACGCACCTCCTCGACGAGCCCCGGGAGCTCGTCGGCCGCGACCCGCACGCCGGAGACGGACGCGAACGTGCTGCCTTCGAGGACGCACACGCGCTCGTCGGCGAACCGCGTGAGCTCGTCGCTGAGCGCCGCGAACCGGTCGGGCGTGTAGGCGTACTCGCGGAGCTCCCGTGGGAGCTCCGCGCTCACGCCACGAACTCGTCGGCGACGGACAGCGCGTCGTCGAGCGCGTCGAGCGCCTCGGCGAGCTCGTCGCGCGTGATCGTCAGCGGCGGGCAGCACATGGCGACGTTCCAGTGCGTCATCAGGTACAGTCCGCGGTCGAGCGCCCGGCGCATCACCGCGCCGATCGGCTTCGCCGCGTCGCCGGTGGCGTTGAACGGCACGAGCGGCTCCCGCGTCTCGCGGTCGCGCACGAGCTCGATGCCCCAGAAGCAGCCGAGCCCCCGCACCTCGCCGATCGACGGGTGCTTCTCCGCGAGCTTCGCCAGCTCGGTCCGGAACACGTCGCCCATCGCGGCGGCGTTGTCGACGATGCCCTCCTCCCGGAACGCCTCGATCGACGCGACGGCCGAGGCGCACGCGAGCGGGTGCCCGCTGTACGTGAGTCCGCCGGCGAAGTAGCGCGAGCGCACCCAGTCGGCGATCGGCTCGCGCACGACCATGGCGCCGAGCGGCACGTAACCGGAGTTGATCCCCTTGGCCACGGTGAGGATGTCCGGGACGACGTCCCAGTTCTCGCAGGCGAACCACTTCCCGGTGCGGCCGAAGCCGGCCATCACCTCGTCGCAGATGAGCAGGATCCCGTGGCGGTCGCAGACCTCCCGGATCGCCTGGAGGTAGCCGTCCGGCGGCACGATGATCCCGTTCGTCCCGGTGACCGTCTCCAGGATGACGGCCGCGACGGTGTCGGGGCCCTCGTACTGGAGGATCTCCTCGAGGTGCGGGGCGCCGGTGCAGACCGGACACGGGTCGGGATGGCCCGCCGGGCAGCGGTACGTGTACGGGTCGAACATGCGCACGACGCCGGGGATCCCGGGCTCGGCCGGCCAGCGGCGCGGGTCGCCCGTCAGCGTGATCGAGCCCGCCGTCGCGCCGTGGTAGCTGCGGTAGCGGGCGATCACCTTGTGGCGGCCCGTGTACCAGCGCGCGAGCTTGATGGCGTTCTCGTTCGCCTCGGCGCCGCCGTTCGTGAAGAAGCTCATCGTCAGGTCGCCCGGCGTCACCTCGGAGAGGAGCCGCCCGAGCCGCGAGCGGCTCTCGGTCGCCATCGGCGGCCCGATCGTCGCGAGCTTCTCGGCCTGGTCCTTGATCGCCTGCACCACCTTGGGGTGCGAGTGGCCGATCGAGACGTTGACGAGCTGCGACGCGAAGTCGAGGTAGCGATTCCCGTCGTAGTCGTAGAAGTGGCGTCCCTCCGCGCGCTCGACCGCGATCGGATTGATCGCGTCCTGGACGCTCCACGAGTAGAGGACGTAGCGCTTCGCGTCCTCGACGATCTGCTTGCCGATCTCTGACCTGTTCTCCGTCGTCGCCATGTCCCGATCCTACAACCGGTCGAGCAGCAGCCTGACCCGGCCGTGCTCCGCGAACCCGAGCTTGCGGAGGATCGGAGCGGACATCGACCCGGCTGCGGTGCCGAGACAGGCGCCGCCGCGGGCGGCCACCTCCGCCCAGCGGGCGTGGACGAGCGACGTGTAGACGCCGCGCCCGCGCGCGCGGCGCAGGGTCGCGCCGCCCAGCATCAGCCCGCCCGCCGGCGTGAGGACGGTGCGCGCGAAGCCGGCCGGCTCGCCCTCGACGAGCGCGAGGTGGTAGACGACGTTGCCGAGCGCCGTCTGGCGCCGCCAGACGTCCGGCGCCGCCGCGCGCCGGCCCGCGCGCTGGCTGCGCGGCACCTCGAACACCTCCCAGTCGATCTCCACCGCGCGCAGGTAGTCCTCGAAGGTCTCGACCCGCCGGACCTCGACCTCCGGCTCGCCCTCGGGCCGGCGGTCGATCGTCAGCGTGGTCAGCTCCTGCTCCGAGGCGTCGGGCAGCAGGCCGCGGGCGAGCAGCTCCGGCTCGAGGTCGGCGGGCTGCGAGCGGCCGCCGACCCACCACGACACCTCGCGCCTCCGCCGCGCCTTCGCGAGCTCGCGCACCTCGCGGAGCGCCCGGTCGACGGCGCCTGGACGCAGCCGGATGCGCTCGACCGTCCACGACGCGCCGTAGAGGGCGACCGTGAGCCCGTCGAGGGCGATCAGCTCGCGCTGCCCGTCGTCGGGCAGCCAGAGCCCCGGTTCCTCCGCGATCTCGGCGAGGCGGGGTGCAGCCACCCGCGCGACGGTAGCGATACATTGGACGCTCAACGCGAGGAGGGAAACGAGCAATGACCGACGTCGTCGACGCACCTGCTGCCGTCAAGCCGATCAACCATTGGATCGGCGGTCGTTCCGTCCGGGGGGAGTCGGGTCGCACCGGCCCCGTCTACAACCCCGCCACCGGCGAGCAGTCCGGCGCGGTCGACCTGGCGAGCGTCGAGGAGGTCGGCAAGGCGGTCGCCGCGGCCAAGGAGGCGTTCCCCGCCTGGCGCTCCCTCTCGCTGGCCCGGCGCGCCGAGGTGTTCTTCGCGATCCGCGAGCTCGTCCACGAGCGGCGCGAGGAGATCGCGAAGGTGCTCACGGCCGAGCACGGCAAGGTGCTCTCGGACGCGATGGGCGAGGTCACGCGCGGGCTCGAGGTGATCGAGTTCTGCTGCGGCCTCCCGCACCTGCTCAAGGGCGCGCTGACGGAGCAGGCCTCGACGGGCGTCGACGTCTACTCGATCCGCCAGCCGCTCGGCGTCGTCGCCGGCATCACGCCGTTCAACTTCCCGGCGATGGTCCCGATGTGGATGTGGGCGCCCGCTCTCGCGTGCGGGAACACCTTCGTCCTCAAGCCGTCCGAGAAGGATCCCACGGCCTCGATCGTCACGGCGGAGCTGCTCAAGGAGGCCGGCGTGCCGGACGGCGTCTTCAACGTCGTGCACGGCGACAAGGAGGCCGTCGACGCGCTCCTGACGCACCCCGACGTCGCCGCCGTGTCGTTCGTCGGCTCGACGCCGATCGCGAAGTACGTCTACGAGAAGGCGACCGCCGCCGGCAAGCGCTGCCAGGCGCTCGGCGGCGCGAAGAACCACATGATCGTCCTGCCGGACGCGGACGTCGACATGGCCGCCGACGCGGCGGTCTCCGCGGCGTACGGCTCGGCCGGCGAGCGCTGCATGGCCGTCTCGCAGCTCGTCGCCGTCGGCGACGTCGCGGACAAGCTCGTCGAGGCGATCAAGCAGCGGATCCCGAACGTCAAGGTCGGCGACGGCATGGATCCGTCGTCGGAGATGGGCCCGCTCATCACGCGCGAGCACCGCGACAAGGTCGCGTCGTACATCGGCGAGGAGGGCGACGTGGTCGTCGACGGGCGCGAGAACTGCCCGTCGGACGGGTTCTTCCTCGGTGCGACGCTGATCGACAACGTCACGCCGGAGATGCGCGCCTACCAGGACGAGATCTTCGGGCCGGTGCTCGGCGTCACCCGGGTGGACACCTACGAGGAGGCCGTGCGCCTCGTCAACGAGAACCCCTACGGCAACGGGACGGCGATCTTCACGCGCGACGGGGGCGTCGCCCGCCAGTTCCAGTTCGAGGTGCAGGCCGGCATGGTCGGGATCAACGTCCCGATCCCGGTGCCCGTGGCGTACTACAGCTTCGGCGGGTGGAAGGCGAGCCTGTTCGGCGATCGGCACATCTACGGGCCGGAGGGCATCGACTTCTACACGCGCTCGAAGGTGGTCACCGCGCGCTGGCCCGATCCGGCGACGTCGTCGGTCGACCTCGGGTTCCCGCAGACGCGCTAGGGCCCCGAGTTTCGGGTTTCCGGACCAGGTCAATACGGTCCGGAAGTGGGACTGCAGAGCGACCGCCCCGAAGAAGCGATCCGCCGTGCCGCCGAGCACGTGGAGGCGACGCGCCGGCGGCTGCGCGAGGGCGCGGACGAGATCGCGCGGCAGCGCGGCTCCGTCGCGGACACGGCCGCGCACCTGAGCGGCATGTCTCGCTGGATCGAGCAGACGCGGCGCCAGCTCGCGCGGGGCTCGCGTCCCGACCCCGACGCCGCTTAGACTCGCCCGTGTGAGAGTCCTGGTCGTCGGCGCCGGCGGCGTCGGTGCCGCGGCTGCGGCCGTCGCCCGTGAGCGGGCCTTCCTCGAGCGCCTGGTGCTGGCGGACGTCGACCCAGCCCGGGCCGAGCGTGCGGCCGCGGGCGACGACCGGTTCGGCGCGGCCCAGCTGGACGCGTCCGACGAGGCGGCGATCGTCGAGCTCGCGCGGGCGGAGCGCGTCGACGCGATCCTCAACGCGTGCGACCCGCGCTTCAACCCGCCGATCTTCGCGGCCGCGTTCGCCGCGGGCTGCACGTACCTGGACATGGCGATGACGCTCTCCGAGCCCGGCGTGCTGCTCGGCGAGCGCCAGCTGGCCGAGCACGAGCGCTGGGCGGACGCGGGCCGGCTCGCCCTCGTGGGGATCGGCGTCGAGCCCGGTCTCTCGGACG
The DNA here is from genome assembly GCA_035546715.1 of Gaiellaceae bacterium. Taxonomy (GTDB): domain Bacteria; phylum Actinomycetota; class Thermoleophilia; order Gaiellales; family Gaiellaceae; genus PALSA-600. The sequence goes on along the minus strand of DASZWI010000257.1, from coordinate 7,265 downwards.
TCTTCGCCCGGCACGCCGCGGACGAGCTGTTCGCCGAGATCGACGAGGTCGGAGTCCGCGACGGCGCCGACCTCGTCGTCGAGGGCTACGCCTTCGCGCCGACCTTCTCGATCTGGACGACCATCGAGGAGTGCCTCAACCCGCCGCTCGTCTGGGAGCGCGGGCGCGGCTGGTTCACGACCGAGCCGTTCTCCGAGCCCGAGGTGTTCGACTTCCCCGAGGGCATCGGCCCGCTCGAGTGCGTGAACGTCGAGCACGAGGAGGTCGTGCTCGTGCCGCGCTGGGTCGACTGCAACCGCGTCACGTTCAAGTACGGGCTCGGGGAGGAGTTCATCGACGTGCTGAAGACGCTGCACACCCTCGGCCTCGACGGCAAGGAGCCGGTGCGGGTCCGCGGCGTCGAGGTCGCGCCGCGCGACGTCGTCGCGGCCGTGCTGCCCGACCCGGCCCTGCTCGGCGACCGCATGCGCGGCAAGACGTGCGCGGGCACGTACGTCACGGGCACCGGCAAGGACGGCCGCCCGCGGCGGACCTACCTCTACCACGTGGTCGACAACCAGGAGGCGATGCGGCGCCACGGCCACCAGGCCGTCGTGCTCCAGACCGCGCTCAACCCGATCGTCGCGCTCGAGCTGCTCGCGGAGGGCACGTGGTCGGGGGTCGGCGTGCTCGGCCCGGAGGCGTTCCCGCCCGGGCCGTTCCTCGCGAAGCTGGCCGACTACGGCTGGCCGCACGGCGTCGACGAGCGCTAGCCGGCTCGCGAACCGGCACGACCGACGTGTATCGGTTGACGATATGCGCGGCAGGGTGGTATGCATCCCTCGCATTGCGTAGGGGTCACGCCCAGCCGCTGTCGCTCGGAACGCAGGACGGCAGGCGCGGACCCGTCGCGCCGGCGCGCCGGCTCGACGACCTCGACCGCGGCATCGTCGAGGCCCTCCAGGAGAACGGGCGCGAGTCGTTCCGGCGCATCGCGGCTCGGCTCGGCGTCTCCGAGGCGACGATCAGGGCCCGGTACGCGCGCCTCACCGAGGACGACGTCCTCCAGGTGGTGGCGGTCACGAACCCGCTCGGCCTCGGCTTCGAGCAGGCGCTCGTCGGGGTGCGGATCTCGGGGCCGTCCGACGCCGTGGCCGACGAGATCGCGCAGTGGCCCGAGGCGGACTACGTCGTCGTCAGCGCGGGGCAGTTCGACCTCCTGGTCGAGGTCGTGGCGCGCGACCGCCGCGAGCTGCTCGAGCTGACCAATCGCATGCGGGCGGTCGAGGGCGTGGTCTCGACCGAGACGTTCTTCTACCTCGAGATGTGGAAGCAGATCTACGACTGGGGCGAGCGAACGCGGAACGGAGGCCGATGACTGCGATCTCGACCGAGGCGACGCCGGACCGTGCCGGCGCCGGCGAGCTGGACGTCCGGCTCGTCGGGCTGACCAAGCGGTTCGAGGACGTCGTGGCGGTCGACGACCTCTCGCTCGACATCGAGCGCGGGCGGTTCGTGGCCCTGCTCGGCCCGTCCGGCTGCGGCAAGACGACGACGCTGCGCATGATCGGCGGCTTCGAGCAGCCCACCTCGGGCGCAATCGAGCTGGGCGGGCGCGACGTGAGCGGGCAGCCGCCGTACCGGCGCGACGTGAATACCGTCTTCCAGTCGTACGCGCTCTTCCCCCACCTGACGATCTTCGAGAACGTCGCGTTCGGGCTGCGCCGGCGCAAGGTGAAGGGCGACGAGCTGCGGCGGCGCGTGGTCGACGCGCTCGAGCTCGTCGGGCTCGCGGGGCTGGAGCGCCGCAAGCCCCGCCAGCTCTCGGGCGGCCAGCAGCAGCGGATCGCGCTCGCCCGTGCGCTCGTGAACCGCCCCCGCGTGCTCCTGCTCGACGAGCCGCTCGGCGCGCTCGACCTCAAGCTTCGCAAGGAGATGCAGCTCGAGCTGAAGCGCATCCAGCACGAGGTCGGGATCACGTTCGTCCACGTCACGCACGACCAGGAAGAGGCCATGACGATGGCGGACCAGATCGTGATCATGAACGGCGGCCGGATCGAGCAGCAGGGGACGCCCGGCGAGCTGTACGAGCAGCCGAGGACGGCCTTCGTCGCCGGCTTCCTCGGCGTGTCGAACCTGCTGCACGGAACCGTGTGCGGCGAGGATCGGGTCGCCCTGCGCGACGGGACCCAGGTCGCCGTCCCGCGCGAGGCGCTGGCCGGGCGGAGCGGCGTCGTCCAGATCGGCGTCCGCCCCGAGAAGCTCCGGACGGGCACCGACGGCAACAGCCTCTCGGGGACGGTGGCCGAGAGCGCGTACATCGGCGTCTCGACGCAGTACATCGTCGACACGCCCGCAGGCCCCGTGACCGTCTACGTCCAGAACGATCGCCCGGGCGCGCAGGGCATCGCGCCGGGCGAGCCGCTGTCGCTCTGCTGGAGCCCGGATTGCACCTTCGTCGTCGACGCCGAGGAGGCCCCCTGATGTCCGAACCCATCTCCGTCCCCCTCTCGCGCCGCGCCTTCCTGCGGCGGGCGGCGGCCGGCAGCACGCTGCTCACCGTCCCGGGGCTCCTGGCCGCGTGCGGCGGCGGAGGCGGAAAGGCGAGCAGCGGCACCGCGACGGGCGGGAAGCAGACGCTGCCGAAGACGATCGCCTTCTCGAACTGGCCGCTCTACATCGACGTGGACGAGAAGACGAAGACGCATCCGTCGCTGCAGCAGTTCCAGCAGCACTACCACGTCAACGTCCGCTACACGGAGGACATCAACGACAACGACAGCTTCTTCGGGAAGATCGAAGGACCGCTGTCGCAGGGCCAGTCGATCGGGCGCGACCTGATCGTGCTGACCGACTCGTCGGGCCTCCCGCAGCGCATGATCGAGCTCGGCTGGCTGGAGAAGCTCGACAAGTCGGCGCTCCCGAACATCAAGAACCTCATCCCGGCGCAGCAGCACCCGGACTGGGACGTCAACCGCGACTACAGCCTGCCGTGGCAGTCGGGCATGACCGGCATCGGGTACGACCCGAAGAAGGTCGGCTACGACATCGACTCCGTCGACAAGCTGTTCACCGACCCGCGCCTCAAGGGGAAGGTGACGCTCCTCACCGAGATGGCGGACACGATGGGCATCGTGATGCTCGCGAACGGCGACGACCCGTCGCACGTGACCCAGAAGACCTGGGACGCCGCGAAGAAGCGGATCCAGCAGGCGGTCTCCTCGGGGCAGATCCGCCAGTTCACCGGCAACGACTACGCGCCGCTGCTCGCCAAGGGCGACGTGTGGGCGTGCCTCGCCTGGTCGGGCGACATGGTGCAGCTGCAGGCCGACCACCCCGGCCTGAAGTGGACCTTCCCGAAGACCGGCGGGATGATCTGGACGGACAACATGCTGATTCCGAAGGGCGGCAACGCGTACGCGGCGTCCGTGCTGATGAACTGGTTCTACGACCCGAAGATCGCCGCCGAGGTCGAGGACTACGTGAACTACATCTGCCCGGTCAGCGGCGCCGACAAGGTGCTCCTGAAGACCGATCCCGCGGTGGCGAAGAACCCGCTCATCTTCCCGCCGGCCTCGGAGCTGAAGAACGCCCACCAGTTCGACGGGAAGGCGCTGAACGACCAGAAGTACAAGCAGGACTTCCAGCACCTGACGGGCGGCTAGGCCGTGGGCAGGTTCCTCCACGCCCGCCGGGGCGCGACGCCGTACCTCCTGCTCGCGCCCGGGTCGGCGTGGCTGCTCGTCTTCTTCGTCCTGCCGATGTACTACCTGGCGAAGGTGGCCCTCTCGCAGGGCCTCTTCCCGCTGTTCAGCTTCGGCTGGGCGTGGGGGAACTTCAGCGACGCGGTCACGACCTACCAGACGCAGTTCGTGCGCTCGCTCGAGTACTCCGGCATCGCCACCGTCGCGGCGCTCCTGATCAGCTACCCGCTCGCGTACTGGATCGCGTTCCGCGGCGGCCGCTGGAAGAACCTGTTCCTGCTCCTCGTCATCGCGCCGTTCTTCGTCACGTACCTCATCCGCACGCTCGCCTGGGAGACGATCCTCTCCGACGGCGGCCCGGTGGTCTCGATCCTCCGCGACGTCCACCTCCTCGGCTCGGACGGCCGCCTGCTCGCCACGTCGTCGGCCGTCATCGCCGGCCTCGTCTACAACTTCCTGCCCTTCATGGTGCTGCCGCTGTACGTGAGCCTCGAGCAGATCGACCCGCGGCTCGTGGAGGCGGCCGAGGACCTCTACGCGAGCCGGACGCGCTCGTTCCTGAAGGTGACGCTGCCGCTGTCGCTGCCAGGCGTGTTCGCCGGGGTGCTGCTGACGTTCATCCCGGCGACGGGCGACTTCATCAACGCGCAGCTCCTCGGGACGCCGCGCCAGTACATGATCGGCAACGTCATCCAGTCGGAGTTCCTGTCGGTGCGCGACTACCCGACCGCGGCGGCGCTGTCGTTCGTGCTCATGGGGGCGATCCTCGTCCTCGTCCTGATCTTCGCGCGCATCCTCGGCACCGACCGGCTGACCGCGGGGCAGGCCGCGTGACGGCGGCGACGGCTCCTCTCGCGGGGCGCGGGCGGCCGGCCGCGGCGGCGCAGGCGTGGGGGTTCGTGCGCCGGCACGTGCTCGACGTCTACGCGCTCCTGGCGCTGGCGTACCTGTTCCTGCCGATCGGCGTCGTCGTCGCGTTCTCGTTCAACGACCCGCGCGGCCGCTTCAACTACACGTGGGACGGCTTCACGCTCTCCAACTGGGGGCACCCGTTCGCCTACCCGGGCCTGCAGGGCGCGCTCGAGGTGAGCATCGAGATCGCCCTCGCGTCGGCGGCGATCGCCACCGTGCTGGGCACGCTGATCGCGCTCGCGCTGGTGCGCTACCGCTTCCGCGGGAGCGCGACGACGAACCTCCTGATCTTCGTCCCGATGACGACCCCCGAGATCGTGATGGGAGCGTCGCTGCTGACCCTGTTCCTCAACTGGAAGGTGCCGCAGGGCTTCGGGACGATCCTGATCGCGCACATCATGTTCAACATCTCGTACGTCGTCGTCACCGTGCGGGCGCGGCTCGTCGGCTTCGACCGGCACCTCGAGGAGGCGGCGATGGACCTGGGCGCGAACGAGCTCGTGACGTTCGTGCGGGTGACGCTGCCGCTGATCGCCCCCGGGATCCTGGCCGCCGGGCTGCTGGCGTTCGCGCTCTCGATCGACGACTTCGTGATCACGTACTTCAACGCCGGGACGGTGACGACGTTCCCGCTCTTCGTCTGGGGCGCGGCCCGCGTGGCGGTGCCGCCGCAGATCAACGTGATCGGGACGGGGATCTTCGTCGTCGCGATCGTGGCGATGCTCGGCAACGTCGTCCTCCAGAACCGGCGGGCGCGCCGGGCGGCGTGAGCCGTCCGTCGGTCGAGCCCGCGCTCCCGTCCTGGTGGCTGGAGCAGGCGCTCGCGGCGGAGGGCGACCCGGCTCCGGCGGCCCCGCTCGACGGCGACGCGACGGCGGACGTGGCGATCGTCGGCGCCGGCTACACCGGCCTGTGGACGGCGCTCGCCCTGCGCGAGCGTGCGCCCGAGCTCCGGGTGACCGTGCTCGAGGCGGAGATCTGCGGCCACGGGCCGAGCGGCCGCAACGGCGGCTTCGTCCACGGCTACTGGGCCGCCCTCGCGTCCATCGTCCCGGTGCTGGGTCGCGACGCCGCGCTGGCGCTCGCCCGGGCGGGCGAGCGGATCGTGCCCGGGATCCGCGCCTTCGCGGAGGCGCGCGGCGAGGATGTCTGGCTGCGGGAGCGCGGCATGCTGATGGTGTCGGCGGCGCCCGCGCAGGACGCGGCGGTCGAGCGGGCGGTCGAGGTCGCGGCGTCGCTCGGCGCCCCCGAGCAGGCGCAGGCGCTCTCCGCTCCGGAGCTGGCCGCGAGGGTGTCCTCGCCCGTCTTCCGCGGCGGCGTCTTCTTCCCGGACGGCGCCACCGTCCACCCGGGCCTGCTCGTCCGCGCCCTGCGGCGGGCGGTCGTCGCCGCCGGCGTGACGCTGCACGAGCGGACGCCCGTCACCCGCGTCGTGCCCGGCGCGCCCACCGTGCTCGAGACGCCGCGGGGCTCGGTGCGGGCGCGCGAGGTCGTCCTCGCGACGAACGCCGCGCTGACGGGGCGGCGGCCGGCCGGCCGCAGCCTCACGAACTTCGGGTCGTACGTCGTCCTGACGGAGCCCGCCCCTGAGCTGCTGGCGGCGATCGGCTGGACGGGCGGCGAGGCGATCGTCGACGGGCGCATGTTCCTCCACTACTTCCGCACGACCGGCGACGGTCGCGTGCTGATGGGAAGCGGCAGCGGCCCGATCGGGTTCGGCGGGCGGGTCGACGAGCGATTCGACCGCGACAGCGCGACCGCCGCCCGCGCCGAGGCGGGCCTGCGGCGGCTGCTGCCCGGGCTCGCCGGCGCGCGGGTCGAGCGGGCGTGGGGCGGCCCGATCGACGTCTCCGCCGACCATCTCCCGTTCTTCGGCACCGAGCCCGGCACGCGCATCCACTACGGCGCCGGCTACTCGGGCCACGGCGTCGGGCCGAGCTGGCTCGGCGGCCGGATCCTCGCGTCGCTCGTCCTGGACGCCGACGACGAGTGGAGCCGGCTCCCGCTCGCGACGCGCCGGCCGCCGCGCCTCCCGCCCGAGCCGTTCCGGCGCGTCGGCGGCGGGCTCGTGCGCGCGTCGATCATGGCCTGCGAGGCGGCCGAGGAGCAGGGCCGCCGCGGCCCGCTGCTCGCGCGAGCGGGAGCCGCACTGCCGCGGCTGCTCGGGCTGGAGCTCGGGACGCGCTAGGTGGGCGGCGCGAACGCGACCGGCTCGCCGAGCAGCGTCGTGCGGGCCGGCGACGTCTCGGCGATCACGCGGCCGCGGCGGATCACCCAGCGACGCGTGGCGCGGAGGCGGATCGTCTCGAGGGCGTCCGGCGCGTCGAAGACGACGCAGTCGGCCGGCTTGCCCTCCTCGATCCCGTACTCGTCCTCGACGCCCAGCGTGCGCGCGCCGCGCTCGGTGGCGCAGCGGAGCATCTCGGGGATCTCGTCGAGGCCGCTCATGTAGGTGAAGTGCAGCGCGAGGTGGGCGGCGTCGACGAGGTCGGCCTTCCCCATCAGGTACCACGGATCCATGATCACGTCGTTGCCGAGCGAGACGTTGACGCCCTCGGCGAGCAGCTCCTTGAGCTGCGCGAACCCGCGGCGCTTGGGATAGGGGTCGAGGCGGCCCTGGATGAGCGAGTTCGCGTACGGGTTCACGACGATGTTGATCCCGGCGCGGCG
>DASZWI010000256.1:0-13468 GCA_035546715.1 Gaiellaceae bacterium | reverse complement strand
AAGTGGTGCCCTCCGACGGTCTAGGCGACGTCGACCTTGATGACGTTCGTCGAGCCGGGGAGGTTGACCGCGGTGCCGGCGGTGATGACGACGCGGTCGCCGGACTCCACGGCGCCGGACTTGCGCGCGGACTCGAGGGCGCGCGTCCAGAGGTCCTCGACGTCCTCGGTCTCCTCCATCAGCACCGGCTCCACCCCCCACTCGAGCGCCATCTGCTGCACCGACGTCTGGTGGTGGGAGAGGCCGACGATCGGGCGGTGCGGCCGCAGCCGCGCGACCGCGGAGGCGGTGCGGCCGGTGAAGGTCGGCACGATGATCGCGCTGGCGCCCAGCGTCTCGGCGAGGTCGCAGGCCGCGTTCGACATCGCGCGGCCCACCGTCGTCTGCTCGCCGGGCTCGGGCATCTGGTGCCGGTAGCCCATCGACGGCTCGACGGCGCGCGCGATCCGGTCCATCGTCGCGACCGCCTCGACCGGGTATGCGCCCGTCGCGGTCTCGGCCGAGAGCATCACGGCCGAGGTACCGTCGAGGATCGCGTTCGCGACGTCGCTCGCCTCGGCACGGGTCGGCTCGGCGTGCTCGATCATCGACTCGAGCATCTGCGTCGCGGTGATCACGGGCTTCCCCTGCGCGAGGCACTGGAGGATGATCCGCTTCTGGAGCAGCGGCACCGGGGCGGCGCCGATCTCGACGCCCAGGTCGCCGCGGGCGACCATGATCGCGTCCGCCTCCGCGATCACCTCGTCGAGCGCCTCGAGCGCCTCCGCCTTCTCGATCTTGGCGATCACGCGCGCCGGGGAGCCCTGCTGGCGGATGATCGCCTGGAGGTCGCGCACGTCGGCCGCCGCGCGGACGAACGAGAGCGCGATGTAGTCGACGCCGAGCTTCAGCGCGAAGGCGAGATCGTCGAGATCCTTCTTCGTCAGCGACGGGATCGGGAGCGGGACGCCGGGCAGGTTGACGCCCTTGTGCGTCTTCACCTCGCCGCCCACCACGACGCGGCAGCGGGCGCGGCCGTTCTCGACGTCCTCGACCGCGAGCCGGACGTGGCCGTCGTCGATGAGCACGTCGTGGCCGGGCCGCAGCACCTCGCTGATGACGGCGGGCATGACCGGGAGCTCGCCGTCGGCGGCGTGCGCCTCCCCGACGACCGTGATCTCCTCGTCGCGGACGAGGACGCGCGGAGCGTCGAGGTCGCCGATGCGCAGCTTCGGCCCCTGGAGGTCGGCGATGAGGGCGAGGGGCTTTCCGACCTCCTCCTGCACGGCGCGGACGACCGCGGCGCGCTCGGCGTGATCCTCGTGGCTGCCGTGCGAGAAGTTCATCCTGACGGCGTCGACGCCGGCGTCGACCAGTGCCCGCACCTCCTCGTGCGTGGAGGTGGCGGGGCCGATCGTCGCGACGATCTTCGTGCGGCGCTTGTCAGCGACCATCGCTCGCCTCAGCCTACCGAGCGCCCGCCCGGGGGAACGCCTTCCACCCCGGGTAGACGGCCTGGTCGCCCAGCTCCTCCTCGATCCGCAGGAGCTGGTTGTACTTCGCCACGCGATCGGAGCGCGCGGGCGCGCCGGTCTTGATCTGACCGGTGCCGAGCGCGACGGCGAGATCGGCGATGGTCGCGTCCTCGGTCTCGCCGGAGCGGTGCGACATGACGGCGGTGTAGCCGTTCCGCTGCGCGAGGCGCACGGCCTCGATCGTCTCCGTCAGCGTCCCGATCTGGTTCACCTTGACGAGGATCGAGTTGCCCACGCCGCGGTCGATGCCCTCCTGCAGCCGCGCCGGGTTCGTGACGAAGAGGTCGTCGCCGACGAGCTGCACGCGGTCGCCGAGGCTCGCGGTCAGCTGCGCCCAGGCGTCCCAGTCGTCCTCCGCCAGGCCGTCCTCGATCGACACCACCGGGTAGCGCTCGACGAGCTCCGCCCAGAAGGACGGCATCTCGTCGCTCCGCTTCGTGCGGCCCTCGAACCGGTACACCCCGTCGGAAAACACCTCGCTCGTGGCGGGGTCGAGCGCGATCGCCACGCGCTCGCGGTGGCCGGCGCGCTCGGCCGCCTCGAGGATCGCCTCGATCGCGGCCTCGCTCGACTCGAGGTCGGGCGCGAACCCGCCCTCGTCGCCGACGCCCGTCGCCAGCCCGCGCTCGTGCAGGACCGCCTTCAGCGCGTGGTAGACCTCGGCGCCGACGCGCAGTCCCTCGGAGAAGGTCTCGGCGCCGACCGGGACGACCATGAACTCCTGCAGGTCGATCGAGTTCGCCGCGTGGGCGCCGCCGTTGATGACGTTCATCATCGGCACGGGGAGCGTCGCGGCGTCGCCGCCGCCGAGGTGGCGGAAGAGGCTCACGCCCGCGTCGGCCGCCGCGGCCTTCGCGGTCGCGAGCGACACGCCGAGGATCGCGTTGGCTCCGAGCCGGCCCTTGTTCAGCGTGCCGTCGAGGTCGATCAGCGCCCGGTCGAGCCCTTCCTGGTCGGTCGCGTCCCGACCGCGGGCCGCGCCGGCGAGCTCGCCGTTGACGTGGCCGACGGCCTTCGTCACGCCCTTGCCGCCCCACGCCGCGCCGCCGTCGCGCAGCTCGACCGCCTCGTGCGCGCCCGTCGAGGCGCCCGAGGGGACGATCGCCCGTCCGCGCGCGCCGCCCTCCAGCTCCACCTCGACCTCGACGGTCGGGTTCCCGCGCGAGTCCAGCACCTGCCGGCCCCGCACATCCGCGATCTTGCTCAACCCTTCTCCTCCTCTTCCTTGGCCCGGTCGTAGAACGCGTCCTGCTCGTCGAGCGGCAGCGCCGCCCAGTCCTGCCCGGCGGCGGCCGCGAGAGCCTCCGCTCGTTCGACGCGAGAGCGGAAGCGGCGGGTTGCAGCCCGCAGCTCCAGCTCGGGGTCGACGTTGAGGCGGCGCGCGACGTTGACGGCCGCGAACAGCACGTCGCCGAGCTCCGCGGCGACACGGGCGTCGGGCTCGCTGTCCGCAGGCGGGTCGCGGTCCGGCAGCTCGTCGCGCAGCTCTCGCAGCTCGTCCTCGAAGTCGGCGAGCGCTCCCGCGAGGTCGGGGTACTCGAACCCGACGCTGGCCGCGCGACGCTGCACCTTGCGGGCGAGCAGCAGCGCGGGCAGCGTGTCGGGCACGTCGTGGAAGACGCCCTCGCGCCCCTCCTGCTCGCGCTTCAGCCGCTCCCAGCGCTCACGCTGCGCGTGAGCGCTCGCAACCTCGTCGCCCCCGAACAGGTGGGGATGCCGCCGGACGAGCTTTGCGTGGACGCCGCGTATGACCTGCTCGAGGTCTCCACTCGCCCGTTCCTGGAGCAACAGCGACAGGAAGACGCATTGGAAGAGGAGGTCGCCGAGCTCGTCGAGCAGCTTCGCGTCGTCGCCCGCGAGCGCGGCGTCCGCGACCTCGTAGGCCTCCTCGACGGTGTGCGGGACGATCGTCCGCTCGGTCTGCTCGCGGTCCCAGGGACAGTCGCGACGTAGCCGCTCGGTCAGCTCCTGGAGCTCGACGAGCGCGTCAGCGAGCGTCAAGGCGCTAGCCGGTGGTCGTCGACGACGTGCTGGTGGTCGTCGACAGGAGGGTCGTGCAGATGTCGGGGCTGGGCTTGTAGCCGGTGGCGTACGCGATGCTCGAGCTCTTGCAGTCCGCGATCTGGAGCTGCTTGACCCAGTTGTTCATGTAGGTGTTCTTCTTCGTGCTGCTGAGCGTCGAGGAGATCTGCGCCTTCTCGGCCGCCGTCGGCTTGGTGGCGCCCGGCTTGATGTCGCCCAGCGGCTCGATCACGAAGTACGACTTGTAGTTGCTCGCGTCGTAGACCGGTGCGTGCACGACGCCCGTCTTCTCCGAGAACGCGACCTTGTCGAAGACCGCGACGGTCTCGCCCTTCGTCACGGTCAGCACGCCGCACTTGTTCTTCGAGCTCGGGTCCTGCGAGTACTTCTTCGCGAGCGTGCACCAGGTCTTGTCGTCGCCCTTCTTGAGCTGGTTGTAGATCGACGTCGCCAGCGACTTCTTCTTGACGAGGATATGGCGCACCTTGCGGGAGGTGGCGGCGCGCGGGAACTGCGCCGGGTTGTTGCGGAAGTACGTGTCGATCTGCGCGTCGCCGACCTTCACGTTCTTCGTCACCCTGTTGTAGAGCGCCTGGTCGATCAGCTGGTTCCGCACGACCTTCAGCACGTATGCGTCGGTGACGCCCTGTGCCTTGCGCGCGGTCTCGTACTTCTTGCGGCTGCCGCTGTAGTACTGCTTGATGATCGCCGTGAGCCGCTTCTGGACGTCGGCGTCCGTGACCTTGATCCCCAGCGCGGCCGCCTTGTCGTTCAGCTCCGCCTGCTCGAGCAGGTTGGTGACGGCATTCCCCTTCAGCTGCTCGTAGGCCGTCGTCCCCTGCTTCGGGAACGTCTGGCCCTGCTGCTTCAGGGTCGCCTTGCCCGTGTTCATCAGCCCGGTGAAGTCGTCCTGCGTGATGTGGGTGTTGCCCACGACGACGACGTCGTCCGGGTTGAGCTTCGCAGCCTTCACGCTGCCGGAGACCGTCGAGCTGCCGCTCTTGCTCCCCCCGCCGCCGCAGCCCGCCAGGGCCGCCGCGGCGGTCACGACGAGCAGGATCGAGAGAACGGAGGTCTTCTGCATCGCGAGGGCGCGCCGGCTCAAGCTGCCTGGCGCGCGGCCAGCATAGCATCGACCAAATCGAGCGCCCCTGTGAACTCGCTAAGTCTCTGGGTGACCTCGCGGTTGCCCGTCGAGTACACCGCGGTCTCGGCGCCCGAGCGCAGCTCGCGGAGCTCGCCGGAGCCCAGCACGACGGGCCCGACCGACGCCTTCCCGCCGCGGAACACGAGGTAGTCGGCCCCGAGCCGCGCGAGCTTCAGCTTCGCCTCCTGGATCGCGAAGAGGTTCGCGACCGGCTCCGGCAGCGGCCCGTAGCGGTCCTCGGTCGCGACCCGCAGCTCGTGCAGCTCGTCCTCGGACTCGACGAGCGCGATGCGCCGGTGCAGGTCGATCTTGAGCGCCTCCGCGGCGATGTACCCGGCGGGCACGTAGGCGTCGATCCGCGCGTCGACGCGGACCGGCCGCGCGGCGACCCGCTGCTGGCCGGAGAGCTCGGCGACCGCCTCGTGGAGCATCTCGACGTAGAGCTCGAAGCCGAGCGCGGCGACATGGCCCGACTGCTCGGCGCCGAGGAGGTCGCCCGCCCCGCGGATCTCGAGGTCGCGCATCGCGATCGCGAAGCCGGCGCCGAGCTCGGTGTGGTCGGCGAGCGTGGCGAGCCGCGCCCGCGCCTCGTGGGTCAGCTCGGTCGCGTCCGGATAGAAGAGGTAGGCGTGCGCCAGCACGTCGCTGCGGCCGACGCGGCCGCGGATCTGGTAGAGCTGCGAGAGGCCGAGCTGGTCGGCGCGCTCGACGATCAGCGTGTTGGCCTGCGGGATGTCGAGGCCCGACTCGATGATCGTGGTCGAGACGAGCACGTCGGCGTCGCCGCCGAGAAACGCGAGCATCTTGTCCTCGAGCTCGCGCTCGGACATCTGGCCGTGGGCGACGAGAAACCGGAGGCTCGGGCACATCTGCCGCAGCTTCTCGGCGGCCTCCTCGATCGTCTCGACGCGGTTGTGGAGGTAGAAGGCCTGCCCCCCGCGCGCCACCTCGCGCTCGAGGGCGGTCTTGATCAGCTCGTCGTCGATCTCGCCCACGTAGGTGCGGATCGGCCGGCGGCCCTCCGGCGGTGTCTCGATCACCGAGATGTCGCGCAGGCCCGAGAGCGACATGTGCAGGGTGCGCGGGATCGGCGTCGCGCTCAGCGCGAGCACGTCGACCTCGAGACGGAGCTGGCGCAGCAGCTCCTTCTGCGCGACGCCGAAGCGCTGCTCCTCGTCGACGACGACGAGGCCGAGCTCCTTCGGGATGACGTCGCGCGAGAGGACGCGGTGCGTCCCGATCAGCACGTCGACCTTCCCTTCGGAGAACTCCGCCAGGACGCGCTTCATGTCCGCCGGCTTCCGGAAGCGCGAGACCATCTCGACGCGCACCGGGAAGTCGCGATAGCGGTCGCGGAAGGTGTTCCAGTGCTGCTGCGCGAGAACCGTCGTCGGGACGAGCATCAGCACCTGCTTGCCGTTCACGGCGACCGTGAAGGCGGCGCGGAGCGCGACCTCGGTCTTGCCGAAGCCGACGTCGCCGCAGACGAGGCGGTCCATCGGGCGGGGCGCCTCGAGGTCCTCCTTGACCGCCTCGATCGCCGTGCGCTGGTCCTCGGTCTCGCGGTAGGGGAACTCGCTCTCGAGCCGCTCGACCCACTCGTGCTCGACGTCGTACGGGACGCCCGCGCGTGTCTGCCGCTGCGCGTAGAGCTGGAGCAGCTCGCCGGCCATCTCGCGCAGGTGCTCCCGTGCCCGTGACTTGAGGTTGTCCCACGCCTTGCCGCCGAGCTTGGAGAGCGTCGGCTCGCGCGCGTCCGCGCCGACGTAGCGGCTGACCTTGCCGATCTGCTCGTGCGGGACGAACACGCGGTCGTCGCCGCGATAGCCGAGGAGGAGGTAGTCGCGCGTGACGCCCGCCACCTCCTTGGTCTCGAAGCCGAGGAGCCGGGCGATGCCGTGGTCCTCGTGGACGACGTAGTCGCCCGTACGGAGATCCGAGAAGCTCTGGAGCGCACGACCGGGAGCGGTCGTGGCGCGCGGGGGCCGCTTCCGGAAGACCTGCGTGTCCGGGAGGAGGACGACCCCGAGCTCGCGCCACACGAAGCCGCGGCGCGCGGGGACGACCGCGAACGAGAGTCCCTCGGGGGTGTCCCCCGGCTCGAGCATCGTCGCCGACACGCGCCGCAGGAGCTGCTGCTGCCGCAGCGCCTCGCCGCGGTGCGGGAAGGCGACGACCACGTCGAGGCCCTGGCGGAGCAGCCCGCCGAGCTCGTTCTCGGCCTCCGACAACCCGCGCGCGGCAATCGCGGGGCGCTGCGCGTCGAAGCTGAACTGCTGCCCCTGCGGCAGCGGGCTCAGCTCGGCTGCGCCGTCCAGGTCGAGCGGCGCGAGGCCTTCCTCCGCCCACACCTCGCGCACCTCGTCGGGCTGCCAGACGAGGTCGGGCGCACGGTCGAGCGGCGGCACGAGGTCGTCCGGCGCGCCGGGCGTCCAGTCGGGATCGTCCTCGTCGGGGCCGAGGTCGATCTCGACGAGCTCGCGTCGGCGCTCGGCCGCCGGATAGACCGTGGCCTCGTCGACGGTGCGGAGCGCGCGCTGCGTGAACGGCGAGAAGGCGCGGATCTGCTCGATCTCGTCGCCGAAGAGCTCGATGCGGAGCGGCTCGCGGCCCGTCGTCGGGAAGACGTCGACCAGGCCTCCGCGCACCGCGAACTGCCCGCGCTCCTCGACCCGCTCGACGCGCTCGTAGCCCGCGGACGCGAGGTGCTCGGCGAGCGCCTCGATCCCTGGCTCGTCGCCGGACGCGACGCGAAGCGGCGCGGGCCGGGCGGCGGCGGGCGGCAGTCCCTCGGCGAGCGCGGAGGCCGAGGCGCAGACGAGGCCGCCGCGCGCGAGCACGTCGAGCGCGCGGGCGCGTTCGCCGACGAGATGCGGCGGCGGCTCGAGCCCGGAGCCGTGGCGCACGCCGCGGGACGGCAGGAGCCCGACGCGCTCCTCGCCGATCAGCCAACCGGCGGCCTCGGCCGTGTCGCGGGCGTCGGCGTCCTCGGCGAGCAGCACGACGAGGCCGCGCCCGAGCTCCTCGTGCAGCGCCGCCGCGAGCAGCGGCAGGATCGGCTCCGAGACCCGGGCGCGCGCCGGCAGCGCGGCCGCAAGCTGCTGCAGCCGCTCGTCCGCCCGCAGGCGGTCGACGAGGGTATGGAGGACGGGACGGTCCATGACGATGGGCCGAACTGGGCGTCCGGCCGGGCGATCATCGTAGTCGCGGCGCCTCCGGCGACGCCCGAACGAGGGACGTTTCGACGGAAGCTGCCGATACCTGTTGAAGACTCGCCGTTCTTGACCTAACCTGCGGCGGTGCGGCGCGGGGGGATCCTCTTCGGACTGGCGCTGCTCGCGATCGTCGTCGCGGGCTGCAGCGACGGCGCGGTCGTCAGCTACACGACGGGCCATCGGCCCGTGGACGCGGCCGTCGCGGACGTGAACGGCGACGGCCGGCCGGACATCGTCACGCTGAACGCCGGCTCGAACGACCTGACCGTTCGCCTGCAGGGGCCGCACGGCTTCTTCGACGACAGCTACACGCTGACGCTGCCGAAGGGCGCACAGCCGTCGGCGATCGTCGCGGGCACGTTCCATGCGAACGGCAGGCCGACGATCGTCGTCGCGAACCGCGGCGGCGACTCGATCTCGATCTTCGACAGCTTCAAGGCGGGCTCGGGCCCGACGAAGACGATCTCGCTCGGTCCGGGCTCGGCGCCGGCGGCGCTCGCGATCGGCAACGTCGACGGCGACGGCGACCAGGACCTGCTCGTCACCTCGCGGCAGCCGACGTTCCCGGGATGCATGACCAAGGGGTGCATCCTCGTCTTCAAGGACAAGGGCGACGGGCTCGCGTACTCCTACGCCGCCTACCCGGTCGGCACCGACGACAACGTCGACTACGACCCCGTCGCGCTCGCCGTGGGCGACCTGTGGGGCGGCGGCCGGCCCGAGATCGCGGTCGTCGACAAGGGGACCGACCAGGCCGTCGTGATCGACACGAAGAACGACGGCTTCGAGAAGGCGAGCTCCTACACGACGGTGAGCTTCGACTCGCCGACCGACGTCCAGATCGACGAGAGCGCGAAGGTCGGCGTCCTGGCCGTCGAAGGCGCCAAGAGCGGCGCCGCCTTCTTCGGCGCAAGCGCTCCGGGGAAGTTCGCGCTCACCCGCAGGTTCGAGAAGCCCGGCTTCTACTACGACGGGGTCTATTTCGCCTACGACCGCGACGCGGGCAGCGTCCAGCCGCTCACTCTGGTGGTCGCCGACCAGGCGATCAGCGCCCCGGCGCTCCAGAACCTCACGGGCGTGGTCGGATCGGAGTTCGACGGCATCGCCAAGTCCCCGGACTTCGTCGGGATCAAGGGCGGCGGCGACTCGATCGTCGTCTTCACCGAATCCCATCCGTGGTCGAGCCCGGACGAGCTCGAGCTCCGCGCGACCCAGGTGGGCTCGACGTCCAAGGGGACGTTGAAGGGCCGCCTCGGCACGAACGTCCGCGTCGGCATCGCCATCGCCGTGACCGGACCGGACGCGTCGAGCTTCAAGGCGACGGGCTGCGACACGCTCACCGGCCCGGTCTCCACGTGCGCGATCACGGTCACCTTCGCGCCGACTTCGCCCGGCGTGAAGCACGCGACGCTGCTCGTCTCGACCATCCAGTCCGGGGGCGCGACGGACAACTCCTTCGGCATGATCGGCGGCCGTCCGGCGATCGCGCTCACGGGGAAGGCGACGCCGGCCCCGACGCCGACGCCGTCCGGCCCCGGCTCGCTCGTGACCGGGGTCGCAGACGACTACGGCAAGTACGCCGGCGACGGCGGCTCGTGGTTCTTCTCGACGCTGCGCTCGCTCGGCATGGGCGAGAACCGGATGACGGTCGCGTGGCAGCCCGGCGAGGCCGCGCTGCCCGGCTCGGAGGCGGCCTTCCTCGACCGCTCGATCGCAGAGGCGCAGCGACAGGGCACGCGGGTCGTGCTCTCGATCTACCCGGCGGTTGCGTCGCAGCACGACCCCGCGCAGTTCTGCGACTTCGCGCGGGGCGTCGCGCAGCGCTACCCGTCGGTGAAGGAGATCATCGTCGGCAACGAGCCGAACAAGGCGGACTTCTGGTCGCCCGTCGACCCCGCCGCCTATACGCAGCTGCTCGCGCGCTGCTACGACGAGCTGCACCCGCTCGGCGTGACGGTGGCAGGCGGCGCGCTCTCGGCGCGCAAGGTCGGCCGGGGCGCCTCGCCGGTGGAGTTCCTCGCCGGGATGGGCGCCGCGTACCGCGCGCTCGGGCGCACGGCGCCGGTGATGGACGCGCTCTCGTTCCACCCGTACCCGAACCCGGATCGGATCGAGAAGGGCGCCGGCGCCGGCTACGAGTGGCCGAACGCCGGGCCTCCCGACCTCGACCGCGTCAAGCAGGCCGTCGAGGACGCCTTCGGCGGCACCGGTCAACCGACCTTCTCGTCGTCGCTGCGCATGGTGATCGACGAGATCGGCTGGCAGGCCCGGATCCTGCCGCCGTACGCCTCGCTCTACACAGGCGCCGAGAACGCGCCTGCCGTCGACGAGTCCCAGCAGGCGCAGTTCGACGCCGACGCGATCGCGCTGTTCGCCTGCGATCCCGCGGTGTCGGAGCTCCTGCTGCTGCATCTCGTCGACGAGAAGGAGCTGAACGCGAGCGCGACGAGCGGCGGCTGGCAGAGCGGCCTCTTCCGCGCCGACCTGTCCCAGCGTCCGGCGTTCGCCTCCGTCCAGCACGCGATCGCCGCCGGCTGCACCGGCGCGCGGCACGCGTGGACCCCTGCGACGAGCGTCGTCGGCGGCTCGATCGCGCTCGGGGCCGTCCAGCAGCAGGTCCGGGTCGCCGGCAAGACGCAGCACGGCGTCAAGTTCACCGTCGGCGCCTCCGCCGCCGAGGGCGTCGCCTGGACGCTCACCGTGAAGAACGCCGCGGGCGCCGTCGTCGCGACCAGGAAGGGAACCCGCAGCGCGCCGTTCGACACTAAGACGTTCACGACCCCGGTTCTCGTCGGGAGCGGCTCGTACACCGCGACGATGACGATGACCGCGACGCTGAACGGCAAGCGCACGCTGACGGCGGCGAAGACCGCTTCCTCGGCCTCCTAGGCCGGCAGGCGGGCGGCGCTAGATGATCCGCCGGGCGCCGTCGAAGACCGCCCTGTAGTCGCTGAGCGGGTCGATCTGCACCCGGGTGCCCGTGTGCGGCGCGTGGATGAACCGGCCGCCGCCGACGTACAGGCCGACGTGGCCGAGCCCGTCGAAGAAGAGGAGGTCCCCGGGCCGCAGGCCGGCCATCGAGACGCGGCGGCCGAGCGAGAACTGCGCGGCCGAGTAGTGCGGGAGCGAGATCCCGAAGTGGGCGTAGACGAACCGCGTGAAGCCCGAGCAGTCGAAGCCGGTGCTCGGCGACGTGCCGCCGTACGTGTACCGGATGCCGGTCAGCTTGCGCGCGAACCAGACGACCTTCTCCTGCTCGCGCGCGATCGCGGTCGCGCGGCTGACGTGATGCTGCGCGTGCTGCACGGTCTTGCGAACCGCCTTCGCGGGATGCGCGTGCTTGACGGCCTCGTGGACGACCCTGGTCGGATGCGCACGGACAACCTGGTGGACGGCCTTGGTCGCGTGTGCGCGCCTGGCGGCCTTGTGGACGACCTTGGGCGCGTGCCCGACGGCCTTGTGCGCGACGTGGTGGACGTGCGTCTTCCGGGCGTGGGCCGCGAACGCGCCGGTCACGCGCGCCGCGAAGCACGCAAGGACGACGACGAACAGCAGCGCAAGGCGAATGCGATCGGACACGGGGAGGGCTCCCTTCGGCAGAGGCGGCACACGCAAGGAGACGCGCCGCGCTGTCGTTGGCTGGCCCGCATCTCAGCAGGCATCCCTCCCCGCGACCACCCCTCCGACCGGGCGTCGGGCATCCCCCAAAAGGGGTAGGACCAGCCACCGGATTGACATCGGCCACGCCGCGCGATCGCCCGGCCGGCGCGCGATTGCGCTGCATCTGGGCACATTGCGTTAACTCGTGCGGAAACGCACGAGATTCGCGGCGCGTCGCCGTTCGCGGCCGTTTTCCTACCGCTTGGCGTTGAACGCGCGCTGCGCGGCCTCGAGCCCTTCGGCGTCGAGGGTCTCGACCGCGTCGGCCGCGCGGGCGACGAGCCCTTCGGCGTCGTCGTGCGGCTCGAAGTCCGCGAGCACGTAGTCGGCGAGCTGCCGGTGATCCCCGCGTCCCGGCCGCCCGATGCCGACCCGGAGCCGCAGGAAGTCCGGAGTGCCGAGGTGCTTCGCCACCGAACGGAGGCCGTTGTGCCCTGCCAGCCCGCCTCCCAGGCGGGCCTGGAGCCGTCCCGGCTCGAGGTCGCTCTCATCGTGCACTACCAGGACGGCGTCCGGCTCGAGCTTGAAGAACCGCAGCGCCGCCTGGACCGCCCGGCCCGAGTCGTTCATGAACGTCTCCGGCTTGAGCAGCGCGACCTTGTGGCCGTCGATGCGGATCTCGGCGAACCGGCCGTTGAACTTCGACTTCCAGGCGCCCCCGTGGCGCCGCGCGAGCTCGTCCACGACAAGCCAGCCGACGTTGTGCCGGTTCCCGGCGTACTCGCGACCCGGATTGCCCAGACCGACCACGAGCAGGTCGAGGGAGGTGCCGTGACGCCGTGGCCAGAGCCGCATCAGCGGTCACTCACCGGACGAAGACGCGATGTCGACACGAAAGGCACGGCCGAAAGGGATGGTTGGCCATGGATATCCATGTCCCTGCTCCATGGATATCCATGTCCAAGCCATGGATATCCATGGACGTCGGCCATGGCGAGCCTGGAGGCGGTCGGAGACCTCAATGCTCGTAGCAGCCGACCGAGCGCACGCCGACGCGCGCCGATGGGCGCAGCCTCGCGGTCGGGACTCGACTAGCCCTCGACGGTGCCGGGCTCGCCTGCGGCGTCGGCCTCGCCGCCCGGCTCGGGAGCGGCGCCGGCGGCCTCGCCCTCGACGGCCGCGCCCTCTTCGCCCTCGGCCGCCTCGGCCTCCGGCTCCTCGACGCGGGTCGGGACGGCGACGGAGGCGATGACGGTCTCGGGATCGTCGAGAAGCGTCACGCCCTCGGGCGCCACCAGGGCGTCGAGGCGAATCGTGTCGTTCACGTGCATGCCCGACACGTCCAGGTCGAGATGCTGCGGCACCTCGAGCGGAAGCGCCTCGACCGTCACCTCGGTGGTGACCTGCGAGAGCACGCCGCCCTCGACCGCGCCGGCCGGCTCGCCCACGAGGTGGACGGGGACGGTGGCGTGGATCGGCTGGTCGAGCCGGACTTCCTGGAGGTCGACGTGCGTGATCACGCCGCGCACCGCATCCTGCTGGTAGTCCTTGAGCACGGACGGGTGCGTCTTGCCGCTGTCGACCACGACGTCGAGCACGGCGTTGAGACCGCCCGGCGTGGTCAGGGCGGCGCGCAGGTCGCGCTCGCCGATCGTGATCGGCACGGGCGCCTCCCGGCCGTAGAGCACGGCCGGGATGAGACCCTGCCGGCGCAGGCGGCGCGACTCGGCCGAGCCGAGCACGGCACGGTTCTGGACCACGAGCTTGACGCGTTCTCCCGCCATCGGCGGCCGATGGTAGCGGAAAGCAGGCGGCGCCCGGTCGGGCTAGAGCGTCGTCTCGAGCCCGAGGAGAGCGGCGGCCTTCGCGAGCAGCTTGTCGGCCGCGGCGAGGTCCTTCGTCGCGAGCGCGGTCTGGCTGTTCGCGGTGTCGTACGCCATCCGCGTGTTGGCCTGCTCGGCCTTCACCTG
>DASZWI010000255.1:0-8726 GCA_035546715.1 Gaiellaceae bacterium | reverse complement strand
TACGGCATCCGCTCCGCCATGTCCTGTGCCGAGGCGTACAGGCGCTGCCCGAAGGCGACGTTCGTGCGGCCGCGGATGTCCCTCTATCGCGACTACTCGCGGGAGGTGTGGTCGGTCGTGCGGGAGATCGTCCCGACGGTCGAGCAGGCGGGCATCGACGAGGGCTACCTCGACCTCGGCGAGGTCTCACCGACGTTCGACGACGCGCGGGCGCTGGCCGAGGCCGTGCAGGCGGTCGTCCGGGCCCGGACGCGGCTGTCGTGCTCGATCGGGCTCGCGAACTCGAAAGTGGTCGCCAAGGTCGCGTCCGACCGCCGCAAGCCGGGCGGGTTGACGGTGGTGCGGCCGGGCCGGGAGGCGGCCTTCCTCGCACCGTTCCCGATCCGGCTGCTCCCGGGCGTCGGGCCGCGCGCCGAGGAGCGACTCGTCGCCGCCGGAGTCGACACCATCGGCGGCCTCGCGGCGCTCCCGGACGGCGAGCTGCGCCTCCTGCTCCGCGGGAAGGTCGGCCTCGAGCTGCGCGACCGGGCGCGGGGCATCGATCCGCGTCCGCTGGAGGTGTCGGTCGAGCGGATCTCGATCTCCAACGAGGAGACGTTCCCGCAGGACGTGGGCGACGTCGAGCGGCTGCACGACGAGCTGCGCCGCATGGCGGAAGGCCTGGCGGAGCACCTGCGGTCGCGCGGCCAGGTCGGCCGGACGGTGACGACGAAGATGCGCTACCCGGACTTCGCGATCCGGACGCGCTCGACGTCGCTCGCCGTGGGCATCGACGACGGCGCTCGGATCGGCGAGCTCGCGTGCAGCCTCCTCGACCGCGGCCTCCGCGACCGGCCGGGCCCGCTGCGGCTCGTGGGCGTCGGCGTGTCCGGCCTCACCGGTGATGCGCAACTTTCCCTCGCCGGGATCGTCTAAGGGGACAACGGTTCGGTACCGGATCGTCACCAGCCCGACATGAACCCCCGTCAGGTCGGTTCTATCCTGGAGTCGCCATGAGCACCAAGAAGTCGACGCAGGCTCACGAGCACGTCGCCGAGCGCGTCCACGTGGTGCTGCAGCGGGGCGGCGTCCCGTACGAGGTCGAGCGGCAGGTCTGCCAGGGCTGCCACCGGGTCCTCGACGAGAAGCCCGTCAAGCGCACAGCGGCCTAGTCGAAGAAGAGCTCGTCCAGCCGGAGCTTGCGGTCGAACCGGCGGCCGGGCCGGCGGCCGAGCGTGTGGTTGATGACGCTCACGCGGCGAGGGACGTCGATCCCGTACGTCGTCTCGACGGCGCGCCGCATCAACTCGGCGATCGAGACGCTCGTCCGGTCCGCCTCCCCGTCCAGGAAGGCGTACTGCGCGTCCGTGAGCGTGATCTGGATGCGATGGCCCATGAGGTAGAGGTAATTGGAGGTCGCACGGCTGTCACGTCGTCCATCGTGACAAGAGTGAGTCAATTCGTCCCCAGCGGCTCAAAGCGGCCGTGTCTCCGGGAGACCGGCCCGACCCGCCGCTCTCTCCTGGCGGCCGTGAGCCCGTTCCACGTCGATCCGCAGACGCACCTCGGCCTGATGACGAGCGAGGTTCCGGCGTATCGCGAGCTGCACGAGCGGATCGCCGCGGCGAAGCCCGGCAGCGCGAGCGACCAGCTCGGCCGGCTACGCGCGGCCGGTTCGCCGCCGAGCTCCTCTGGGCGCACGACGATCTCGCGCTGCTCGTAGGCGACCGTCCATAAAGTCTCGGCCGTGGAGGGCTACGTCTTCTCGACCGACATCCGGGTGCGGTTCGCCGAGACCGACGCGCAGGGGATCGCGCACAACGCCAACTACCCGGTGTGGTTCGAGGTCGCGCGCGTCGACTATCTCGAGCGTTTCGCGGGCGGCTACCAGCGGCTGCGCGACCTCGGCCTCGAGGCCCTGGTGCTCGAGACGTACGTCCGCTACCTGCAGCCGGCCCGCTTCGACGACCGGCTCGTCGTGCACGCGCGGTGCCTGGACGTGCGCGGCGCCAGGTTCAAGTACGAGTACGTGGTCGAGCGAGACGGAATCGTCCTCGCCGACGGGTGGACCGCCCACGCGACGGTCGACGCCGTCAGCCTTCGGCCGACCCGGGTCCCGACGTGGCTGACGGAGGCGATCCGGACGGCTGAGTCGTCGTCGGCGACGTCGTCGTCTGACCGGTCGTCGTAGTCGTCGTCGTTCCGCCCGTCGCAGGCTTCTGCGCGCCCTTGCTCTTCGCCTTCTTGGTTCCGATCTCCACGATCTTCGGCTCGGCGACGTAGCTCGAGTACCAGGTCTGATCGGACAGGAGCTTTCCGTCCGGGGCGTAGACCCGCCGCCGCACGGACGTGCTCGTCGAGGGCGTGCCGTAGTCGACGACGCGCTTCTGCCCGACGGGCAGATCGGGATCCTTCTCCTTCTGGACGGGCGGCGGCCCCGTGACCGTCAACGGCTGCGCATCGGTGACGACCCGCCGATGCTGCGGCGTGCCGTAGAGCGTCACCACCAGCGACGACGGTCCGACGAACGTGCGCAGCAACAGCCAATGCGGCGTGTCGTTGACGAACTTCAGGTCGATTCCGGGGTAGTCGACCGTCGCGTCGCGGCCGAGCGGGTAGTGGGAGATGTAGAGGGCGTGGTTCGTGCGTGCGGTGATCGGCAGACCCGCCTCGTAGGCGGCGTTGAACACGGTCGTCGAGACCTGGCAGACGCCGCCGCCCAGGCCCGTCTGAAGCTCGCCGTTGATGATCACCGGCGCCTCGAGGAACCCCTTCGCCGCGCTGCGCTCGCCGGTCGCCCCGTTGAACGAGAACGTCGCCCCCGGAGCCACGAGCTTGCCGTCCACCAGATGCGCGACCAGCTCGACGTTGTGGATCCGGTTCGGGTCGCCGCCGTACTCCGTCTCGTACGTCCCGACGACGCCGGTGATGCCCATCGCCGCCGCGTCCTTCGTCGACCGCGAGGGCTGGTTCGACTGCACGACGAGGTTGGCCGTCCGATTCCGGCGGCGCTCCGCCGCGGCGAGGACGACCGCCGCGGAGCGAGGGACGTCCAGTGTCAGACCCGGCACGGCGTCGACGAGCTCG
The DNA here is from genome assembly GCA_035546715.1 of Gaiellaceae bacterium. Taxonomy (GTDB): domain Bacteria; phylum Actinomycetota; class Thermoleophilia; order Gaiellales; family Gaiellaceae; genus PALSA-600. The sequence continues at coordinate 5,660 of DASZWI010000255.1, read as the reverse complement.
ATCCCGCCCGACGAGGTCGGACGCCAGGTCGCGTCACGAGCGAACTTGTCGACGCGGCGCTCCAGCTTCGCGAAGTACGCGTCCGCCGCCGCGCCGCCGAGGCGGAGCTTCTCCCCGGGCGCCTGCGGCAGCTCGAGCATCGCCGCCAGGCGGTAGCGCGGCAGCCGCCAGCGCGTCTTGCCGCGCTGCAGCGTGACGGGAGCCGACAGCACGCGGTTGGCGAGCCGCTGCGCACGCCGCAAGGACGCCGCGGTCACCGTCGGCGGGTCGGTGCGGACCGGCAGCGCGACCGGCGCGCGCGAGAAGGACGCGAGGGCGTCGACCACGACCTGCGCCGCAGCGCGCCGCGCGAGCACGCGGCCGGTCGAGCCGGGGACGATGCCGACCTTCAACCCCGTGCGCACGAGCCGCGCCTCGCGATGCGGCCTGTCCACCGCCGCCGCGATGCGTCCGAGCTCGTAGTCGACCGCGGCCTGGTACGAGGTGATCTCGGGCGTGACGTCCGACGGGAAGAAGTGCAGCTCGAGCCGGCGATACGCCCGGATCGGCGCGAACCCGCCGCCCGAGTCCGCCGCCTGCTCGACGGCAGCGTCCCAGTCGGCCGAGACGCCGAGCTCCTTCGCCGTCAGACGGAAGCTCCGGCCTGCGACCGTGAAGGTGACCGGGACGGTCGCCAGCCGCGCCGCGCGCCGCTCGAGCAGGTTGCGCGCGTCCGCGGGCGAGAGCCCTCCGACGTCGACGCCCGCGATGCTCGTGCCGTTCGCAAGGCGACCGGCGGAGCCGGAGAAGACGAAGCCGAGCCCGAGCAGCGCAACAACGACCAGCAGCGCGGCGACGAGCGCTGCGGCCGGAAGGCGGCGACGGCGGGCCGGTGTCCGGCGGCGCGACCGGGCGACGGGCGATGCAGCCAAGGAAGCGGCATCGTAGCGGCCGTCACGAAAGCCGCTAGTCGCGCGGCAGGAAGATCTCCTTCGCGATGACGAGCCGCTGGATCTGCGACGTGCCCTCGTAGATCTGGAAGAGCTTCGCGTCGCGCATCAGCTTCTCGACCGGGTACTCCTTCATGTAGCCGTACCCGCCGAACACCTGGACGGCGTCGGTCGTCACCTTCATCGCCGTGTCGGCGGAGAACCGCTTCGCGAAGGACGAGTAGAGCGTCGCGCGCTCGCCCCGGTCGAGCATCCACGCGGCCTGCCACGTGAGCAGGCGCGCCGCCTCGATCTCGGTCGCCATGTCGGCGATGAGGAAGTTGACGCCCTGGTGCATGGCGATCGGCACGTCGAACGTGACCCGCTCCTTGGCGTACTGGACGGCGAGCTCGTACGCGGCCTGGGCGACGCCGACCGCGCCGATCGCGGTCCCCGGACGCGTGAAGTCGAGCGTCTGCATCGCGATCTTGAAGCCCTGGCCCTCCTCGCCGAGCCGGTTCGCCGCGGGGACGACGACGTCGGTCAGCGCGAAGGCGGACGTATCCGTGGCCCGCTGACCCATCTTGTCGAGGTGCGTCTCGATGTGAACGCCGGGTGCGTCCATCGGCACGATGAAGGCGGAGATGCCGCGATGCCCCTTCGCCGGGTCGGTCTTGGCGAAGACGACCGTCCAGGCGGCGTAGCCGGCGTTGGTGATGAAGGTCTTGGAGCCGTTGAGGACGTACTCGTCCCCACGCCGGACGGCGGTAGTCTTCAGCCTCGCGACGTCCGAGCCGGCCTCCGGCTCGGACAGCCCGAACGAGCACAGGATCGGCTCCTCGAGAAGCGGTGGAAGCCAGGTCGCCTTCTGCTCGTCCGTGCCCGCGATCAGCACCGGGCCGGCGCCGAGGCCGTTCGCCGTGATCGACGTGCCGATGCCGGAGCAGCCCCAGTAGAGCTCCTCGCCGACCAGCATGCCGTCGAACGCCCCGAGCCCGAGACCGCCCAGGCTCTCCGGGACGTGCAGGTTCATGAGGCCCACCTCGTGCGCCTTCGCGATCACGTCCGCGGGATGGCGCATCGCGACGTCGTACTCGGCGGCCTTCGGCCGGATCTCACGCTCCGCGAACTCGCGCGCGAGCGCGCGCAGCTCCTTCTGCTCGTCCGTCAGTGCGAACGAGACGCCGCCCGCAACGCTCTCCTCGACGGTTGCCATGGCCCGACGACGCTCCTCTCAGGCGAAATTGACTCGTCAGTCAAAGCGTAGCCGCAGAGGTCCGCCCGGGCAAGACGAGCGGGAGCCGGATCGTGAACGTGGAGCCTTCGCCCGGCTTCGAGACGACGTCGATCGACCCGCCGCTCTGGTGGACGATCCCGTGCACCGTCGCGAGCCCGAGACCCGTCGCCTCGCCGAGCCCCTTGGTGGAGAAGAAGGGCTCGAAGATCTGCTCGCGGACGGCGTCGCTCATCCCGTCGCCGGTGTCCGAGACGCCGAGCAGGGCGTCCTCTCCGTCGGCCTCCACGGTGAGCGTGAGCACGCCGCCGCGCGGCATGGCGTCGCAGGCGTTCGACGCGAGGCTGAGCAGGACGTGCTCGAGCTGCCGGGGGTCGGCCCGCACCGCGACGGGGTGGTCCGGCAGCGACATCTCGAGACGGACGGCTTCGGGCAGCAGCGGCCGGATCAGGTCGAGCGCAGACGCGACGGTGTCTCGCAGGTCGAGCTCGCGGAGGTCGAGGACCTGCCGCCGGCTGAAGGCGAGGAGCTGACGCGTCAGGTCGGCGGCGCGTGTCGCCGCGTCGCGGATCGCCATCGCACGGCGCCGAACCAGCCCGTCGTCGGCGTCCCGGAGGAGGAGCTCCGCGTGGCCTCCCACGGCGGTCATGAGGTTGTTGAAGTCGTGCGCGATCCCACCGGCCAGGTTCGCGACGGCCTCGAGCCGCTGCGCCTCGCGCACCTGGCGCTCGAGCGCGCGCCGCTCCGTCACGTCCTCGATCACGCTCAGCCCGAGACCGTCGCGGAGGCCGACCGTCACCTGGACACGGGCGTGGACGACGCCGCCGTCCTTGCGCACGTAGCGCTTCTCCGCGTCGAACGACGTCGCGGCGCCGCGGTCGAGCTCGCGCTGCGCCGGCAGGTCGTGGTCGAGGGGGTGGGTGACGTCGAGGAAGTGGAACGTCGCGAGCTCGTCGCCGGAGTAGCCGAGCATCCGTTGGAGCGCGGGGTTGGTCTCCTCCATGACGCCGTCGCGGCCGAGCGAGATGCCGACGGGCGCGCTCTCGAAGATCACGCGGAACTTGCGCTCGGAGCTCTCTGCCGCGAGCCGGGCCCGGTCGAGATCGTCGAACAGGAGCGCGAGTCGCGCGACGACGAGCGCCGTGAGCACGAGCGCGACTCCCACGTAGAGCGGTGCGTCACGGATGCGGCCGAGCACCACCCACTGCAGGAAGAAGGTCAGGGGCAGCGCGGCCAGCGCGACCGCGTAGAACGCCCAGCGGCCGACCGGCGCGACGAGCGACGTGTCGTACGGCTCCTCCAGCTCCCGCATCGACGGATGCAGCGCGGCGCCCGCGAGCAGCAGGTAGCCGAGCAGCCACGCCACTCCCGCGACGACGGTGAGGCCGTCCGGGCCGATCCCGTGCAGGAGGTCGCCGCAGAGGGCGAGGACGAACGAGGCGACGAGCGCGCGCGGGGCGAGGCCGCGGGCTCCCGCGAGGAGAATCCGGAGCGCCGCCGCGACGAGCACGAGGTCGGCGACCGGATACGCGAACGCCAGCGCATGCTCGACATGGGCGCCGTGCTGCCGATCGAGCACGACGCCGAACGCGGGCACCCAGAGCACGAGACCCACCGTCAGCACGACGACCACCGTGTCCAGGAGGACCCGCAGCGCCCGTGACCGCTCGACGCCGCGGCCGAGCAGGATCAGGCCCGCGGCTAGGAGCGCGTAGCCGGCGACGTAGAAGACACCGGAGGCTCCGCCGAACTGGGCGTCGCGGCCCTCGAGCTCCGCGACGCTGCCGATGACGTTGCCGATCACCCAGGCCGCGGTGCCGGCGGCGAGGAGCAGCCAGCCGTTCCGGCGGGCCGGCCCGTTCCGGCGGATACCCGCCAGGAACGCGACGACAGCGAGTCCCGACACGACGTCGTAGGCGACCGTGCGCGGGACGGACCAGCCCGCGGCCGCCGCCACGCCCGCAAAGGCGCACAGCACGACATACGGACTGGCCGCAGACCGCCGCATGCTCGGAAGTATCGGAGCGTTCCTGCACCCAGACCGGGTGAAACGGCATACGCGTTTTGGGGGAGGCTGCTCCTTGCGCCGGCACGGGTTCGGCCGGGTAGGCTCCGCGCGACGTGGATTTCGAGCTCACCGACGAGCAGCGGCTGATCCAGGACACCGTCCGGGCCTTCGTGGACGAGCGAGTCCTGCCCGTCGCCGTGCAGAACGACATCGACCACAAGCTCGACCTCGATCTGATCGCCGGCATGGCGGAGCTCGGGATCCTCGGCATCGTCATCCCCGAGGAGTACGGAGGAGCGGGGCTCGACTTCGTCGCCGAGGCCCTCTCGTGCGAGGAGATCGAGCGTGGCGAGGCGGCGTTCCGGACGCTCATCTCCGTCCACGTGGGCCTGAACTCGCTCTCGCTGCTCAAGTACGGCACCGAGGAGCAGAAGCAGCGCTGGCTGACGCCGCAGGCCAAGGGCGAGAAGCTCGCGTGCTTCGGCCTCACCGAGCCCGGAGCGGGCTCCGACGTGGCGTCGATGCGGTCGACCGCCCGGCGCGAGGGCGACGTCTACGTCCTGAACGGGCAGAAGAACTGGATCTCCTACGCCACGGTCGCCGACCACGCGCTCGTCTTCGCGAAGACCGACCCGTCCGCCGGGCACAAGGGGATCAGCGCGTTCGTGCTCGAGAAGGGCATGAAGGGCTTCACGAGCGCCGACACCGAGAACAAGCTCGGGATCTGGGCGGGCTCGACCGGGGAGCTCTTCTTCGAGAACGTCGAGGTGCCCGCCGACCATCTGGTCGGCGCGGAGGGCCAGGGCTTCGAGATCGCGATGCACTCGCTCGACCAGGGCCGGTTCACGGTGGCGGCCGGGGCGTGCGGCGTCGTCCGCGCCTGCCTCGAGCGCTCCGTGGAGTACGCGCGGGAGCGCGAGACGTTCGGTCAGGCGATCGGCAAGTACCAGTTCGTGGAGGACATGATCGCCAAGATGGTGCTCGGCTACGAGACGTCGAAGCTCCTCGTCATGCAGGCGGCGTGGATGAAGGACAACGGCAAGCGCAACACGCGTGAGACGTCGCTCGCCAAGTGGCATGCGACGGAGTCGGCGTTCGAGGCCGCGCACCTCGCGATCCAGGTGTTCGGCTCGTACGGCTACTCGGCCGAATACGGGATCGAGCGGTACTTCCGGAACGCGCGCGCGCCGATCATCTACGAGGGCACGACGCAGATCCACAAGATGATGCAGGCCGAGCACGCGCTGGGGTACCGCCGGCTGAACGGCCGCGGCGGCGAGTCGTCGCCGATCTGCTCGTGGGCGCCGGCGCTGGCGCCGGTTCACGCTCAGGCGTAGAGCCCGCCGCTCCAGGGCCAGTCGGCCCGCGTGGCACAGAGCTGTGCGCGGACCGGGTTGTCGAGCACGTACGCGCAGGTCGACCAAAGGTGCGCCTCGTCGCGCGGCAGCCACGTGTGGAAGCGCTCCTGGAAGAGGTGCCCGACGCGGTCGTGGCGCCGGTTGAAGGTCTG
>DASZWI010000254.1:0-12244 GCA_035546715.1 Gaiellaceae bacterium | reverse complement strand
GAGAGCGGGATCATGGGGGGAGAGCTGACGTACGACTTCCTGGCGCCGTCCGGGTCGGGCGAGAACGTCCTCGTCCGCTGCGAGCGCGGCGACTACGCCGCGGACGCGGAGGTCGCCCGCGGCGTCCCGCGGGCGCCGCAGTTCCCGCCCGCCCTCGACGCGCCCGAGGAGGTCGAGACGCCCGGCGTGACGACCTGCGAGGCGCTCGCCGCGTTCCTCGACGTCGACCTCGCCGCGACCTCGAAGGCGATGCCGGTGACGACCGAGGCCGGGGAGGTCGTGCTAGCCCTGATCCGGGGCGACGACCGGCTGTCCGAGTCGAAGCTCCTCTCGGCGCTGAAGGTCGGCTCCCGCCCCTCGACCGACGACGAGATCCGCGCTGCCTTCGGCGCGTCGGGCGGGTCGCTCGGCCCGGTCGGCTTCTCGGGCGAGGTGGTCGCCGACGAGACGCTGCGCGACGGGCAGTTCGTCGCCGGCGCGAACAGGGACGGCGTCCACCTGCGCGGCGTCCAGGCGGGCCGCGACTACCAGCCGCGCTTCGCCGACCTGCGCGAGCCGATCGAGGGCGACCGCTGTCCCGAGTGCGGCGGCGCGCTGACGTTCCAGAAGACGATCGAGGTCGGCCACATCTTCTACTTCGCCGACAAGTACAGCTCCGGCCTGGACGCGACGTTCCTCGACGAGGACGGCAGGGAGAAGCCGCTGCTCGGGGGGTCCTACGGCATCGGGCCGGGTCGCGTGCTCGCAGCCGTCGTCGAGCAGAGCCACGACGAGAACGGGATCGTGTGGCCGCGGGCGATCGCGCCGTACGATGTGCACGTGGTCGTGCTCAAGGGTGCGGAGGCCGAGGCGGAGGAGGTCGCACGAACGCTCTCCGAGGCGGGCTACGAGGTGCTCCTCGACGACCGCGACCAGCGGCCCGGTGAGAAGTTCGCGGACGCCGACCTGATCGGCCTGCCCTGGCGCGTCACGGTGGGCAAGAAGACGCTCGAGGACGGCAAGGTCGACCTGCGGAGCCGCCGGACGCAGGAGGACCGACGTGTAGACGTTGCCGACCTGGGCAAGGAGATCGGGTAGTGCCTCCTCGCCGTCGCAAGTTCAGCTCCGAGCCGTTCGGCCCGTCCGTGGAGCGTCTCATGGAGGAGACGGGCGTGACCTATCGCGCGCTCGCGGCCAAGACGAACCTGTCCGCCGGCTACCTGAACCACCTCGTACACGGGAACCGGCCGGTGCCGTCGAACGAGGTGGTGGAGACCCTGGCCGCGTCGCTCGGCGTCGAGCCGGAGTACTTCCGCGAGTACCGCCTGCGCACGATCACGGAGCGGCTCGAGGAGATGCCGGACCTCGTCGACCGGCTCTACCGGCGCCTGAGCGGCTGAGGCTTTACAAACCGAACCCCGGCGGGGGCGTCTCACACGGCAAGGGCCGGTGGGGCTCCAGCAAGCGACCACTGGGGGGTTAGGGGCACCACCGGCCTTCCTCGTCTCAGTCGGCGTTGAGCAGCGCGCGCGAGGAGAGCCGGCGCCACGCCGCGTCGCGTCCGGGCGAGCGCAGCTCGATCGCCGCCTCGTGCTTCAGCGTCTCGAGGGCGAGCCGGATCGTCCCGTCGGAGACGTCCGGCAGGGCCTGCCGGATGTCGGAGATGCGGAACACGTCGCCGGTGCCCTCCAGGACGTAGCGGCGGACGCGCTCCTGCTTCGAGACGCGGTGCAGCTCGCGCGCGTGTGCGAACCGCGCCTCGACGGTCGCCGCCGCCTCGCCGATCGCGCCGGCGACGTGCTCGACCCACGGCCAGACCGAGTGCTCGCCGAGCGCCCAGCCCTCCTGGGAGGCGCCGAGCGCCGCGGCGACCATCTCCCGGCGCCCGAAGACGGCGTCCTCGAGCGGCCCGTAGAGCGCGGCCGGGTGGCCGTGCCAGGCCAGGATGCTCGTCAGCAGGGCGCACCCGACGCCGAAGTTCCCGTCGGTCAGCGGACTGATGGCCAGCAGGTCGAGCGCGAACGCGGCGGCGAGCGCGACCGGGTGGGCGCTCTCCGCCGCCACGGCGGCGTTGTGGCGGGCGATCAGCTCCTCGACGACGTAGCGCGGCGTCTCCCACCGCCGCCAGGCTGCGTTCGCCGCGCGGGGGGCGTGCTCGTCGCGGAACGGCGGGTTCGCGGGGGCGAGCGCCACGACCTGGTCGAGCGAGACGGGCTCGCGGCCGGCCGGTGGGTAGGCGGGCGGGTCGACGGCGGCGAGCACGCCGGGCACCTGCCGCGCGAGGAGCTCGAGCCGCCCCCAGGCGCGGTCGATCCGGGCGAACCGCGCGCCGAGGCGCCCGGGCGCGCCCGAGAACGTCCGTTCCGGATCCACGAACGACATCAAGGGCGCAAGAAACCTGCTAAGCGCCGGCTGAATTCGCTAATCAGGTGCCTTTTGGAACAGAATATCCTATTCATTACGATATTCCTCGATGCTTTCCTTTGTGCTTTGTAGCTCCCTAAAGTTGCCCGCAGCAAATCCGATGACGCAATTCGTGGTCAATCCGGACCACGGTCGTTTTTCCCCCCGTCTTCGGAGGCGTCCCTGATGCGGTTCACGGTACGTACGAAATTGTTCGGAGGCTTCGGCCTCGTCGCGCTCTTGCTGATCGTCTGCGTGGTGTTCGCCGTGTCGGCCCTGCGGGGCGTGTCGGCCCACCTGAAGACGGTAGGCGAGAGCGACCTGCCCTCCGCCGAGGTGATCGGCGCGATCGACAACGACGAGTCCGACTACCGCGCCGACCAGCTCCAGACTCTGCTCGTGACGTCGGCAACGGCCCGCAAGACGCTCGAAGCCAGCCTCGACCAGCAGGAGCAGGACCTCGAGAAGCAGTTTACGTCGTACGGGCAGTACGTCGGCGATCCCACGGACCGTGCCGACTGGCAGACCGCGCGCTCGCAGTGGAGGACGTACGTCGCCGAGACCGCGAAGGCGCGGTCGCTGGCCGAGTCCGGGCAGCTGGCCGCCGCCGGCGCCGTCCTGAACGGCAAGAACGGCGAGGCGTTCACCATGCTGTCGCGCCACCTGCGGGACTGGGTGAGCCACAACGACGAGGTCAGCAACGCCGGCGCGCACGACGCGCTGGCGTCCGCCTCGCGCTCCCAGACGATCATGGTCGTGCTGGCCGTGATCGCCGCGCTCGTCGCCGGCGCGATCGCGTTCTTCGTCACACGCGGCATCGTGAGCGGCGTGCGCCGGATGCTCGCCGCGGCCGAGCAGATCGGGGACGGCGACCTCACCGTCGACGTGTCGGACGTCCAGAGCCGCGACGAGATCGGCGACATGGCGCGCGCCTTCCAGACGATGGGCGAGAAGCTCCGCGGCATCGTCGGCCAGATCTCGAGCGCCGCCACGGGCCTGTCGGCCGCGTCGGAGCAGATGGCCTCCACCTCCGAGGAGGCCGGCCGCGCCGTCGGCGAGATCGCCAACGCCGTCTCCGAGGTCGCCACCGGCGCCGAGCGCCAGGTGCGGATCGTCGAGTCGGCCCGCGGGGTCGCCCAGGAGGTGGGCGCCGCCGTCCAGACGAGCGCCGCCACCGCCCAGGAGACCGCCGCCGCCGCCGAGCAGGCCCGTGCGCTCGCCCAGCAGGGCGTCGCGGCCTCCGAGCAGGCGACCGCGGGCATGGACGCCGTGCGCGCGTCGACCGAGGCCGTGACGGCCGCGATGCAGGCGCTCGCGCACAAGTCGGACGAGATCGGCGGCATCGTCGAGACGATCACCGGCATCGCCGGCCAGACGAACCTCCTCGCGCTCAACGCGGCGATCGAGGCCGCCCGGGCCGGCGAGCAGGGCCGCGGCTTCGCGGTCGTCGCCGAGGAGGTCCGCAAGCTGGCCGAGGAGTCGCAGCAGGCGGCGGCCCTGATCGCCGACCTGATCCAGCAGGTGCAGACCGAGACGCAGAAGGCCGTCACCACCGTCGAGGCCGGCGCCAGGGAGACGGAGGCCGGCGCCGCGACGGTGCTGCAGGCCCGCGAGGCGTTCGAGCAGATCGGCCGGTCGGTCGACGACATGACGGGACGCATCGGGGCGATCGCGAGCACCTCGCAGCAGATCGCGGCCTCGGCCGAGCGGATGCAGTCCGAGATCGGCGAGGTGGCCGCGGTCGCCGAGCAGAGCTCGGCTGCGACCGAGCAGGTCTCGGCGTCGAGCCAGGAGACCTCGGCCTCGGCGCAGGAGATCGCCGCCTCGGCGCAGGAGCTCGCCCGCACCGCGGAGGATCTCGCAGGCATCGTCAGCCAGTTCAGGACCGCGTAGGGCGCGCGCCCGACGCACAGGGCTCCACGCCCCGTGTGGAGCCGCACGCGAGCGGAGCGGTGGTGGTCACACTTCGTTCGCTGCGTCGAGCCGGGCGGCCGGTCGTGGGGACTGGCCGGCCCGGCTCGACGCGCCTCCCGGAGCGGCGCGAACCGCGTTGGTATCGTGGTCGGGCCGCGGGACGTGGCGCAGCCTGGTTAGCGCGTCGGTCTGGGGGACCGAAGGTCGCGAGTTCAAATCTCGCCGTCCCGATGGAAGGGCGCCGGACGCACGATGCGGCCGGCCGCGTGCAGATGGGCCACTCGGCCTATTGTCCGCGTCCGGTCGGAGGTCGATGATCGTGCTGATGCGGCGCCTCCTCCTGCCTGCCTCCCTCGGGGTGGCGCTGCTCGTCGGGCTCATGGCGCTGCCGGCTCACGCGCAGCGCGGCGCGAGCGCCTCCGTGGCGCGGGTCACGGCGTTCTACTACCCCTGGTACGGCACGCAGGCCGACGACGGGGCCTACCAGCACTGGGGCCAGGACGGGCACACGCCGCCCGACAACATCGCCTCGTCGTACTACCCGGCCGCAGGTCTCTACTCCTCCGGCGACGCGAACGTCGTCGCCCAGCAGATGACGGAGATCCGCTCCGCCGGCATCGGGCAGATCGCGGTGTCCTGGTGGGGCCGCGGGTCGACGGAGGACAAGCGCCTCCCGGCGGTGATCGCCGCCGCGCATCGCGACGGGATCGCCGTCGCGGTGCACATCGAGCCGTACAGGGACCGCTCCGTCGCGTCGGTCGAGGCCGACATCGCCTACCTGCGCGGGCTGGCGATCTCGACGTTCTACGTCTACCGCGCGTTCGACCTGCCCGTGAGCGACTGGCAGGCCGCCATGCCCGCGCTGCACGTCGGGGGGACCGTCCTGCTCGCGCAGACAGGCCTCGTCGGGCAGGCGGCGGCGGCCGGCTTCGACGGGATCTACACCTACGACATCGTCACGTTCGGCGGGGACAAGTTCGCGCGCCTCTGCGCCGAGGCGCACCGGCACCGCCTGCTCTGCGCACCGTCGGTGGGGCCGGGCTACCTCGCGCGGCGCGGCGACGGCGACCCGCGGGTCAAGCCGCGTCGCAACGGCGCCACGTACGACCACATGTGGCGCTCGGCGATCGCCGCGCACGCCGACCAGGTGACGATCACGTCGTTCAACGAGTGGCACGAGGGCACCCAGATCGAGCCGGCGGCGCCTCCGGGCCGGCACGGGCGCTACCGCTACCTGAGCTACAACGGCGCGTGGGGGCGGTTCGGCGTCGCCGCCGAGGACGCCTACCTCCAGCGGACCGCGTACTGGGCGCAGGTCTTCGGCGCCACGCTCGAGCGCACCCCCGCACGGCCCTGACGCCCGGCGCGCGGCTCGCGCCGTGTGGAGGCGCATATCCTTGACCGCATGACCGCGAGGACCGTGTCGGCGCCGCTCGCCCAGATCCCGAACGCGCTGACGCTCGGGCGGCTCGCGCTGATCCCGGTGTTCGTCGCGCTCGTGCTGGCCAGCGACGGGGGCCACTCGTGGCCGGCGGCGGTCGTCTTCGGGGTCGCGGGTGTCACCGACCAGGTCGACGGGTACCTGGCCCGGCGGTGGCATGTCGAGTCGGCCTTCGGGAAGCTCGCCGACCCGCTCGCGGACCGGCTGATGATCGACGCCGCCGTGCTCCTGCTCTGGCACGCCGACCGGCTGCCCTGGATCGCCCTCGCGATCCCGCTCCGCGATCTCGTGGCGCTCGCCGGGACGCCGCTCCTCCTGGGGCGCGGCTACGAGTTCCAGGTCAACCTCGCGGGCAAGGCCGCCACGTGGCTCCTCTACCTCTCGCTCGCCATGGTCATGGTCACCCGGCACGGCACCGACTGGCCGCTGTGGATCTTCTGGGCCGGGGTCGTCGTCGCGCTCGCCGCCCTCGCGCAGTACGTGGTGAAGGCGCGTAGGGAAGTGCTCGCGTGAAGGCCGTCGTGATGGCCGGCGGGGAAGGCACGCGCCTGCGTCCCCTCACCTCGAACCAGCCGAAGCCGATGGTGCCCATCGTCGGCAAGCCCTGCATGGAGCACATCCTCGAGCTGCTGCGCGAGCACGGCTTCGAGGACGTCGTCGTGACCGTCGCGTTCCTGCCGCAGGCGATCCGCTCCTACTTCGGCTCGGGCGAGGCCATGGGGCTCAACATCGAGTACTCGGTCGAGGAGAACCCGCTGGGGACGGCCGGGTCGGTGCGGCTTGCGAGCGACCGCATCGACGACACGTGCCTCGTCATCTCCGGCGACGCGCTCTGCGACATCGACCTCTCGAAGATCGTCGAGTTCCACCGGGAGAAGGGCGCCGCGGTCACCATCGGGCTGAAGTCGGTCGACAACCCGCTCGAGTTCGGGATCGTGGTGACCGACGAGGACGGGCGCATCGAGCGCTTCCTCGAGAAGCCGTCGTGGGGCCAGGTCTTCTCGGACACGATCAACACCGGGATCTACGTGATCGAGCCGGAGGTGCTGCGACACATCCCGGCCGACCGGCCGTACGACTTCTCGAAGGAGCTGTTCCCGCTGCTGCTCGAGATGGGGCGCCCGCTCTACGGCTACGTCTGCGAGGGCTACTGGCAGGACATCGGGAACCTCGACCAGTACCGGCAGGCGAACTTCGACGCCCTCGACGAGCGCGTGCGGCTCAACGTGCCCGGCCTGAAGATCCGCGGCGACGTCTGGATCGGCGAAGGCGTCGAGATCGACGACGTCGAAGGGGTGGAGGGGCCCGCGTTCATCGGCAACTACTGCACGGTGTCGCCGGAGTCGTCCGTCGGCCCGTACAGCGTGCTCGGGCCCGGGACGACGCTGCGCGAGCGGGGCCGCGTGTCGCGGTCGGTGATCGACGCGTCGACCTACATCGGCCGCAGCGCGGTCGTGGAGGGCGCGATCGTCGGCCGGGGCTGCGACATCCGCGCCCACGCACGCGTCCACGAGGGCGTCGCGATCGGCGACCAGGTGATGCTCGGCGACCAGTCGGTCGTCTACCCGGGCGTGCGGATCTACCCCTACAAGGAGGTGGAGTCCGGCGCGCAGATCCACGAGAGCCTGATCTGGGAGTCGCGCGGCACCACGCGGATCTTCGGCAAGGACGGCGTGACGGGCCTCGTGAACGTCGACCTGACGCCCGAGATCGCCGTGCGGCTCGGCGCGGCGCTCGGAACGGCGCTGAAGCGCGGGGCGCGCGTCGTCGCGAGCCGGGAGAGCGCGCCCGCCTACCGGATGATCAAGCGGGCGATGATCTCGGGGCTCAACTCGACCGGCGTGCAGGTCGCCGACCTGCGGACGCTGCCGGCGCCGGTCGGCAAGCACCTCCTGAAGACGCAGGGCTACGACGCGGCGTTCCACGTCGGAGCGCACTCCGCCGACCCGGAGGCGGTGCAGATCCGCCTCTTCGAGCACCCGGGGATCTCGCTCACCGCCGCGCTCCAGAAGGAGATCGACAAGCACTACACGCGGCAGGAGCTCCGCCGGGCGACGTACGCGGAGGTCGGCTCGATCTCGTACCCCGCCCGTGCCCGCGAGAGCTACGCGGCCGACCTGCTCGCCGGCCTGGACGTGGAGAAGATCGAGCGGCGCGGCTTCCGCATCGTCGTCGACTACGGCTACTCGGCCGGCAGCTTCGTGCTGCCGCTCGTGCTGGGGCCGCTGGGCGTCGAGGCGGTGACCGCGCACGCGTTCGAGTCCGACGCCGCCGGCAGTCCTGCTCGCCTGCAGGAGACGATCGGCCAGGCGAAGCGCCTCGTGGTGGCGGTGAACGCCGACCTCGGGGCGGTGTTCGACCGGTCGGCGGAGCGGCTGTACCTCATCGACGAGCGCGGCCGGGAGGTGCCGGTCGACCAGGCGCTGCTGCTCTACCTGCGGCTGCTGCGCGACCAGAGCGACCGCAGCGGGAAGATCGCCGTGCCGGTGACCGCGACGAGCCGGGTCGAGGAGATCGCCGCCGACCGGTTCCAGGTCGTCCGCACCCCGGCGTCGCTCGGGGCGCTCACGAACGCCGCCACCCAGGACGGGGTCGTCTTCGCCGGGGCCGTGGGCGGCGGGTACGTCTTTCCGGAGTTCCTGCCCGCCTACGACGCGAGCGCGAGCCTCGTGAAGCTCCTCGAGCTGCTCGCCGGGGTCGACCGGCCGCTGTCCGAGCTGGTGGGGGAGCTGCCGCACCCCACGCTCGTCCACAAGCAGGTGCAGTGCCCCTGGGCGTTGAAGGGTACGGTCATGCGGATCCTGAACGAGCGCTACTCGGACGGGAACGTCGACCTGCTCGACGGGATCAAGATCTTCGACGAGCGCGGCTGGGTGCAGGTGCTGCCCGACCCGGACGAGCCGTCGATCCACGTCTACGCCGAGGGCGAGACGGAGGAGACCTCCGCCGAGCTCGAGGAGGAGCTCCGGTCGATCGTCACCGACGCGATCAACCGGGAGGAGATCGCGGCTCACAGCTGAACCCTGAACCTGAGGTTGACTGTTTTGGCGTCCTCTGCTGGAATGAGAACGTCCGGCCCCGACGAAAGGCGGCACCGTGGAACCCCTGCCCGACCTCGGCTCGCTCTCCGACGACGAGCTGAAGCGCGTGATCGAGGATCTCGAGCGCCAGGAGCGCGAGGTGAGCTACCAGCGCCGCCTGCTCCACGGCAAGATCGACATCCTGCGCGCCGAGCTGGTCGCGCGCCTGCGCACCTCTGGCGGCAGGAGCGTCCTCGACCAGGTCGACGTCGACCGCCTCACGGAGATCCTGGCCGGCAAGGCGGCGCCGCCGGCGTGACGCCGGAGACGGGACCGCGATGAACGTCGTGTACTGCGCCGAGTGCGGCTTCCAGAACCCGGAGGCGGCCAACTACTGCTCCCGCTGCGGCGCCCTGCTCCAGAAGGGCGAGTCCGCGGTCGAGACGACGCAGACGCTGTCGCCGGAGGAGATCGACGACCTCGAGCACGAGCTGACGGGCGGCATCGAGGGCCCGGCGCTCGTCGTCCGCGCGGGCGGTGGGCGCGCGGGGGAGAGCTTCCGGCCCGCGGGCGAGCGCACGCGCATCGGCCGCTCGCCCGACTGCGACGTGTTCCTCGACGACGTCACCGTCTCGCGCAACCACGCCGTCCTCGTGCAGCGCGAGGGAGGCTTCGTGGTCGAGGACCAGGGATCGCTCAACGGCACGTTCGTCAACCGGCGCCGCATCGACAGCGCGCCGCTCGAGAACGGCGACGAGCTCCAGATCGGCAAGTACCGGCTGACCTTCATCGCCTAGACCATCCACCCGACACCGACACCCCGATGACCCAGACGGCACCCCAGCACCACCAGCCGCAGCCCGCCCCGCGCGGCGAGCGCTACCTCCGGATCGGCGAGGTGGTGCGGCGCCTGCGCGACGAGTTCCCGGACATCTCGATCTCGAAGGTGCGCTACCTCGAGGACGAGGGGCTGCTCACGCCTCGGCGCACGCAGGGCGGGTACCGGCTCTTCAGCGCCGCCGACCTGGAGCGCCTCCGGACGATCCTGCGCCTCCAGCGCGACGAGTTCCTGCCCCTGCGCGTCATCCGCGACGAGCTCGACGGCCCGGGGATGATCGAGCGCAAGCGCCGCAAGCCGACCGCGCTCGGCGCCGCCGAGGACGACGTGTCGTTCGACGAGCTGTGCGAGCGCGCGGGCGTCACGCCGGAGCTGGCGAAGGAGCTCGAGGAGTACGGGCTGCTCGCGCCGCACGGAGCGGGGGGCGACAAGCGCTACCCGGAGTCGGACGTCGACGTCGCCGCGACGTGCCTGCAGCTCACCCGCTTCGGCGTCGCGCCGCGCCACCTGCGCACGTTCCGCACGGCCGCCGACCGCGAGGCGTCGCTGCTCGAGCAGCTCGTCGCGCCGGCGCTGCGCGCCCGGAACCCCGAGCGCCGCGCGCAGGGCCTGCGCGACCTGGGGCAGCTCGCCGAGCTCTCCAGCGAGCTCGTCTCGCTGCTCTTCTGGCGCGACCTGCGGGAAGTCGCGGGTCAGTGACGAACGTGTCGACGACGACGACCACCCCGATGGAGGTGCCGGCAGCGTGACGACCCTCGACCTGCGCAGCAAGATCCGCGAGGTGCCCGACTTCCCGACGCCGGGCGTCGGCTTCAAGGACATCACGCCGCTGCTGGCCGACGCGGCCGCGCTCCGGCACGCCGTGGGCGCGCTCGGGGAGTGGGTGGGCCAGCGCAAGCCCGACCTCGTGCTGGGAGCCGAGGCGCGCGGCTTCATCCTCGGAGCCGCGATCGCCGCCGAGGCAGGCGTCGGCTTCGTGCCGGCGCGGCGGCCGGGCAAGCTGCCGCCGGAGACGGTCAGCGCGAGCTACGCGCTCGAGTACGGCGAGAACTCGCTCGAGCTGCACCCCGACCTGATCCCGGCGGGCTCCCGCGTCGTCATCCACGACGACGTGCTCGCCACGGGGGGCACGGTGGAGGCGATCTGCAGGCTGGTCCGGCAGCTCGGAGGCGAGGTGGTGGGCGCCTGCTTCATCATCGAGCTGACGTTCCTCGGCGGCCGCGAGCGGCTCGCGGACCTCGACCTGCATGCGCTGATCGAGTACTGAGCCGGGTGTCGCGGTGGCCCGGCCGGTGTATTTCCGTCCGGTACGACCGATAACAAGCGATCATGTACGACGCGCTGACGACCTCGTACACGTTCTCGTGCCCGGTGCACGGCGAGACGCACGTGCGGCTCTCGCGCTTCCGCCGGCTCGACCGGCTGCCCGGCTCGCAGCATCCGAGCGTCTACCGCGTCGAGTTCGCCTGCGGCTGCGGCGGCGAGCACGCAGGCCTGGTCAGCCACGACGATCTCGACTGGGCGCCGCTGGGCATGGGCGACGGCACGCCGTTCGTCAACCTGATGACCTCGCGGGTCGAGTCGATCGGGCCGGAGCTGACGGATGTCGCCGCGGCGCGGATCAAGGCGGGGGAGTGGCCCTGGAGCTTCTTCTGCTGGCCGGAGGAGCGGCCGCGGCCGATGTATCCGTCGGCGTTCCGGCTGCTCGAGCAGAGCGCGACGGGCGACCGCGTCGGCGTCGCCGTCCGCTGCCCGGCGTGCGGCAAGGTGTCGCTCAACCTCGTCTCGCCGGCGCACGTCGACGTGCCGTTCGTGAACGACCACGAGGTGGGGGTGGTCGAGCACGTCTTCGAGGCCGACGCGGCCGCCGCCCTCGACGAGTTCCGCGCCGAGCTCTACTCCGCCACCTTCGACGCGCGCCGGCTCGGGCTGTAGCCGCGTCACTAGGGCCAGGGATCGTGTCCGCCTACGCGCCGTCCGATGGGAGAGCGACGATGCTGGCCGTGTTCGACAGTCCCCGTCCGCGGCGCGGAGACGCGCTGCTCCTGGCCCACTGCACGACCGGGCGGCGAACGCAGGAGGGGGACGAGCCCGAGCGCCGCGAGCCCGCGGCGGACCGCCTCGAGCGCCAGGTGGGGGCGAGCCTCGCCCGCCTGCTCGTGCGGGCCCTGGGCCGCCGCTGAGCGCGTCCTAGACCGGCCGGCGGGGCTCGTCCTCGCCGCGCGTGCGCACGAAGAGGAAGATCGCGAAGCCGCATACGGCGCCGATGATGAACATCGTCGCGCTCGGGAACCCGACGGCGGCGCCGCCGACCCAGATGAAGACGCCGAACGCGACCGCCCAGACGAACGAGACGATCCCGTGGGCGATCGCAGGCGGCCGGAGGTGCATCGCGCGGGATCCTACCGAGGACGGCGGCCGCAGGCCGGGGGATCGGACCAAGAGTTCAGCGAGCCGGTGGCGCTTTCGTCCACAGCCTCCGGTGACTTTCCCCTTCCGGGTACGACCGCCGGATGCTGCTTCGACCTACTCGCGCTCCGTGCTCGCTGCAAGAGGCAACCTACGGATCGCCCGCCGCCCGTGCAAGGGCGCGCGGGACGCGTTTCCTGCAAAGAGCGACAACTTCGTCCCGAGACCGTCGCAGGACCG
>DASZWI010000253.1:0-5035 GCA_035546715.1 Gaiellaceae bacterium | reverse complement strand
CGAAAGCCCCGGCGGGGAGACCTCCTCAGGACGATGGGAGCCCGGGAGCGCGTCCATCGCGCGATCGAGGCGTCGGTCGCCGACGCCGACAAGACGCTGAGCCGGACGCCGAACGCCGGCGACCACGAGCGGCTGACGATCCTCGTCGACGGCTGGTTCCAGGGCCTCGCGGGCGCGCTCGAGGAGCTGGCGGTCGAGATCGACCTGCTTCGGGAGAGCCGGCACGCCGGCGAGCCGATCGAGACGGGCAGGGTCGAGCGGAGCGTCGAGGAGCCGAGCCCACGGCGGGAGCGGGCGGCAGTCGAGCGACCGGAGGCTCCCGTGGACGAGGCGGCCCTCGCGGAGCGCGCCCGCGCCTCGCGCGCCGAGACCGAGGCCGTGCGCGCCGAGACGCACCCGGACGGGAACGACGACACGACGGAGAAGGAGGACTAGCCATGCCACCGCGCGGGGTCAAGAAGGGAACGAAGCGGGCTCGCCAGTACGAGCACGTCAAGGAGAGCGAGCTCGAGCAGGGCGCGCCGGAGTCGCGCGCCGAGGAGATCGCGGCGCGCACGGTCAACAAGGGGCGCGCCCGCAGCGGCGAGTCGCGGACCGCCTCCCGCACGTCGACCCGGGACATCTCGTCGGGCCGCCGCGGCGGGCTCCGCTCGGGCACGGACCGCCCGAAGGGCCGCACCTACGACCAGCTCTACAGCGAGGCGCGGCACCTCGGGATCGAGGGTCGGTCGAAGATGAACAAGGCCGCGCTCGAGCGCGCGGTCGACCGCAAGACGAAGCGCTGAGCCGCACTCGACGACCGTGGCGGGCAGCCTCGCCCCGGCGGGGCCGCCCGCCGGACCGCGCGCTCGCCGGGATTGTTGAACAAGTGACCGGTTCGACGTATCCTGGGTCCACGATGGCTGCGCTGCCCCCGAGCGCCGGCACCCGCCTCGGCGTCGACGTCGGCGGCACCTTCACCGATCTGGTCGCGGTGGTCGACGGCGAGCTGCGCGTCGCGAAGGTCGCCTCGACGCCGGCCGACCAGTCGGCGGGCGTCCTCGCCGCCGTCGACGAGGTGGCGCTCCGGCCGGATCGCGTGGAGGCGTTCGCCCACGGCACGACCGTCGCGACGAACGCGCTGCTCGAGCGGCGCGGCGCACGCACCGCGCTCGTCACCACCGAGGGCTTCCGCGACGTGATCGAGATCGCGCGCCAGACCCGGCCGTCGCTCTACGACCTGACGAGGAATCCGCCCGTGCCGCTCGTCCCGCGCGAGCTGCGCTTCACGGTGCCCGAGCGCGTCGACCCGGACGGCGTCGCCGTCGCGCTCGACGAGGAGTCGCTGGCGGCTGCGATCGACCGTCTCCGCGCCGTCGAGGTCGAGGCGGTCGCCGTCTGCTTCCTCTTCTCGTTCCTCGAGCCCGCGCACGAGCGGCGCGCGGGCGAGGCGATCCGCGCCGCCCTCCCCCACCTCGACGTCTCGCTCTCCAGCGACGTCCTGCCGGAGCTCCGCGAGTACGAGCGGTTCTCGACCACGACGGCGAACGCCTACCTCTCGCCTCGACTCGACCGCTACCTCGAGCGGCTCGGCGAGCGGCTCGAGGCGCGAGGGCTTCCCTCCCCGCTCGTGATGCAGTCGTCCGGCGGCGTGCTCGACCTCGACGGCGTCGCGGGACGCGCGTCGGCGTGCGTGCTCTCCGGGCCGGCCGCAGGCGTGATCGGAGCCGTCCACGCGGCGGAGGCGAGCGGCTTCCGCGACCTCCTCACGTTCGACATGGGCGGCACGAGCACCGACGTGGCGCTGGTGGTCGACGGCGAGGTGCAGCAGACGACCGACTCGGTCGTCGACGGCATCCCGATCCGGCACGCGATGGTCGACATCCACACCGTGAGCGCCGGCGGCGGCTCCGTCGCGTGGGCCGACGGCGGCGGTGCGCTGCGGGTCGGGCCGCGCTCGGCCGGCGCGGATCCGGGACCCGCGAGCTACGGGCTCGGCGGGACGGAGGCGACGGTGACGGACGCCGACCTCTATCTCGGGTACCTCGCCGACGGCGCCCGGCTCGGCGGCACGATCGAGCTCGACCGGGAGCGCGCGCAGGCCGCGCTGGAGGCGGTCGGTGCGCCGCTGGGCCTGTCGGCGCTCGAGACGGCGGCCGGCATCGTGGCGGTGGCCGAGGCCCAGATGGCCCGGGCGCTGCGCGTGATCTCGGTCGAGCGCGGGTTCGACCCGCGGGACTTCGCGCTGCTCGCGTTCGGCGGGGCGGGCGGCCTGCACGCGTGCCGCCTGGCGGAGGAGCTCGGGTCGGAGACGGTGATCGTCCCGCGCGCAGCGGGGGTGCTCAGCGCGCTCGGCCTCGCGAGCGCCGACGTGCGCCGCGACTACGTCTCTGCGTTCCTCGCCGACCTCGACACGGTCGACCCCGAGGCGCTCGACCGCGCGTTCGCGGAGCTGGAGGCCAGAGCCCAGCGCGACCTCCGCCTGCCCGAGCTGCGGCGGCTCGCCGACCTGCGGTACCGCAGCCAGTCGTTCGAGCTGACCGTCCCCGCGGACGACCTCGCCGGGCTCGCCGGGCGCTTCGCCGCCGCGCATCGGCGCCGCTACGGCTTCGAGCTCCCCGGCGAGAACGTGCAGGTGGTCAGCCTGCGGCTCACCGCGACCGTGCCGGTCCGGCGGCCGCGCCTGCCCGAGCCGGCGGCCCCCGACGGCAGCCCGGGCCGCAGCCGGGCGGCCTGGTTCGACGGTACGTGGAGCGAGGTGCCCGTGCGCGCGCCGAACGAGCTGGCGCGCGGCGAGCTGCTCCCAGGACCGGCGATCGTCGAGTTCCCGGAGTCGACCTGTGCCGTGCGCCCCGGCTGGTCGGCCTCCGTCGACGGCGCCGGCGCGCTCGTCCTGGTGCGCGCGTGACCCGCGCGCACCAGGACCCGCAGCGCGTGCTCGACCCGGTCTCGCTGTCGGTCTTCGTCGGCGCCCTGGCCGGCATCGCCGAGGAGATGGGGGCGATCCTGATCCGGTCGAGCTACTCGTCGAACATCAAGGAGCGGCGCGACTGCTCCTGCGCGCTGTTCGACGACGCCGGGCGGATGGTCGCCCAGGCCGAGCACATCCCGGTGCACCTCGGCGCGATGCACGACTCCGTCCGCGCCGTCCGCGAGCGCGGGCCCGAGCCCGGAGACGTCTTCGTGGTCAACGACCCGTACGACGGCGGCACGCACCTGCCCGACATCACCCTCGTCGCGCCGGTCGACGTCGACGGCGAGATCGTCGGCTACACCGTCAGCCGCGCGCACCACTCCGACGTCGGCGGCATGACCCCGGGCTCGATGCCGAGCGAGTCCCGTTCGATCTACGCCGAGGGCATCGTCATCCCGCCGCTCCGGCTCGTCCGCGGCGGCGTCCTGGCGGAGGACCTGCTCGAGCTGATCCTCGCCAACGTCCGCACGCCCGAGATCCGGCGTGTCGACCTGCTCGCGCAGACGGCCGCCAACGAGGTCGGCGCCGAGCGCCTCCGCGCCCTGGTCGCGCGGCACGGCCTGGCGTACGTGCGCGCCGCGTTCGACGAGGCGATCGCCTACGGCGAGCGCCGGGCGCGCGACGTGCTCCGCTCGATCCCGGACGGGACGTACACGGCCGAGGGCGCGATCGAGGGGGACGGCGCCGTCGACGCCGACATCCCGATCCGCGTCGCGGTGACGATCGACGGCGACACGATGCGCGTCGACTTCGCCGGGACGGCGCCGCCCGTCGCAGGCAACGTCAACTGCCCCATCTCCGTCACCCGCTCCGCGTGCCTGTTCGCCCTCCGCGTCCTGCTGCCGGAGGACGTGCCCACGAACGCCGGCACCGCCGCGCCGCTCGAGGTGCGCGTGCCGACACCCTCGCTCGCCGACGCCCGCCGCCCGGTGGCCGTGGCGGCCGGCAACGTCGAGACGAGCCAGCGGCTGGCCGACCTCGTGCTGGAGGCGCTCGGCCGGGCGGTCGACCTCCCCGCCGCCGGCCAGGGGACGATGAACAACCTGGTCATCGGCGGCGCGGACTGGACGTACTACGAGACGATCGGCGGCGGTCAGGGCGCGAGCAGCGCCGGCCCGGGCGCATCGGGCGTGCACGTCGGCATGAGCAACACGCTGAACACGCCGATCGAGTCGCTCGAGCTCGAGCTCCCGCTGCGCGTGGAGCGCTACGAGCTGCGCTACGGCTCCGGCGGCGACGGGCGGCACCGCGGCGGCGACGGCATCGACCGGCGCGTCCGCGTCCTGGAGCCGGCGACGCTGTCGCTTCTCACCGACCGCAGGCGCCACGCACCGGCCGGCAAGGAGGGCGGCCTCCCCGGCGCGACGGGCGCGAACCTCCTCGACGGCGAGCCGCTGCCGCCGAAGCACACCTGCGACCTCGCCCCGGGCCAGGTCGTCTCGGTGCTCACGCCGGGCGGCGGCGGCTTCGGAGCGCCCGGGCAGTAGGACGCTCCGTCGCCTAGCCTCCCGCGCACATGGCACGGACGACATCCGACGGCACGCCCGCGGTGCCCGGGCCGCTGGCCGATCCGGCCGCGTTGCGCATCGACCGCAGCAGCACGGCCGAGCGCGTCGCCGACGTCCTGCGCGAGCTGATCGTCCGCGGCGACCTGCCCGCGGGCACCGCGCTCCGCGAGCAGCAGCTGGTCGGCTCGCTCGACGTCTCGCGCAACACGCTGCGCGAGGCATTCCGGCTGCTCGGCCGCGAGCGCCTCGTCTCCTACCACCTGCACCGCGGCGTCACCGTCCGCGAGGTCGACGAGCACGACGTCGAGGACCTCTACCGCACCCGCGCCCCGCTCGAGCTGACGGCCGTCGAGTACAGCGCCACCGCCTCGCGCGCGCAGCTCGAGGAGCTGCTCGGACTCGTGGAGCAGGCCGAGCGCGCAGCGGCGGAGAAGGACTGGAAGCAGGTCGCGACGCTCAACGTCGAGTTCCACGAGCGTCTCGTCGACCTGATCGGCAGCGAGCGGATCAGCGCCTTCTTCCACGTCGTCAGCGCGGAGCTGCGGCTCGCATTCGCGGCGGTCGAGCCCGCGCC
>DASZWI010000252.1:0-11007 GCA_035546715.1 Gaiellaceae bacterium | reverse complement strand
AGCGCGAGGCGGCGCGGCACGACGAGGAAGAGCGCCGCGGCGGCGAGCCCGACGCCGAGCGCGACGTAGCGGATCGCGTCGAAGTGGATCCCGCGGTCCTGCACCCACCACCACGGCAGGAGCGCGAACGTATCCGAGACCGCCGACGGCTGGACGAACCGGGCGAACGGGATGGCGACCGGCAGCACGCCCGCGATCGCCGCCGCGGCGAGCACCGGCAGCCGGGCGCGCGGCAGGACGCCCTCGGTCGCCAGGCCCAGCAGCGCGACGAGCGCGAACGGCGCGACGTAGAACATGTTGCGCTCCTCGATCCGCGCCGACTCGGTCGACGCGAACGCGGCCACCTGGACGACCAGCAGCGCCGTGACCGGCAGCGTCGCGGCCGCGAACGCGCGCGCGCCCGGCGACGGCACGCGCGGCGCGAGCCAGAGCGCGACCAGCGCCGCGAAGGGGACGATCCCGACGTAGAGGTCGAGCTCCGCCACGTGCCAGAGCAGGTAGTGCAGGACGCTCGAGACCGAGTAGCCCTGCCCGGTGGCCGCGCGGTAGGCGCCGAGCAGGCTGAGCGGCGAGCGTCCGCGGGCGAGCGTCCCGAGCAGCGCCAGCACGACCCCAGCCCCGACGATCGCGTAGAGCGGCACGTAGCGCCGCAGCCGGTCGCGCAGGTCGCGCTCGATCCACCCGTGCAGGAGCGGCGCCACGAGGACGGCGCCGAAGAGCGCGACCGCCTGCGCGCGGGTCGCGTACGCGACGCCGCAGAGCACGAGCAACCCGACCTGACGCCGCCACGTCGGCTGCTCGAGCATCAGCACCAGCACGAGGCAGACGACGAGGAAGAGCGGGTAGAAGACGTTCTCCGTCATCAGCATGCCGGTGTAGAGCAGCGACGGGATCGCGACCGAGAGGGCCGCCACGACGAGCGAGAGCCCGGGGCGGAGCAGCCGCCGGGCGAGGAGGTACGCGGGGACGGCCGAGAGCGACATCACGACGGAGTCGATGTCCTTCGCCGCGGCGTAGGCGCGCGGGACGGCGGCGAACAGCCGCCATGCCGGCGCGATCAGCATCGGGTACACGAAGCCGTAGCCGTGGCTCGGCACCCCGCGCACGTCGAACGCCCCGTGGGCCGCGAACGACTTGGCGAGCTCCGAGTAGATGAGCTCGTCGACCATGATCCACGGCGCGACGATCTGGCGCGAGAGCACGATCCGGATCGCCGACGAGACGACGACGATGCCGGCCAGCCACGCCCACGCCGGGACGGCGACCGCGCGGGTCCGCACGGCTGCGACGGCGCTCATGGGCTGAGGATGCCGGACTCCACGGCTGCCCGCGCCAGTGCCGCCGCGTCGTCGATGCCCACCTCGGCCGCCGCCTCGGCGACGCGCCGGAGGACCGCGTCGTCGACCGCGTCGCCGCCGGCGGCGGTCTCGAGCGCCGCCGTGTAGAGCGACGCCACGCGCGGCAGGGCGTGCTCGCGCTCGACGTAGGCGCGGGCGTTCGCCCCGAGGACGGCGGCGTGCTCCGCGGCGAAGCCGAGCGCGGCCTCGAGCAGCGGCACCTCGAAGTCGTCGACGGGCACCTTGAGCGCCACGTCGTCGGGGAGCTCCGAGAACCAGCCGACGTCGGAGACGACGAGCGCCTTGCCGAGCGAGAGACCGCGGATCACCGAGCCCGAGGTCTCGCCCATCGTCGGGTAGCGGAGGTTGACGAGGACGTCGCAGGCCGCCATGAGCGACCAGAGCCGCTCCTCCGGGACGTAGTCGATGCGCTGCACGCCCTCGACGAGCCCGAGCCGCTCGAGGCGGCGCTGCACGTCGAAGCGCTCGCCCGACGCGCCGACGAGCAGCAGCCGCGCGCCGGGCGCCCGGCGTCTGAGCGAGGCGAACGCCTCGAGCAGCTGCGGGACGCGCTTGTTCATGTTCAGGTAGCCGAAGCAGCCGATCAGCGGGTCGCCGGCGACGTCGCCCGCCGGCTCGACGTGCGCCATCGGCCAGGCGGGATGCGGGATGCGCCAGAGGCGGCCGTCATAGCCCGCCGCGCGCGCGTGGCGGGCCACGTACCCGGAGTGGACGATCAGCCCGTCCGCCCGGTCGAGGATCGGGCCCGCGAGCGGGAAGCGCTCGGGCTGCGTCTCCCACAGCAGGGGCAGCAGGTTGTCGAGGACGCCGAGGCCGAGCAGCCGCCCCGCCACGCCGAGCTCCCGCTCCATCGCGTCGAGGTAGCCGCGCCCGTCGCGCCGGCCGATCGTGATGCCGGCGACGAGATGGTGGAGGACGTAGTCGTGCAGGACCACGACGCCGCGCCGGCGTCGCAGCGCGTCGACGATCCAGCCGTGCGCGTCCGGGTCGTTGCCGACGTGGTAGAGGGCGACGTCGGCCGCCGGCGCGCGCTTGCCGGGCTGCGCGAGGACGATCTCGACCTGCTCCCGGAGAGCGGGCAGGAGCAGGGCGGAGTAGTCGGCGATCCCCGACCGCGACTCCGGCACCGGCGAGTAGTAGGCGACGCGCATCAGCCGAGCAGCGCGTCGACGCAGGCGTCCCAGGTCACGCGGGCGGCCACGTCGCGGCCGGCGCGTCCCCAGGCGACCGCCTCGTCGGGATGGCCCGCGAGGTACGCGCACGCCTCGGCGAGCTCCCCGGCCTCCGGCGCGACGACGAGGCCGGTGCGCCGGTCGTGGACGACCTCGAGCGGACCGCCCGCGTCCGCCGTCGTGACGACGGGCTTCTCGGACAGGAACGCCTCGTACGGGACCATCCCGAAGTCCTCGTCGACGGGCGCGTAGTAGACGGCCAGACAGCGGGCGTAGAGATCGGCGAGGGTCGGGTCGTCGACGCGGCCCGCGAACTCGACCTGGCCGTCCGAACCGCGGGCGAGACCCTCGAGCCGTTCGCGGTCGGGGCCCTCGCCGGCGATCACGACGCGGAGGCCGGGCCGCCGCTTCGCCGCCTCGATCAGCAGGTCGATCCGCTTCGCACGGTCGAGCCTGTTGACGGACAGCACGTACCCCTCGGACGGCGCCGTCCGGTACGGCAGCGCCTGCGGCGGGTGCGGCAGCAGCTCCGCCTCGACGCCGTTGAAGCGGCGGAGCCGGTCGGCGACGTTCCGCGAGGTCGCGAACACGCGCCGGGCCTCGCCGAGGGCGACCGCGTCGAGCCGCTCGATCGCGCGGCGGGTCGCACGGTCCTCCGCCGACTCGGAGAACTGGCCGAGGTCGGTGCGGTCGTAGTCGTAGGCCTGGCGGAACTGGTGGAGCACCCAGGCGACCTTGTTCGGATGGCGCACGCAGTACGCCGGGAACTTCGTCGCGATCACGCGGTCGATCGGGCGGCCGTCGGACTCGGTCAGGTCGACGAGGCGCCAGAGGAACGCCTGGTCGAGCACGCGCGTGCCGGGGTACCACTTGAAGGGGATCGACACGAGCTCGGCCTCGTGCCCGCGCTCGCGCAGCGCGGCGACGAGGTCGTCGGCCATCACCTCCGCCCCGCCGCGGACGAACGGCACCTGCGGGGCGCATACGGCGATCCTCATGCGAGCGGGCTCATGTCGGGTCGGCGGAGCGGGCCTCGAGGCGGCGGAGCCGCTCGTCGAGGTCGTCGACGAGCTTCAGCGTCGCGTCGTTGAAGGCGCGCTGGTCGGCGAAGGCCGGCTCGACGTACCAGCGCATCAGGCGCCGCAGCACCGCCTTGAGCGGGCCGCCCTTGCCGACGATCGGCCGTTCCGCCGAGATCGGCCACAGCCGCTCGGCCTGGTCGCGCACGCTCAGCCGGACCTGCGCCGGCGGCACGTCCGCCGCACGGGGGCCCGCGGCGCGCACCTCCTCCTTGAGGCGCGCGAACAGGGCCGCGACGTCGGTCGTGTCCTCGTCCACGCGTGGAGTGTAAAGAGCGGCGATTACGCGTCTGTAATGACACCTGCGGGAAAACCGGCCCGTTACCCTCCGCCGATGGTCGCCATCTCGCTCCTGACGCTCGTCCCGGGCCACGTCGGAGGGAGCGAGACGTACGCGCGCGAGCTGATCGCCGCCCTGGCCCGCGCGCGGTATCCCTTCCGCGTGGTCGCGCCGCCGGCGGTGACGGGGCTGCCCGCGGAGACGTCGGTGGAGGTCGCCGCCGAGTACGGCGCGCCTTCCGGAACGGCCCGGCGGCTGGCCGCGATGAGCCGTGCCGCAGTCGATCCGAGGCTGCGCCGCCGCTTCGCGAGGGACGACGTCGTCCACTTCCCCCTGACGGTCGCCCTCCCGCCGGTGCGGAAGCGCACGGTGGTCAGCGTGATGGACCTCCAGCACGTCGACCTCCCCCAGCTGTTCGGCCGCGCCGACCGCGCCTACCGGGCGGTGGCCTACCACGGCTCCGCCAGGCGCGCCGAACGGGTCATCACCATCAGCGCGTTCGTCCGCCAGCGGGCGATCGACGCGCTCGGCCTCGACCCCGAGCGGGTGGTCGTGGCGCCGCTCGCCGTCGACCACGCCCGCTTCACCCCGACGGGGGAGCCGCGCGAGCCGTTCCTGCTCTATCCCGCCCGCGCGTGGCCGCACAAGAACCACGCGCGGCTGTTCGAGGCGTTCGCCCTCCTGCGGCGCGACCGCCCCGAGCTCCGGCTGCTGCTGACCGGCGGCGGGGCCTTCCCCGCGTTGCCCGAGGGCGTCGAGGCGCTGGGGCTCGTGTCCACCGACGAGCTCGTCTCGCTCTACCGCCGGGCCGCCGCGCTCGTCTTCCCCTCCCTCTACGAGGGGTTCGGGCAGCCGCCGATCGAGGCGATGGCTTGCGGCTGCCCCGTCGCGTGCTCCGACGTCGCCGCGCTGCCCGAGGTCGTGGGCGACGCCGCGCGGCTGTTCGACCCGAACGACGCCCGCGCGATCGCCGACGCCGTCGCGGACGTGCTCGCCGCGCCCGAGGGCTGGGTCGAGCGCGGGCTCCGGCGCGCGGCGGAGTTCTCGTGGGACGCGACGGCGCGCGTCCACATGGACGTCTACGGCGCGCTTCTCTGACCGAGCCGGCCCGCGCGGGCGTCGCGCCAGCCGGCGAGGACGGACCCGGCGGCTGCCCGCCTGCTCGGGTGGAACGCCGCCTGGACGAGATGAGCGCCGACGATCACCCCGCGCCGGAGCGCCCGGGCCACCGGCGGGAGCCGCCGGTGCTCCTCGTAGACGACGATCGTGTTGCGGGTGCTGTAGTAGAGGTTCGTCGTCGACGCCCGGCCGCCCGAGGACGCCGAGCCGCGGTGGCGCACGCGCGCGTCGGGGACGAAGACGACCGCGAAGCCCGCGCGGCGGATCCGGAGCGACCAGTCGACGTCCTCGACGTAGGCGAACAGCCGCTCGTCGAGCAGGCCGGCGCGCTCGGCCGCCGCGGCCGAGACCGCCATCGCGGCGCCGTCCGCGCGGTCGACATCGCCCGGCTCGTCGTACACGTCGGGCCCGCCGTGGCCCCGCTGCCGGCCGGAGTAGCCGAGCCAGGCGAGCACGCGAGCGCCGGCGTACTGCACGGTGAGCCCGTCGCCCGCGAGCACCTTGCAGGCCAGGAGCCCCGCGTCGGGCCGCGCGGCGGCGGCCCGCGCGAGCGCCTCGGCCAGGCCGGGCTCGGCGGTGGCGTCGTTGTTCAGCAGGAGCACCCAGTCGGCGCCACGCTCGAGGGCGCGCCGCAGGCCGACGTTGTTGCCGCCCGCGAAGCCGAGGTTCGCCCCCGTCCGGATCAGCTCGACCTGCGGGAACCGCTCCTCGACGCGCTCGTCGGAGCCGTCGGTCGAGCCGTTGTCGACGCAGATCGCCTCGATGCCCTCGAGCGACGCGAGCGCGTCGAGCGTGTCGTCGCCACCGTTCCAGTTGAGGACGACTGCGACGAGGCGCATCAGGCGCGCCGGACGAAGTGCGCGATCGAACCCGCGCCGGGCTGCCGCTCCCAGGCGGCGTCGCGCTCGACCTCGGCCGCGAGCCGCGCGACGCCCGGGTACACGTTCCCGTACCCACCGCCGTCGACCGCGTCGTGGAAGAGCAGGTGGCCCCCGGGCCGTACCCAGGGCGACCAGCGCTCGTAGTCGGCCCGCGCGCCCTCGTAGCTATGGTCGCCGTCGACGAACAGCACCTCGATCCGCTCCGACGGCGGGTCGACCGCCCGGGAGTCGGCGACGACGAGGTGCACCTTGTCCGCGACGCCGTAGCGCTCGAGCGCCGACCGGAGCTCGGCGTCGAGCTCGCTGCCCGGCATGTCCGCGCGCAGCGCGACGTGCAGGTCGTACGACCACAGCTCGACGCCGTCCGGGAGCGCCGAGGCGAAGACGAACGTACTGCCGCCCTTGAACCGGCCGATCTCGACGAACGGGCCGTCCGTGGCGTCGCGCGCGAGCCGGTAGAGCAGCGCCGCCTCGTCGATCTGGAGCGAGGCGACGCCGTGGTTCAGCTGGTTCGACGAGAACATGAACGCCAGGTCCTCGAAGCCGCGCAGCTCGGCGGGCCAGCGCTCGACGTTCCGGAACCGCATCGTGGACGGGTCCTGCAGCACCGACGCGTGGATCAGGTTCTTGCCCAGCTGCGTGCGGCCGAGACGGCGCACGAGGCTCTTGATCGCGTCGGGCACGGCGGCGAACGCTACTGCAACGATCGCACGTAGGCCCACGCCGACCGCAGCCCGGACGGACGCCACACGGCGATCGCGACGGCGTAGAGCACGACGCCTGCGACGCCCGCCGCGATCGGGCCGGCGAAGGCGGCCGGGACGCCGAAGAGCAGCGCCGCGGCGCCGCCGCACACGACCGCCGCGGTCAGCAGCCCGGTCGCCGTCCGCTCCAGCGCGCCGAGGGCGACCAGGAGCGTGCCGAGGACGAGCGCCGTCGTCACCGCCATGCCGGCCGCGAGCCCGGCGAGGCCGAACGCCGCGCGCCCGGCGAGCTCCACGGGGACGTGGACGAGCACGGCCGCCACCGCCACAGCCGGGAGCCAGCGCGCGCGCCCGCGCACGAAGAGCAGCGGGTAGGCGACGGTGAGCGCCACGGACGCGACCGTCCAGGGCGCGAGGTAGACGACGAGCCGGCCGAGCTCCGCCCCCGTCGCGCCGCCGTACTTCGCGCCGAGGACACGGCCCGCGACCGACGACCCCGCGACGGCGAAGACGCCCGCGGCGCCCGCGATCGGCGCGAGCGACAGCCACGAGACGGCGACGACATGCCGCGCCGAGCGGTCGGGGGAGCTTCCCTCGCGCGCGAACGGCACCGTCGAGACGAGCGCCAACGAAGAGGCGGTGAGCGACACCAGGAACGAGGCGATCAGGTACGCGTACGAGAACGTCGAGATGTCGCCCGGCTCGATCCCGGAGGCGAGCCGGTTGCCGACGACGAACAGCGCCTGCAGCGCCACGGGGAGCGTGACGCCCTCGGCGAGCTCGACCAGCCGGGCCCACGGCGCCTCGTCCGGGCGGGCGAGAGCGCGCTTCCTCAGGAGGCCGGCAAGCGGCAGGCCCAGCGACAGAGCGCCGTTCACGGCGATGCCCCAGCCGAGCGAGACCACCCCGTGGTCGAGGAGCAGGACCGTCGTGACGAGACCGGCGGCCGATCCTGCGGCGAAGCCGAACGCCGCCGTCCCGTAGTCGTCGAGCGCGGCGAGCGCGCTCGCGACCACCCCGCCCAGGACCTGCGCGGCGGCCGACCCGACGAGCCAGGGCAGGACCTGCGCGGCGTACGGGCGCGCGCCCGGCTCGGAGGTGATGGCCGAGGCGACGCCGTGCGGCCAGGCGACGGCCACCGCGAAGACGACGACGAGCGGGGCGAGGAGCGCAGTGAGCCACACGGCCACCTCGGCGCCCAGGCGCCCCGACGCGGCGGCCCGCACGAATCGCGGGAGGGCGACGACCCGCACCACGCTGGTGACGAGCACGACGGCGAGGTAGACGCCGTAGGCGGCGAAGAAGCCGTCCGTCTCGACGCCGTGGCCGAACTTGCGCGACAGGACGACGGCGACGGCGGCGGCCGTCCCGCTCACCACTACGGTCGACAGGCCCGTCAGGAGACCGCTGTGGAGCGCGCCGCGCCCGCGTGACGAGTTGGGCTGCATCCGCCTGGGGATGCGACGATACCGGCCGCGCACGCGCTCCTCGCGTTCGTCCGCTCGCGCGGAGACCGGTCGACCCACGCGCTACGCTCGCCCCCATGAAGGTGATGGTCACCGGGGGCGCAGGGTTTCTCGGCTCCCACCTGGTCGAGCGGCTCGAGCAGGACGGCCACGAGGTGGTCGTCCCGCGAAGCGCCGACTACGATCTGACGCGCTGGGACGACGCCGCGCGGCTCTACGACGAGGTCGCGCCCGAGCTCGTCTACCACCTCGCGGCGGAGGTGGGCGGAATCGGGGCGAACCGGCTCAACCCCGGCCGCTACTGGTACGCCAACCTGATGATGGGCGCGCACGTTCTCGAGCTGGCGCGTCTCCACGAGACGCCGAAGCTCGTCACGCTCGGGTCGATCTGCGAGTACCCCAAGTTCACGCCCGTGCCCTTCCACGAGGACGAGCTGTGGAACGGCTATCCCGAGGAGACGAACGCGCCGTATGGCATCGCCAAGAAGACCGTCCTGGTCGGCGCCCAGGCGTACCGCGCCCAGTACGGCACGAACGCCATCCACCTGCTGCCGGTGAACCTCTACGGCCCGCGCGACAACTTCGACCTCGAGACCTCGCACGTCATCCCGGCGCTCATCCGCAAGATGCACGAGAGCCCGGAGCGCATCGTGCTGTGGGGCGACGGGTCGCCGACCCGCGAGTTCCTCTACGTCGACGACTGCGTCGAGGGCCTCGTCGCCGCGGCCGAGCGCTACGACGGCGACGAGCCGGTCAACCTCGGCACGGGCGTCGAGACGCGCATCGACGAGCTCGCGCGCGTCATCGCCGAGCTGTCCGGGTTCGAGGGCGAGATCGCCTGGGACACGTCGATGCCGAACGGGCAGCCGCGGCGCGCCCTCGACGTGTCGCGGGCCGAGAAGCTGTTCGGGTTCCGCGCGCGGACGTCGCTGCGCGACGGCCTCGAGCGCACGATCGGCTGGTACCGCGACCACGTGCTCGGCCGTGTCGCAACCTGAGGCGACCGTGCCGGTCGCCGGCCGGCTGGCGCCGGCGCTCCGCGCCTTCGCCGAGCGCCTGAGGGTGGCTCGGCCCGTCCCGCTTCTGGCCGGGCTCGTCGTCGTGCAGGTCCTGATCGGCGTCTGGATGGCCTGGCGCACGCCCCACAACGGGTTCCTCTGGTACAGCGGCGGCGACGCGACCGAGTACTGGACGGAGTCGTGGTCGCTGGCTCACCGCGCCATGCCGAGCGCGACGATCGGCTACGCGCTGCCGGTCTACTACGGCTGGGTTCCCCTCGTCGCCGGCCCGAGCCTGCTCACAGGCGTGCCGGTGATCGCGATGCTGCAGCTCTTCGTGTTCGTCCCGGTCGGCGTGGTCTGCTTCTGGGGCGTCGCGGACCGGCTCTTCGGGCGTGTGTTCGCATGGGGCGCGACGACGCTCTACGTGCTCGGCCCGCTCCTTCTGATCGCCGGCTTCGAGCAGCGGTTCCGCGACGAGTTCGAGCAGCTCTTCCTCGCCCCGCACTGGTTCGGCTTGACCGAGATGGCCGACTTCCCGACGCTGGTCGGCGTGCTCGCGTGCGCCTGGGCGACGCTCTGGGCGTTCGATCGCCGGTCGCTCGACGCCGCGCTGCTCGCCGGGCTGCTCGGCGGCTTCCTCCTCGGCCTCAAGCCGTCGAACGGGTTCTTCCTGCCGGGGGTCCTCGTGCTCCTGGCCGCCGGCCGCCGCTGGCGCGAGCTGGTCGTGTGGGGGATCGGGCTCGTGCCGGCCCTGGTCACGCTCCTCCTCTGGAAGGTGCGGGGGATCGGCAACGTGCCGCTGCTCGCCCTCGGTGGAGCGCACGAGGCGCTGGCCGCCGGGTCGGCCGTCGGCGCGACCACCGCGTTCGCCGGCGGCCGCTACGTCCAGTTCAACGGCCACCACCTCCACCAGGAGCTTCAGGACCTGCGCGAGGTGTTCTGGAGCCTCCGGCTGCTCGAGTTCCTGTTCTTCGCCGGGATCCTCGGCGCGGTCCGGCGGTTTCCGGCGAAGGGGCTGTTCGTGGGCGTCTGGGCCGCCGCCTACCTCCTCTTCAAGGGCAGCACCCACGAGTCGGCGGTCATCGCCGGAAGCTACTTCCGCCTCGCAGAGGCAGGCCTGCCGGCCTTCGCGCTGCTGGCCGCGTCAGTCGTCTTCCTGCGTCCAGGCGTGCGGACGCTGGCCGATGCGCCCGCACACGCGGCCGCACCCGGCCGGGCCCGCCTCCGGCACCCGCGCGCGCTCGCCGCCGCGGCGGTCGTCCTGGGCGCCGTCCCGCTCGCGGCGGTCGCCGTGGCAGGGACGCCCGCGCAGCCGCGCATGGCGCGCGACAACCAGCTCGTGAACGAGGCGCCGATCGTCCACTCGCTCGACCTCCGGGCCTCCGCATCGAACGGCACGGTCCGGCTCACCTGGCGCAAGCCGGCCTCCGCCGGTGCGCGGCTGACCTACCGTGTCCTGCGCTCCGGGACCGGCGACGGCTGCTCGATCCCGGAGACCGGAGCGCGCATCTGCCTGCTCGACATGGACACTGCGACGGTGACGCGGAGCACGTCCTGGTCGGGAGCGGCCGGAGCGGGACCCACCTGGTATCGCATCGCCGTCGCCGCCGACTTCCAGGACGACGACCACGGCGACCTGATGCTGCTCAGCCCTGCGGTTCGCGTTCCCTGAGGCGCGCCTCGAGCAGCGCGAGCCGCTGGGCGAGGATCACGTTCTGGTCGGACAGCCGGGAGACGACCGTCGAGTAGTGCAGCAGCACCAGGATCACGAACAGGAGGCCGACGGCGAACAGCACCGCGGGCGGATAGCCGCGCACGCCGAACCAGCCCGCGATCGTGTTCAGGCCGCCGCGCCACGCCGACAGGACGACGAGCACGACGCCCGTCAGCAGCCACAGCAGCGCGTAGCGCTCGCGCAGGCGCCGCGAGCGGATCAGCTCGAACACG
>DASZWI010000251.1:0-6781 GCA_035546715.1 Gaiellaceae bacterium | reverse complement strand
TCCATCGGCGCCCGCTCGGCGGTGCCGTACACCTCGGAGGAGGAGATGAGGATGAACCGCTCGACCGGCGTCTCGCGGATCGCGTCGAGCAGGATCTGGGTGCCCTCGACGTTCGTCGTCACGAACTCGGACGCGCCGTGCAGGATCGACTTCTCGACGTGCGACTCCGCGGCGGCATTGACGATCACATCGACGCCGCCGACGAGCTCGCGCACGAGCGCCGCGTCGCGGATGTCGCCGTGCACGAAGGAGAGCCGCGGGTGGCTCATCACCTCGGCGAGGTTCTCGAGGTTGCCCGCATAGGTGAGCGCGTCGAGCGAGACGACCTCGTACGGGGTCTCGGCGAGCAGGTGGTGGATCAGGTTCGAGGGGATGAACCCGGCTCCGCCGGTCACCAGGACACGCTTCACAGCTCCTCCTCGATCAGATACAGCGGCCTGCCCTCCACGTCTCGCTGGATGCGTGCCAGGTACTCACCGATCAGCGCGAGCATGAATCCCTGGATCCCGAGCACGAGGACGATACCGGCCCCCGCGAACAGGGGTCCCGGGAAGTTCGCGTGTGCGAT
The DNA here is from genome assembly GCA_035546715.1 of Gaiellaceae bacterium. GTDB lineage: Bacteria > Actinomycetota > Thermoleophilia > Gaiellales > Gaiellaceae > PALSA-600. The sequence continues at coordinate 6,213 of DASZWI010000251.1, read as the reverse complement.
CCAGTAGACGAGCCCGTACACGCCGACCACGGCCGAGGCGAGCGAGCAGACGAGCCCGAGCGTCGTCCCGATCCACTGCACCGGCTGCGGCCAGAAGCCGACCACGACGTGCAGCGCGAGCCGGACGAGGCGCAGCGGCGAGTACCGCGAGCCCGTTCGCGCGGCCGCGTGCGAGACGTCGACCTCCTCCACCGTCGCGCCGCTCGACAGGACGAGCGCCTTCGTGAACTTCTGCCGGCCGATCGCGCCGAGCAGGGGCTCGATCGCCTCGCGCCGGTACGCGTTGAACGCGCAGCCGTAGTCCGAGATGGCGACGCCGGTGAACCGCCGCAGCAGGCCGTTCACGACCCGGCTCGGCAGCGTGCGGCCCGCCGAGTCGCGGCGCGCGACGCGGCGCCCGGACGCGACGTCGACCCGCCCGAGCGCCTCGAGCAGGCGCGGGATGTCCTCGGGCTGGTTCTGGAGGTCGCCGTCCATCGTGACGATCCGCCCGCCGCGCACCCGCGCGAGCCCGGCGTGCATGGCCGGGTGCTGGCCGAAGTTGCGCTTGAACCGGACGACGCGGACGCGGCCGTCGGCCTCGTGCAGCGCGCGCAGCCGGTCGAAGGTGCCGTCCGTCGAGCCGTCGTCCACGAAGACGGCCTCCCAGTCGAGGCCGTCGAGCGTCTCGACGAGCCGGTCGTAGAGCTCGTCGACCGTGCCCTGCTCGTTCAACACCGTGACAACAACCGATACGTCCACCACACAGGACACTAACCCGCTGTCCCTAGGGCCGCCTCGTGCCCGTCGACCTCCACCCCGAGCCCCGTCGATGGCGCGAGGGCGAGACGATCGCCAGGAGCCGTTCCGGCGGACGCCGACCGGCTACGACACGCACGACCTCGAGCTGGACATCTGGATCCCGGTCGACGGCCCGTGGGAGTGGAAGGACCGCGACGAGGTCGACCAGCGGGTCCGCGAGGGACGCCTGACGCCCGAGCAGGCCGACGCCGTCCGCGCCGAGGGCGCGCGGATGGCCGCCGACCTGCACGCGGGCGTCCGCTGGTGGGACCCGGCGTGGGCCGAGTGGACGCCCGGCCCGCCGCTGCCCGCGGCCTGAGCCGCTACGCGGTCACCGCCTCCGGCGCCTCGGCGCCGCGGGCGCGGCGCCGAGCGATGCCGAAGGCCGCCAGCGCGCCGAGCGCGACCACGGCCGCCCCGACGTAGAGCGACGTCGTCAGGCCGTCGGCGAACGTCTCGCCCGTCCGGTAGCCGCCCGCGTGGGCGAACACCGACGCGAGCACCGCGACGCCGAACACGCCTCCGAGCTCCCGGATCGCGTTGTTGGCCCCGGACGCCTGGCCCTCCTCGTCGGAGCGCACCGACAAGAGCACGACGTTCGCCACCGGCGCGAAGAAGAGCGCCATCCCGGCCCCCGAGAGGACGAACGGCACGACGACGTCGCTGTATGGCATCGAGGGCGACGTGACGAGCGAGATCCACGTGAGCCCGACCGCCTGGAGCGTCAGGCCGATCCCCATCAGAACGTGTCCGCCGATGCGGTCGGAGAGCGCGCCCGCGATCGGCGCAACGATCATCGGCATCGCCGTCCAGGGCAGGATCCGCAGGCCGGAGCCGAGCGGCGAGTACCCCTGCACCGTCTGGAAGAACTGGGCGAGCAGGAAGATCGACCCGAACATCCCGAAGTACATGAGCAGGCTCGCGAGGTTGGCCAGGGCGAACGTCCGGTTGCGGAAGAAGCGCATCGGGAGCATCGGCGTGGCGGTGCGGAGCTCCCAGGCGACGAAGGCGGCGACGACCACCGCGCCCGCCGCGAGCGCGCCGACGATCTCCGGCGAGCTCCACCCGAGCTGGTTTCCGCGCACCAGGCCCCAGACGACCCCGAACAGGCCGCCGCTGGCCAGCACGAGGCCGGGCAGGTCGAGCTTCGTGGTCGCGCCGTAGGTCTCGTCGAGCCGCGAGAGCGCGAGCGGGACGAGCGCGATCCCGAGCGGCACGTTGAGCCAGAAGATCCAGTGCCAGGAGATGCCGCTGACGACCGCGCCGCCCACGAGCGGGCCGAACGCGACCGCGAGGCCGCTGATCCCGCCCCACGCGCCGAGGGCGAGGCCGCGGCGCTCGGGCGGCACGGCCGCAGAGAGGATCGTGAGCGTGAGCGGCATGAGGATCGCGCCGCCGAGGCCCTGGACGGCCCGCGCGGCGTCGAGCGCCCCGATCGACGGGGCGAGCGCGGCGGCGGCCGAGCCGAGCGTGAAGATCCCGACGCCGATCGCGAACACGCGCCGCCGCCCGAAGCGATCGCCGAGCGCCGCCCCGGTGAGGAGCAGCACCGCGAAGGTGAGCGTGTAGGCGTTGACGGTCCACTCGAGGCCGCTGATCCCGGCGTGCAGGTCGCGGCGGATGACGGGGATCGCCGTCGTGACGACGAGGTTGTCGAGGGTGGCCATGAAGAGCGCGAGCGACGTGATCGCGAACGTCCAGCCGGTGCGTGTTTTGTGACTCATCACTTACCTCCTAGCCAAAAAAGAGAGCGTCAGGCGTCCTGCTTGCAGCCGGAGAGGAGGCGCTGGGCCCACGGCTCAGTCGGATCGCACAGGTCCATCGAGGACAGGACGTTCATGAGCATCCCGCTGGCGAAGAACGCCGAGACGTCCTCCTCGGGCAGCCCGCTCACCCGCTCGACGTAGGCGACGAGGTCGCCGAAGCCGTCGCGGACGACGGTGCGGATCTCGGGGTCGGCGCACGCCGCGTACGCCTGCATCTGCGCGCGCAGGTAGGTGCGGTCCCCGCTCAGGAGCTCCTGGTAGGCCTGTCCCATGGCGTGGAGCGCCTCCTCGCCGCGCAGTCCCTCCGCCGCCCGCTGGAACCGCTCGAGCGTCGAGCGGAAGCAGCGCGCGACGACGGCGCGGAAGAGCTCCTTCTTCGTGCCGAAGAGCCGGAAGACGTACGGTTGCGAGATCCCGGCGAGCCGGGCGATCTCCTCCGTCGAGGCGCCCTCGAGCCCGCGCTCGGCGAACACCGTCAGCGCGGCGTCGAGGATCTCCTCCCGGCGGACGTCCTTCGTCTTGCGTTCGGTCGAGACGACCATGGACGCGATGTTAGTGGTGACTCACTACCTTGTCAAGCACCTCGGCCACCCGGTCGAGGTCCGACTCGGTCAGGCGCGTGTGGAACGGCAGCGCCAGGGCGCGCTCGAACACCCGGTCGGCGCCGGGGAACGAGCCCTGGCCGGCGTAGGCGCCCAGCCGGTGCAGCGCGTAGGTGCCGATCTGCGCCTCGACGCCCTCGGCGCGCAGCCCGGCGAGGACGCGGTCGCGGTCGTCGATCTGGAGCACGTAGGCCTGCCAGCCGTGCACGTCTCCCTCGTCCACCCCGGGCAGCTCCACCGGCAGGTGGGCGAGGCGCTCGGCGTAGCCGGCTGCGATCCGCGTCCGTGCGGCGAGCAGCTCGTCCAGCCGCGCCATCTGCGGGATCCCGACCGCGCAGAGGATGTCCGAGAGCCGGTAGTTGAGGCCGGGCCCCGGCATGTCGGGCGGCACGAGCGAGCGCCAGCCGTGGTTCCGCATCTGGCGAACCGCGTCGGCGACGCCGTCGTCGTTCGTCGTCACCGCCCCGCCCTCGCCCGTCGTGACGATCTTCCGCGGGTGGAAGCTGAAGCAGCCGAGCGTGCCGAGCCCGCCGCACGGCCGGCCGCGCCGGCGCGCGCCGAGCGCGCCCGCCGCGTCCTCGAGCAGCGGCAGGTCGGGCAGCTCCTCGAGCCGCGCGGGGCGGCCGAAGAGGTGCACGGGCAGGATCGCCTTCGTCCGCGGGCCGACCTCGATGCGAGCCGGGTCGAGGTTCATCGTCGCCGGGTCGACGTCGACGAGCCGCGGCACGAGGCCGCTGAGCGCGACCACGTTCGCGGTCGCCGGGAACGTGTAGGCCGGCACGATCACCTCGTCGCCCGGCTCGAGGGCGAGCGCGTGCACGGCCAGGTGCAGCGCCGCCGTCCCCGAGGTCACGACGAGGGCGTGCCGCACGTCGCACGCGTCGGCGAGCAGCCGCTCGAGCTCCTCGACCTTGGGGCCCATCGTGAGCATCCCGCTCTCGAAGACCTCGGCCACGCCCGCGAGCTCGGCGTCGCCGAGGTCGGGCCAGCCTAGACGGACGCCGCGAGCCTGTTCCGGTACCACGCGATGGTCCGTTCGAGGCCGTCGTCGAGCTCCACCTCGGGCTCCCAGCCCAGGAGCTCGCGCGCCTTCTCGACGTTCGGGATCCGCAGCTCGACGTCGGCGTAGTGGAGCGGCTGGAAGACGATGTCCCCCTCGCAGCCCGACAGCCGCTTCACGCGCTGCGCCAGGTCGTAGATGGTGACCGCGCTGCGCGGATTGCCGATGTTGAAGGTCTGCCCGACCGCCTCCGGGCGCTCCAGGCAGAGCAGGACGCCGGCGACCATGTCGGTGACGTAGGTCCAGGCCCGGATCTGCGACCCGTCGCCGTGGATCGTCAGGTCGTTCCCGGCGAGCGCGGTCTCGATGAAGGCGCGGATCGCGCCGCCGCCCACCTGGCCCGGGCCGTAGACGTTGAACGGGTGGACCGTGACCGTCGGCAGGCCGAGCTCGTCGTGGTAGGCGTGCGCCATGTGCTCGCCGGCCAGCTTCGAGACGGCGTAGGTCCACCGCGCCTCGCCGACCGAGCCGATGGTCGACACCTGCCCTTCGGTGACGCGGAACGCGTGCGTCCCGAAGACCTCGCTCGTCGAGAAGTCCACGAACCGCTCGAGCGTCCCCTGGGTCGCGAGCGCCGCCTCGAGCGCGTTGTAGGTGCCGATCACGTTCACCCGCATCACCCGCACCGGGCTCGCCAGCACCGTGTCGACGCCGGCGATCGCGGCGCAGTGGACGAAGTGCGTCGCGCCGTCGGCCGCCGCGCGCAGCGCGTCGGCGTCGAGGATGTCGCCGGCGACGAACGTGAAGTTGGGGTGGTCGTTGAGCTCCGTCCCCGAGAGGACGTCGCGATGGAGGTTGTCGTAGGCGACGACCTCGTTCCGCTCGACGAGCCGTCCCGCGAGCGTCGTGCCGATGAAACCGGCGCCGCCCGTGACGAAGATCCGCTTGCCTTCCAGCATCCGCGGCGAAGCGTAGCTTTGCTGGATGCGGGAGACGCTCGCAGCCTGGCTCGCGGCGACCGACGGCCCGGACGAGGACTTCGTCGACGACCTCTGGCTGCGCGTCCTGCGCCGGCCGGTCGAGCCCGAGCTGCGCGAGCGCGCGCTCGCCGAGCTGCGCCTCGGCGTGTCGCGGTCCGAGCTGCTCCACCAGGTGGTCACCTCCGCGGAGTTCGCCCGGGTCCGGCTCGCCGACGAGGCGACGAGCTGGGCGGCGGCCGAGCGCCGCGCCGGGACGCGGCCGCGCAACGTGCGCGCCCCCGCGGGCGCGGGTCCCGAGCTGGTCGCGATGTCGTGGTGCCTCGCGCGCTGCGGCGACGAGGCGCGGCTGCTCGTCGTCGGCCACGCGCACGCCGACCCGGCCTACCTCGCCGCGATCCTCTCGCTGCCCGCGACCTCGACGACGGCCGTCGACCCCGAGGACGCGGAGCTCCCGGGTGCGCGCTCGCTCCGGGCGCCCCTGACGGCGCTCCCCTTCGACGACGGCGCGTTCGACCTCGCGCTCGCGATCGCGCTGCCGCCCGGCGCGGCCGAGCTCGCGGAGCTCCAGCGCGTCCTGACGCGCGACGGCCGCCTCCTCCTCGCGGTGCCCGCCGGCGCCGGGACGGGCGCCGAGCAGTGGGTCGAGCTGTTCGAGGGCGCGGGCTTCGTCGTGTACGAGGACGAGCTCTACACCGACACGCCCGACGGCTGGCAGGCGGCCCCGCCGGCGGAGGGCGCCGCGGCGCTCCTCTGCGCGGAGCTGCGGCCCGACCGGCTCGGCACGCGGGCCCGGCTGGCGCTCCGCGACCGCCGGCACCCGGACGAGGTCCGCCGCTCGACCGTGTGAAGATCGCCCCCAGATGGAATCCATAGGGAACCCTTAGGACGACGCCCCACGCTGTCGGGTCGTGCAGGCACGCGTCGCCCTCCTCGGCACGCCGCGCTCCGGGAACATGTGGCTCCGGCGGCTCCTCGTGGACGTCTGCGGCGCTGCCGAGGTCTCCGCCGACACGCCCGCCGCGTTCGCGTGGGCCGACCTGCCCGACCGCTGCGTCCTGCAGCTGCACTGGCGGCCCGAGCCGCGG
>DASZWI010000250.1:0-2399 GCA_035546715.1 Gaiellaceae bacterium | reverse complement strand
CTCCGCGCCGCCCGCGGCGAAGAGCAGCAGCGTCGTCCAGAAGTAGAGGAGGCCGATCCGCTTGTGGTCGGTGGTCGTGAGCCAGCCGAGGATCCCGGGCCGCGCCTCCCACATGGTGGCGAGGCGCTCCATCCGCGCGGCTGCGGCCGGGGTCGGAGGCGTCGCGATCGCCACTACTTCAGCCCTTCGAGGTAGGCGAGGAGCGCCTGCAGCCGCGAGCTGCCGAGGCGCATGTCCGGCATCTGGTTCCCCGGCTTGACCCGCTGCGCGTTCTCGATCCAGTCCGCCAGGTGCCGCCGGTCGTTCGGGATGGCGAGCGCGGCGAGCGTCGTGCGGGTGGCGAGGTGGGTGAGGTCGGGCCCGACGTCGCTGGTCGCCGCGGTGCCGCGGATGGAGTGGCAGTCGCCGCACGAGCCGGTGACGAAGAGGCGCCGGCCGCGCCGGGCCTCGGCGGTCGCCGGCCGCCGGGCCGGCCGCGCCTGGTTCGCGAGCCAGCGGCGGAACACGGCCGGGCGGTCGGCGACGACGTAGAACGCCATGTGCGCGTGCTGCAGGCCGCAGAACTCGTCGCACTGCCCGCGGTAGCGCCCGACGGCGTCGGCGTAGAGCTCGACCGCGTTCCGGCGGCCGGGGATCGTGTCGATCGTCCGGTTCAGCTGCGGCACCCAGAAGCTGTGGATCACGTCGGCGGTCGCGACCTCGACGCGCACCGCCGTGCGGACGGGGATGTGGATCTCGTTCGCGGTGACCGCGGGCGTGCCGGGATAGCGCACCTCCCACCACCACTGGTGGCCGGTGACGCGGATCGTCAGGTCGGTCGCGCCCTTCGCGGGCGCCTGCGTCGTGCCGATCACGAAGATGTCGGCGACGACGAAGAGGGCGGCGATGAGCAGGATCGGGAAGGCCACGCCGGCGCCGAGAACCACGCGCCAGGCGGTCTGCTCGCCGCCCTTCGGATCGTCGGGCCGGTCCCCCGCGCGGCGGCGGGCACGGCGCCACGCCACGAGCATCAGCGCCACGACGACCGCGAGGCCGACCCACGCGATGCCCATCATCCACCAGAAGAGGCTCGCGATGTCCGACGACGCGTGGCTCTTGGGGGCGAGCGAGTCCTCGTCGTTGCCGCAGCCGGCGGCGAGGAGCGCGAGCGGCAGCAACAAGAGCAGGCGTCTGCGCGCGCGGCGGTGCCTGCGCGCGTCCTGTTCGACCCCGCTCCACCTGACGACCGCCATCTCCCCGGCTCCGGGTACCCGGGCCGGTCGGCCGGAAACGCATCGCAGCCCGGCCGGTCCAGGTGCGTCCGACCGCGCGCGCGAGCGCGTGCGCGGATCCCTGTGGAACGTCCGTCACGGTTCTGTGACCCTGGTCTGACCAGGAAATCGGCCCTCGCGGACGTGTCCTTGCGCGACGACAGTTCACGCAACCACGCCGTTCTCGAGTCCTGTGGAACGTTCGTCACACTTCTGTGACCCTGGTCTGACCACGCAGTTGGCCCTCGCGGACATGGCGGCAGAGGGCTGGGTTGTGGACGGAGCGGCCCGCTGCCGGGGCGCGGCGCAGGGCGGCGGCCGAAGGCGGCGGTCGACGGCGCGGGGGTGGTGCGCTACGCCTGCTGCTGCGACTCGCGCAGGAGGCGGCGCAGCACGTAGCGCAGGATGCCGCCGTGGCGGAGGTACTCGCGCTCGCGGGGCGTGTCGAGCCGGACCCGGGCGCGGAACTCCTTGTCGTCCGCCCGCACGGTGACCTCGGTCGCGTTGCCGTCGTCGACGCCGAGGACCGAGAACTCCTCGCGGCCGGTCAGCCCGAGCGACTCGGCACTCTCGCCGTCGAGGAACTGCAGCGGCAGGATCCCCATCATCAGCAGGTTCGAGCGATGGATCCGCTCGTACGACTCGGCGATCACCGCCTTCACCCCGAGGAGGTTCGGCCCCTTCGCCGCCCAGTCGCGCGACGAGCCCGAGCCGTACTCCTTCCCGGCGAGGACGATCAGCGGCGTGCCCTCCGCGAGGTAGCGCTGCGACGCCTCGAAGATCGTCATCTCCTCACCCGACGGGACGTGCAGCGTCCACGTCCCCTCCGAGCCCGGGACGATCTGGTTGCGCAGCCGGACGTTCGCGAACGTGCCACGCACCATCACCTCGTGGTTGCCGCGCCGCGAGCCGTACGAGTTGAAGTCCCTGCGCTCGACGCCGTGCTCGACGAGGTACTTCCCCGCCGGCGAGTCGGGCTTGATCGAGCCGGCCGGCGAGATGTGGTCGGTCGTGACCGAGTCGGCGACCTTGACGAGGCAGCGCGCGCCGACGACGTCCTCGACCGGCGACGGCTCGGCCTCCATGCCGTCGAAGTACGGCGGCTGCCGGACGTACGTCGAGTCGGGATCCCACGCGAACAGGTCGCCC
>DASZWI010000249.1:0-2901 GCA_035546715.1 Gaiellaceae bacterium | reverse complement strand
CGGGTGCGGCTGCCGGGCGGCGGCGGCGCGCCCGAGATCGCCACCTCCGTCCGCGACGTGTTCGTGATGCTGCGCCAGACGCCGCGCGCCTTCGTCGACCGGCTCGACTTCACGACGAGTCGTGGCGACAACGTCCGCGTCGTGGTCACCGACCTCGGCATCCTCGAGCCCCGAGAGGGAGAGCTCACGCTCGTGCGCGTGCACCCCGGGGTGGAGGTCGACCGGGTCCGCGAGGCGACCGGCTGGGACCTCGCGATCGCCGACGACCTCGAGGAGACCGAGCCGCCGACGGCGGACGAGCTGGCAGCGCTACGTGCACTCGAGACGAAGGGATGCGAATGACCGACACGCTGGACGAGATCGTCCTCCCCGACGACCCGGACTTCGGCGGCGAGGTCCAGGTCGACTACCCGGGCTACCGCTCGACGCGCTGGCGCGCGCCGAGCCGGCCGCTCGTCTCGCTGCCTGAGGACCAGCACGACCTCCGCGGGCCGGTCTTCGGCGAGGACGCCATCGGAGAGCACGACGGCGACCTGACGCGCCAGCACGCGGGCGAGCCGCTCGGCGAGCGGATCACCGTGACGGGTCGCGTGCTCGACACCGACGGCCGGCCGATCCGCGGCGCGCTCGTCGAGATCTGGCAGGCCAACGCGGCGGGCCGCTACAAGCACGACGTCGACCAGCACCCGGCGCCGCTCGACCCGAACTTCTCGGGCGCCGGCCGGTGCCTCACCGACGACGAGGGCCGGTACCGCTTCGTGACGATCAAGCCGGGCGCCTACCCGTGGCGCAACCACGACAACGCCTGGCGGCCGTCGCACATCCACTTCTCCCTCTTCGGCCGGCAGTTCACCGAGCGGCTCGTGACCCAGATGTACTTCCCGGGCGACCCGCTGTTCCCGTTCGACCCGATCTTCAACTCGGTGCGCGACCCGAAGGCGCGCGCGTTGCTCGTCGCGCAGTTCGACCTCGCGACGACGAAGCCGGAGTGGTCGCTCGGCTACCAGTGGGACATCGTGCTCGGCCGCAACGGCTTCGGGCACAACACCACCCCGCTCGAGGAGAACGCGTGATGCGCGCGCCGACGCCTTCGCAGACGGTCGGGCCGTACTACGCGATCGGCCTGTGCCGCCGGCCCGAGAACGAGCTCGTCCCACGCGACGCTCCGGGCGCGCTGACGCTCGCGGGGACGCTCTTCGACGGGGCCGGCGAGCCCATCGTCGACGGCGTGATCGAGGTATGGGACGCGGTCGGCGGCCGCTGGGGCCGCTGCGGCACGGACGGCCAAGGGCGCTTCTCGTTCCGGCTCGCCAAGCCCGACGCGGGCCCGCACGGCGCGCCGCGCCTCGACGTCTACGTCTTCGCGCGCGGGCTCCTGAAGCACCAGCACACGCGGATCTACTTCCCGGACGAGGCGGAGGCGAACGCCGCCGACCCCGTGCTCGCGCAGCTGTCGGAGGACGATCGGGCGACCCTCGTGGCCGACGACGAGGACGGCGCGCTCCGGTTCGACATCCGCATGCAGGGCGAGCGCGCGACCGTCTTCTTCGCTCCGTGACCCCCGCCAGTCCGGGAGGATGGCGGGCATGACGTTCGACGCGCTGTTCGTGCCGGACGAGCTCGCCGAGGCGACCTCGGATCGCGCCTGGCTCGAGGCGATGCTCGACTTCGAGCGGGTGCTCGCGAACGCCGAGTCCGTCGCCGGCGTCATCCCTGCCGGCGCGGCCGCGGCGATCGCGGAGGCGTGCGATCCCGACCGGTTCGACGTCCACGACCTGGCGCGGCAGGGGCGCGCGTCGGGGAACCCGGCCGAGCCGCTCGTGCGGGCGCTGCGCGCGGCCGTGGCGCCCGAGGGCCGCGACTTCGTCCACTGGGGCGCCACGAGCCAGGACACGGTCGACACCGCCGCGATGATCGTCTCCCGCCGCGCGCTCGGACTGATCCTCGAGGACGTCGACCGGCTGGCCGCGAGCTGCGCCGCGCTGGCGCAGGCGCACCGCGACACGATCATGGCCGGCCGGACGCTGCTGCAGCAGGCGGTGCCGACGACGTTCGGCCTGAAGGCGGCGGGCTGGCTCGTCGCCGTGCTCCAGGCCCGCGACGGGCTCCTGCGCGCGAACGCGTCGCTCGCGGTGCAGCTCGGCGGGGCGGCGGGCACCCTCGCCTCGCTGGGGGAGCGCGCGCCGGAGGTCGTCGAGCAGGTGGCCGCCCACCTCGGTCTGGGCGAGCCGCCGCTGCCGTGGCACGCCAACCGCGTCCGCGTGGCCGGCCTGGGCGCGGCGCTGGCGGTCGCGGCCGCCGTGGCCGCGAAGATCGGCACGGACGTCGCGCTCCTGCAGCAGACCGAGGTCGGCGAGGTCCGCGACCCGGGCAGCGGCGGGTCCTCGACGATGCCGCAGAAGCAGAACCCCGTCGCCTCGGCCGTCGCGGTCGCCTGCGCACGCCAGGTCAACGCGCACGCCTCCGTCCTGCTCGGCAGCGTGGTCGGGGAGCTCGAACGTCCCGTCGGCGCCTGGCATGCGGAGTGGAGCGCGCTGTCGAGTGCGCTCGGGCTCACGGGCGGCGCGGTCGCGGCGGTCGCGCGCCTCGTCGAGGAGATCCAGGTGGACGCCGGGCGGATGCGCGCGAACCTCGTCGAGGAGACGCTCTCGGAGCGCGTGTCGCTCGCGCTGACCGCACGGCTCGGCCGCGAGCAGGCGCACGAAGCGCTCGCCGACGGGCTGCGGGGCCACCTCCCCGCCGACGAGCTCGCCGAGCTGCTCGATCCGGCCGGCTACCTCGGGCAGGCCGGCGCGTTCGTCGACCGCGCCCTCGCCCTCTACGAGCACCGGGACGACGAGTGAAGGTCGCCTCGCTCGTCGAGGGGCCGGCGGACGCGCCCGCGGTGATCTTCGGCAACTC
>DASZWI010000248.1:0-2923 GCA_035546715.1 Gaiellaceae bacterium | reverse complement strand
ACGACCGAGATGACCATCAGCGCGACCATCTGGCTCGAGTCCCAGGCCCACGTCGTGCCGCCGAGGCTCGTGAAGAGGACGACCCCCGAGAGCGCCGCCGCGAGCACGCAGGCTCCGAGGTAGTCGATCCGATGCGACTCGCGCGCCGTCCGCGCGTGGAACGCGGTCGCGATCACGGCGAGCGCCACGGCGCCGATCGGGAGGTTGACGTAGAAGATCCAGCGCCACGACAGGTTGTCGACGAAGAAGCCGCCGATCAGCGGCCCGATGACGGTCGAGACGCCGAACACCGCGCCGAAGAAGCCCTGGTACTTGCCGCGGTCGCGCGGCGGGATGATGTCGCCGATCACGGCGAGCGTCGTGACGATGAGGCCGCCGGCCCCGAGCCCCTGCAGCGCGCGGAACACGATCAGCTGCGTCATCGACTGCGCGATGCCGCAGAGCGCCGAGCCGACCAGGAAGATGGCGATCGCCGTCTGGAGGACGCGCTTGCGCCCGTAGAGGTCGCCGAGCTTCCCGTAGAGCGGCCCGGTGACCGTCGAGCTGAGGAGGTAGGCGGTGACGACCCAGGAGAGGTGCTGGAGGCCGCCCAGGTCGCCGACGATCGTGGGCAGCGCCGTCGAGACGATCGTCTGGTCGAGCGACGCCAGCAGCAGCACCAGCATCAGCGCCGTGAAGATCAGGCGGACGCGCGGGTGGGGTTCGACGGGCGGAGCGGTCACGCCGGTCACTTTAACAACAGAGTGCAATTATTGTGTTGTGCAATAATCGTCCCGGGCTGTGGCCAAGACACCCGACCACCCTGCCGCTCCGCTCCTCGACGAGCTGGGCGGCCTGATCCGCCACCTGACGCGGCTGAGCAACGGCCCGGCCGACGAGGGCGTCGCGACGACGTCGACGCAGCGGCTGGCGCTGTTCGAGCTCGCAGACGACGGCCCGCTGCGGCTCAACGACCTCGCCCAGCGCGTCGGCGTCTCGGCGCCGACGGCCAGCCGCGCCGTCGAGGCGCTCTGCGAGCTCGGCCTCGTCGAGCGGCTCCCCGACCCCAGCGACCGGCGCGCGTTGCGGATCGACCTGACGGCGGCGGGGCGGAGTCAGGTCGCCGTCCGCCGGCAGCGCGTCCTCGACCGCTTCGGCCCGGCCGCCCAGGCGCTGAGCGGCGACGAGCAGAGCCGGCTGGTCGGGCTGCTCGCCCGGCTGCGCAGCGCACTCGACGACGACCTCCACCACGACGATGGGAGCACCCGATGACGATTCGCTGGTTCGGCCAGTCCGCGTTCCTCCTCACCGGCGCCTCCGGCCGGATCGCGATCGACCCCTTCGGCGCCATCGGGGACGCGATGCGCAGCCGCGTGACGTGGGACTACCCGGCGATCGAGGGCGTCGAGGCGGAGCTCCTGCTCGTGACGCACGAGCACCTGGACCACAACGGCGTCGAGGTGGTCGGCGGCGAGCCGCAGGTCATCCGCTCGACGGCGGGCACCTTCGAGTCCCCGTTCGGGACGGTCGTCGGCGTCGCCTCCGAGCACGACGAGGTCGCTGGCACGCAGCGCGGCCCGAACACCATCTTCGTCTTCGAGCTCGACGGGCTCCGAATCGCCCACTTCGGCGACTTCGGCCAGAGCGCCCTGCGGGCGGAGCAGCGCGCCGCGATCGGCGACGTCGACGTGCTGATCGTCCCGGTCGGCGACGGCCCGACGATCGGTGGCGCGCAGGCGGCGGGGATCGCGCGCGAGCTGAACGCGCGGCTCGTGATCCCGATGCACTACCGCACCCCGGCGATCGACTTCCTCGAGCCCGCCGACGCGCTCCTGGCCGCGATGGACGGCGCCCGCGTCGAGCGGCCGGGGGCGGGCGCGGTGGAGCTGGAGCCGCTGCTCGGCGAGCGCGGCAGCCCGGCCGTCGCGATGCTCGCGCCGCCGCTTCCCTGACACGCCCCGGCACGGTCATCCGTCCCGGTGCTTGAGGCCGGACTCCTCGCGCTGCGCCTGCGCGAGGGTGAGCCGCCCGCTGCACACGGCCTCGTTGAGCTGGTTCTCGATCTTGTCGACCGCGGCCGCGCGTGGGTACGGCTCCGGCCAGAGGTTGCGCGGGTCGGTGGGGTTGCCGCCGAGCTCGAGGCTGATCAGGTGATCCTCCTGGTAGGCGGACGGAGGCCCGCGCAGGCCGTACTGGACGAGCCCCTTCCGCTTGAGCGCGTCGGTGTACGAGGAGGGCGGCCGGATCGTCTTCGTCCAGCCGCGCCTGCAGATCGTCTGTCGGATGGTCGCCTGGGTCACATCCGGGTTGACCACGCCGGGCGTGAGCGTCCAGCTCGCCCGCACCACGCCGGCGGGCGGGCCGGACGACCGGTGGCCGCGCAGGACGACCACCACGAGCAGGGCCGCGAGGGCGAGGAGCACGAGCGGGAGCGCCGTTCTGGGCATGCGCTCCAGGCTGGCCGCGGCGCGCCGGCCGCGCAATTGTCCTTTGCGGAATCGGCGCACACTCGGCGCACTTTCGTGACACTTCGACGGTGACGTACAGCGGCTCCGCCGAGCTCTACGACCTCGTCTACTCCTTCAAGGACTACGCCGACGAGGCGGCCTGGCTCGTCTCGCTCGTGGCCGAGCGGGCGCCCGACGCCCAGACGCTGCTCGACGTCGGGTGCGGGACGGGCCGCCACCTCCAGCGCCTGCGCGCGCGCTTCGACTGCGAGGGCGTCGACCTCGATCCCGGCCTCCTCGCCGCCGCCCGCGAGCGGCTGCCGGGCGTGCCGCTGCACGAGGCCGACATGCGGACGCTCGACCTCGGCCGCACCTTCGACGTCGTGACGTGCCTGTTCAGCGCGATCGGCTACATGCTCGACTTGGACCAGCTCGGCCAGGCGACCGCCGCGATGGCGAAGCACGTCGCCCCGGGCGGGCTGCTGCTCGTCGAGCCG
>DASZWI010000247.1:0-1576 GCA_035546715.1 Gaiellaceae bacterium | reverse complement strand
GGGTGCACGTCGTGCGCGAGCCCGGGCGGGATCGGCTGCGACTGCCCGGCTTCGAGGACGACGTCGGTCGGCGGCGAGGTCGCCGCCGCGAACCTGATCCGCCCGTCGCGCACGACCAGCCGGCCCCAGGTCCCCTCCCGCACGCGGTGCGAGCGCCGGAGGGCCTCCGGCATCGACGCGTCGCTCCACTCCTTGGTGGCCCCGCTGCGCAGGACGCGCGCGGGCAGCTCGAACCGGTCGCAGGCCTCGCACTCGCACTCCTCGCCGATCCGGCCGTCGCGTCCGTCCTGCGAGCGCGCCCAGTCCTCGTCCGCGACGGGACGATCGTGGCCGCAGCCGAGCTCGGCGAACCAGGCGCCCTCCTCGTGGTGGAAGCCGTCGATGCGCCGCCTCACGGGCGTCCACCTGCTCTCGCGGGCGGCGCGACCGCGGCTCCGGGGAAGGGGGTTCGGAGCCGCGATTGCATGTCTCGTGTTTTACACCAGAAGGATGGTCGAAATACGAGTCGTTGCGCCGTCGGCGAAGCGCGTTAGGGTGACGTCGCCGATGCCGCAGGCCCCTCCGTCCGAGCAGCTCGCCATCAGGCACCGGGCCCTGTCGGACAAGTCGCGACTCGCGATCCTGCGTGTGCTCGAGGCGGAGGCCGTCCCGCTCGACGTTGCCATGCTCGCCCGGCGCGTGGGTCTGCACGCGAACACCGTGCGCTGGCATCTCGGGATCCTGGCCGAGGCGGGCCTCGTCCGCGAGGAGCGCGTCGCGTCCACGCGCCGAGGCCGTCCGCCGCACGCGTATCGCCTCGTCGACGGAGCGCTCGACCAGCAGCCCGGCGGCCACCGGCTGCTCGCGGAGATCCTCGTCGCGTCCCTCGCGGGGCGGCGGGACAGCGCGGCCCTCGTCGAGGAGGCCGGCCGTGCCCGGGGCCGCGCGCTGGTCGCCCCGCCGGACGGCGGCGGTCCGGTGTCCGCGAAGCAGGCGACGGCCGAGGTGGTGCGGCTCCTGGAGACGTTCGGCTTCCGGCCGGCGCTCAAGCGCGAGCGGGGCGGACAGCGGATCGACATGCGGCCGTGCCCGTTCGGCGAGAACGCGGTGAAGCACTCGGAGATCGTCTGCCCGCTGCACCTCGGGGTGCTGCAGGGTGCGCTCGAGACCCTGGACGCGCCGGTCGAGGCGACCGCGCTCGAGCCGTTCGTCCGGCCCGACCTGTGCTGCGCGCATCTCCGGCCCCGCGCGCAGGCCTAGCTCTGGCCCGGCTCAGCCGGCGCCGACCGGCTCCGCCGTCCTCGCGCCGAGGAGGGAGAGGGCCATGAGGCGCGGAAGCCCGAGGGAGACGGCGGCGGCGCGTGCCGGAGGCGGAGGTCGGCGGTCGCAGCCGAGCTGCGAGTCACGCAGCTAGCGCTGCTCGTCGTGCTGCAGAGCGCGGTGCGACGTCGCCGCCGTCCGGCGTGACGAGCAGCGCACGGGCCGGGCCGACCGCAGCTGCGAGCCGCCGAAGCGCCCTCCGCCACCGGGCCGCTGGGGCGGCCGCGGCCGCCAGCGCCGCCAGTCGAGGGTGCGCTCCTTGCCCGGCTTCGCCTCG
>DASZWI010000246.1:0-6187 GCA_035546715.1 Gaiellaceae bacterium | reverse complement strand
CGACGGTCCGTAACCGGACATCGGCATCAGACGTTGTTCCCCTGAACCACCCTGACAGAGGAGTGACACACACATGCTGCTACTGGTCCTGCTCGCCCTGCTGACGCTGATCCTCTTCGGCGCCGGCTTCGCCATCCACCTACTGTGGATCATCGCCGTCATCGCGGCGCTGATCTGGGTGATCAGCTTCTTCGTCGGCGGCACACGAAGGCGCGGCGGCGTCATCTGACGATGCAATCGGGTGGGGCCCTCGGGCCCCACCCCACCTCTAGACCTCGTCCCAGTCGATGATTGCCGGGCGAGCCCCGGTGCGAAACAACTCGACGAGCGAGGCTTTCGCCGTCTCGACGGGAATGGCGGCCTCAGGCTCGAAGTCGGTCCAGTGCCCGTCATAGAAGAAGACGAGCTCGCCGTCCCAATCGAGGTTCCCACGACTCACGAAGTACGGCGGCCCGGGCGACGTGTCGAACGTCGCGAAGCTGACGTCGCGGCCGAGCCCGATCCTGCACGTCGTTCCGTCCGGCCCGCGCAGCTCCACGATCGGGAACGCCGCTGCGGCGTCCGCCTCGGCGGCGTCGAGCAAGGACGACAGGTTGACCTCGTCGACGACCTCGGTCCAGGTCGCCCCGCCACACCAGAACGTCCACCCTCCACCCGCCACGGCCGGTCGTGCCTAGCGGTCGAACAGCCGGCGCAACCAGCTGCGCTGAGGTGGGGCGGCCATCGCCGCAGCCCACGGGCGCAGGTCGATCATCACCGACCGGCTGCGCGCATGGGAGAACGAGAGCTTTCCCCGTCTCCGTAGGACTGGCTGAAGAACCCCGTCGACCAAAGCTCCGACCCCTCCTCGCTTCCGCATGCATCTTCGCCGCCGCGGTGGACGTTCCCTCCCGGGCAGTCGAGTCCACGCGCCTCCCGAGCTCTCGGATGGCCTTCTGACCGCGTCGGAAAGTGCCTGCACATCGTGAGGTAGAGGTACCTCTACCTCACGATGTGCAGGGCCTTTTTCCGCGGGCAGACCGACCCGGCACGCGGGCGAACAAGGCTGACGAACGGCAGCGGGACGGTTTCGTGCCAGTCGGACGAGTCGGATCGTGCAGCGTCAGCTAGGCGCCTCGACCGGGACGGGCGCGGACTCCGGCCGGGCCCGCGCCCGGCCGGTCGCGAGCACCGAGCCCGCGAGGACGAGGGCGAAGCCGATGCCCATGCCCACCGTGAAGCGCTCGCCGAGGATCGCGACGCCGAGCACCGCGGCCACGGCCGGATTGACGTACGTGATGACGGTCGCCCGCACCGGGCCGACCTCCGCGATCAGCGCGAAGAAGAGCAGGAAGGCGACCGCCGTGCAGACCACCGCCAGCGTCACGACGGACGCGGTCACCTTGAAGGCCGGCCAGGCCGACGGAAGCTGGAAGGCCGCGACCGGCGCGTAGGCGATCATCGTGAGCGCGAGCGACGCCGCGACGACGCCGAGCGCGGGTTGATCCGCGAGCCGGCGCGACAGGATCAGGGGGCCGAGCGCGTAGCCGACGGCGACGGCGCAGACCTCGAGCAGCGCCACGGCCCCGACGCTCCCGAAGTCGAGCCCGACGAGTGCCACAACGCCTGCGAGCCCGACCAGCAGCCCGAGCCAGCGACGGCCGTCGAGCCGGTCGTGGCTGCCGCTGAGGCTCGTGATCGCGGCGCCGACGAGCGGCACCGCCGCGATCAGGAGACCGGTCAGCGAGCTCGTGAGCTTGGTCTCGGCCCGCGCGAGGAGCAGCCACGGCACCGCGAGCTCGGCGACGGTGTAGGCGAGCAGCGGCGCCCACGCCCGGAGGAGCGGCCTCAGCTCGCCCCGCGCCGCGGCGACCGGCACGAGCAGCAGGGCCGCGAGCCCGGTGCGGGCGAACACGAGCGTCGCCGGCGTCAGCTCGCGCACGGCGACGCGGATCAGGAGGTAGGGGATCCCCCAGATCACGCACATCGCCGCAAAGAGGACGAGCCCGCGCCTGCTCACCTCCCTTGTCTACCAGAGCGCTCAGGGCTCGGCGAGGAGCCGGGCGACGCAGAGCACGGCGAGCACGGCGACGATCGCGTCGTTTGCCACGCACCACTGGCAGATGGCGTGGATGCGCGCGAGCTGCGCCCAGAGGAGGTAGCCGCTGAACGCCGTGCCCACGAGCGCGACCAGGGCGCCGAGCGCCGCCGCGGGGACGCCGCGCACCGCGACCGTCGCGAGCACGACCGCGTAGGCCGCGAGGCCGAGCACGGCGACGGGAACGCCGTGCAGCTCGGCGTAGCGCGAGTGCTGCACCGTCTCGCAGCCGCCGGTCGAGCAGATCGGCGCCACGTGCGCGTAGTGGACGACCGTCAGGTAGGCGGCGTCGGCGGCGCCGAGCAGCGCGACGCCGGCGGTCGCGAGCCGCAGACGCGCCGCCGCGCCGGTCACTGCAAGGCAGGGTTGAGCGCCGCTTCGAACGAGGCCGGGTCGAGGCCGCCGAGCTGCAGCTCGACCGGTGCGGAGACGGCGCGCTGGACCACGAACGTCGGCGTGCCCGGCGCGCCTGCGGCCTCGAACGCGCTCTCGGCCTGCTTCAGGCGCGTGGTGATCGCCGCCCCCTTGGCGTCGGCGAGCACCTTCGCTGCATTCGCCCCGACCGCCGTGGCGGCGCTCCGGAGCACGTCGTCGGTCACCCAGCCGCTGTTCTCCTCGCCCTGACGCGTGTAGAGCTCCTCCGCCAGGTTCCAGAGCTTGTTCTGGTTGCCGGCCGCGTACAGGGCGCGCAGCGCCGGCACCGAGTTCGGCCCGATGATCTCGACGCCCTGGTAGACGAGCTTCAGCCGGCCCGTCTTCACGTACTGCCGCACGACGGTCGGGAAGGTCCCGAGCGCCCACTCCTTGCAGTACGGGCACTGCGGGTCCTCGTAGACGTACATCGTCGCGGGCGCGTCCTCGTTCCCGAGGGTGTCGCCGTGCTGCGGCACTCCGGCGAGCACGGAGACCGGGCCTGCGGGTCGCGCAGGGCTCGTCTGCCCGGTCGTCCCGCCGGGCGCGGCGGGCGCGGCGGCGGCCGTCGTCGTGCCGCTCGACGCGGAGTCGGAGGATCCCGTGGCGAACGCGATGACGAGGCCGGCGACGAGCGCCGCCGCCAGGACGACGCCGCCGACGATCAGAAGGCGGGTGCGCTGCACGTGCGGAAGCATGCCCGTTCCGGGCGAAGAGCGGCCTAAGCTTCGCTCGTGGCCCTCCTCCAGTCGCAGCTCGAGCAGACCGAGGACGGTCGCCGCCGGCGCGCCCGCATGGAGGAGCTCGTCGGCGAGCTGCGCCGGCGCTCGGCCCTCGTCGCGGCCGGCGGCGGCGACCGGGCCGTCGAGCGCCACCGCGCGCGAGGCAAGCTGCTCGCCCGCGAGCGGATCGACCGCCTGGTCGACCCGGGAACCGCGTTCCTCGAGCTGAACGCCCTCGCCGCCTGGGACGTCTACGACGGCCAGGCCCCGTCGGCGGGGATCGTGACGGGCATCGGCGTCGTCGAGGGCCGCGAGTGCGTCATCGTCGCCAACGACGCGACCGTGAAGGGCGGCTCGTACTTCCCGCTGACCGTCAAGAAGCACCTGCGGGCGCAGGAGGTGGCCGAGCAGAACCGCCTGCCGTGCCTCTACCTGGTCGACTCCGGCGGGGCGTTCCTGCCGCTCCAGGCGGAGGTCTTCCCCGACCGGGAGCACTTCGGCCGCATCTTCTTCAACCAGGCGCGGATGTCGGCGCAGGGCATCCCGCAGATCGCCGTCGTCATGGGCTCGTGCACCGCCGGCGGCGCCTACGTGCCGGCGATGAGCGACGAGACGATCATCGTCCGCGGCACCGGCACGATCTTCATCGGCGGCCCGCCGCTCGTGAAGGCCGCCACCGGCCAGGAGGTCACCGCCGAGGAGCTCGGCGGCGCCGACGTGCACGCGCGCCGGTCGGGCGTCGCCGACCACTACGCGACCTCGGACGAGCACGCGCTCGCGATCGCGCGCCGCGTCGTCGCGAACCTCCATCTCCCCCGTCCCGCGGTCCCGTGGCAGCGCGCGACCCCCGAGCCGCCGGTCGCCGACCCCCGTGAGCTCTACGAGCTGATCCCCGACGACCACCGCACGCAGATGCCCGCGCGCGAGGTGATCGCCCGGCTCGTCGACGGCTCCCGGTTCGACGAGTTCAAGCAGCTCTACGGCGAGACGCTCGTCTGCGGCTGGGCGCACATCGAGGGCTACCCCGTCGCGATCCTCGCGAACGACGGCGTCCTCTTCGCCGAGAGCTCGCAGAAGGGGGCGCACTTCGTCGAGCTCGCCTGCAAGCGGCGGGTCCCGCTCGTGTTCCTGCAGAACATCACCGGCTTCATGGTCGGGAAGGAGTACGAGGCCGGCGGCATCGCGCGCGACGGGGCGAAGCTCGTGATGGCGGTCGCGTGCGCGGAGGTGCCGAAGTTCACCGTCGTCGTCGGCGGCTCGTTCGGCGCCGGCAACTACGGCATGTGCGGGCGTGCGTACGGGCCGCGGCAGCTCTGGATGTGGCCGAACGCGCGCATCTCGGTGATGGGCGGCGAGCAGGCGGCGACCGTCCTGACGATGGTCGGCGACGCCGACCCGGACGAGATCCGCGCGAAGTACGAGGCCGAGGGCAACCCGTACTACTCGACCGCGCGCCTCTGGGACGACGGCATCGTCGACCCGCTCGACACGCGCAAGGTGCTCGCGCTCGGCCTCGCGGCGGCCGCGAACGCGCCGATCCCCGAGACCACCTTCGGCGTCTTCCGGATGTAGCGTCTCGCGCATGGGCTACTCGACGATTCACGTCTCCGAGATCGAAGGCGCGGGCCCGGGCGGCGCCGTGAAGTTCGTCCGCCGCCGGATCGGCTGCGAGGCCTTCGGCATCAACTGGTTCGACATCCCTCCGAACACGCCGGGCGTCGAGCACGACGAGACGGAGACCCAGCAGGAGGAGGTCAACGTCATCGTCGCCGGCTCCGGCGTCTACCGCGTCGACGGGGAGGAGATCCCGGTCTCGGTCGGCAGCGTGCTGCGCTTCGATCCCGAGACCACCCGTCAGCCGGTCGCCGGGCCCGACGGCATGACGATGATCGCCGTCGGCGCCCGCCGCGGCAGCTACGAGCCGCGAGGTCCGTTCTAGGTGCTCGTCCGGCTCGTGCTCTGGAGCCTCGCCGACTCCGACACGACCGTCGAGGAGCTCCGCGACTACCTGCGCGACGAGTCCGTCGACGCGTTCCAGAGCGGCGTGCGCGGCCTTCTCTTCAAGGCGTGGGTCTCGGACGAGGTGAGCGAGCGCTGGGGCGCGATCTACGTGTGGGAGTCGCGTGAGGCGTCCGAGCAGCCGGTGCCCTCGCGCGCCCGCGAGCTGATCGGCAAGGACCCGGACCTCGTCGAGGTGTTCGACCTCGAGGCGACCGTCTCGGTGGCCGAGCAGCTGCAGCGGCTCGGGCTCGCGTTCTCGTGAGGTCGCTGAGGGTCGAGCGCGACGGCCCCGTCCTGCGGGTGACCATGGCGCGCCCCGAGCGGCGAAACGCGTTCGACGCGGCGCTCATCGCCGAGCTCACGGACGCGTTCAGCGGCGTCGGCGACGCGCGCGCCGTCGTGCTCACGGGCGAGGGCCCATCGTTCTCGGCCGGCGCCGACGTCGACTGGATGCGCGCCTCCGTCGAGCTGAGCTACGACGAGAACGTCGCGGACGCGCTCAGGCTGCGCGCCATGCTGGAAGCGATCGACGGCTGCCCCGCGTACGTCATCGCGGTCGTGCAGGGACACGCCCTCGGCGGCGGGTGCGGGCTCGTCGCGTGCTGCGACGCGGTCGTCGCGGCCCCGGACGCGGTGTTCGCGTTCAGCGAGGCGAAGCTGGGGATCGTGCCGGCGGTGATCTCGCCGTTCGCGCTGGCGAAGATCGGCCCGTCCTGGGCGCGGCGCCTCTTCCCCACCGGCGAGCGCTTCGGCGTCGACGTCGCGCTGCGCATCGGGCTGATCCACGAGGTCGCCGACGACCCGGCGGCCGCAGTGGAGCGGATCGTCGCGGAGGTGCTGAGCGCCGGGCCATCGGCAGTGGGAGAGGCGAAGCGCCTCGCCCGCGCCCCCCTGAGCGCCGAGCAGACAGCCGCGTCGATCGCGCAGGCGCGCGCGAGCGCCGAGGGCCAGGAGGGCCTGCGGGCGTTCCTGGAGA
>DASZWI010000245.1:0-7800 GCA_035546715.1 Gaiellaceae bacterium | reverse complement strand
ATCTCCCGCACGAGCACCCGGTCGAGATCCGGGTCGTCGAGCCACGACCCGAGGTACATGCTCGCGAACGCGTGCAGCTGCGCGCGAACCGGGTCGCCGGTGCCCTCGATCCGCTCCGCCTCCTGGACCATGTTCGACCAGGTCGCGTGGAAGATCGTCTCGAGCACCTCCTCCTTCGAGCGGAAGTAGTGGTACAGGAGCCCGTGGGCGACGCCCGCCTCCTCGGCGATGTCGCCGACGCGCGACGCGTGGAAGCCCTTGCGCGCGAAGACGCGAATGGCCGCATGGAGCAGATCGCGGCGTCTGTCCGATGAACGCTCGCTCACCCTGGCGCCAGCATAATCGGGGACCGTGCCGCCGTTGAGTGACGTGCTCGTCGCGGATCTGACGCGGCTCCTCCCCGGGCCGTTCGCGAGCCGGGAGCTGCTCCGCCTCGGGGCGCAGGTCGTGAAGATCGAGCCGCCCGACGGCGACGCGCTCGAGACGACCGCACCCGGCTGGTACGAGGCCCTCAACGCCGGCAAGGAGATCCTCCGCTGGGACGCGGCGTCCGAGCCGCCGCCCCCGGCGCTCCTCGCGGCCGACGTGGTGCTCGAGGGCTTCCGGCCGGGCACGTGGGAGCGGCTCGGCGTGGAGCTCGCCGACACCGCGATCCTCTGCTCGATCACCGGCTTCGGCGTCGCGGGGCCCCGCGCCCACGACGCCGGGCACGACCTGAACTACCTCGGCTACGCCGGCGTGCTCGCCGACACCGCGCCCGCCGTCCCGCCGGTGCAGGTCGCCGACCTCGCCGCCGGCGGCCAGGCGGCCGTGAGCGCCGTCCTCGCCGCGCTTCTCGAGCGGGCGACGACCGGCCGCGGCGGCAGGATCGTCGTCTCGATGACCCACGGCGCGCACGAGCTCGCCGCCCACCGCCTCGCCGGCGAGCCGATTCCTCGGCTCCTGACGGGCGGCGCGGCGTGCTACCGGATCTACGAGACCGCCGACGGGCGCCACCTCACCGTCGCCGCGCTCGAGCCGCGCTTCTGGCGCCGCCTCTGCGAGCTGCTCGAGCGACCCGACCTCGTCGACCGCGCGTTCGAACCGGAGCTCCCCGAGCTCGCCGCGCTGTTCCTGACCCGCACGCTGGCGGATTGGCGGGACCTGCTCGAGGGCAAGGACACCTGCGTGGGGCCCGTGCTGACCCTGGCCGAAGCGGCAGCCGAGCTGACGTGACGGCGATCGCAGCGCTGGCCTTCGCCCTCGCGGGTCTCCACGTCGGCGGCAAGGAGGTGATCCCGGTCGGCTACGCGCCCGCGTGGAGCGACAACGGCGCCCGCATCGCCTACGTGACCCGGGGCGACCTCTGGGTGGCCGACGCCGACGGAACGCACCGGGCACCGCTCGTCGCACAGGCGGACGACCCGTGCTGGGCGCCCGACGGCCGCCACCTGGCCTTCAGCCGCGGCGGCTTCATCTGGACGGTGCGCGCCGACGGACTCGACGAGCACCGCCTCGGCCGCGGCGCGCATCCCGCCTGGTCGCCGAACGGCGAGCGCATCGCCTTCGACCGGGACGGCGAGATCTACTCCGTCTTCTGGCAGGGCGGCGACGTGCGCAAGGTCGTCGCCGGCGAGGAGCCCGCCTACTCGGCGACCGGCCAGCTCGCCTACGTCGTCGACGGCGAGGTCGTCGCCGGCCGGCGCACGATCGGCAAGGGCCGCTCGCCGACCTGGTCGCCCACCTCGAAGCAGGTGGCGTACGAGCAGGACGGGAGCATCTGGGTCGACGGCAAGAAGCTCGGCCCCGGGCACCAGCCCGCCTGGGGGCCGAAGCCGAAGGTGCACGAGCTGCTCCCCGATTTCGACCAGCGTGCGCCGAGCGGGCTCGCGATCGGCGTCGGTCCCGGCCCGGGCCGGTGGCTGCTCGGGTTCACCTCGATGGTCGACAACGTCGGCCTCGGCGTGTCGGAGATCGTCGGCGTCCGCACGCCCGGCCAGCCGCGGATGAAGGCGACGCAGCGCGTCGAGCTGTCGAACGGCAACTGGCGCACGTACCCCGGCGTCGGCCTGCTCCGATACACCAACTCCGCGCCGCACCACCACTGGCACCTCATGCGCTTCGACGTCTTCCAGCTGCGCACGCCGGACGGGCGGCTCGTCGTGAGCGACCGCAAGAGCGGCTTCTGCCTCGCCGACCACTGGGGCACCGCGCCCGGCGTGTGGCCCGGGCGCAAGGCGCGCTTCCTCGGCGACTGCGAGCAGTACCACCCGGAGGCGACACGGGTCGTCGAGGGCACCTCGCTCGGCTTCACCGACCGCTACCCCGCCTTCTTCCACGGCCAGAACGTCGAGATCACGCACGTCCCGGCGGGCGTCTACGTGCTCGTCCACCGCACGAACCCGCAGATGCTCCTGCAGGAGCTCCGCTACGAGAACGACGCGGCGTCGGTCCGGCTCCGCCTCACGTGGCGCCGGGGGACGCCGCGCGTGCAGGTCCTGCGCGTCTGCCAGTCGACGGCGACGTGCCCGGCGGCTACGGCTTCGGCAGCAGAGGCCTGAGCCGCCCCTGGGCGTGCCAGGCGCCAAGCGCGACCACGAAGAGCGCGCCGGCCAGGATCACCGACGCCTGCGCGGCGATCCCGAAGGCGACGGCCTGGTCGGTGTGCACGCCCGACGCGACGAGGATCGCCGCTCCGGCTCCCGCCTGCGTCGCGGCGCCCGCGGGGGCGATCGGCAGCACCGCCGACGCCGACGAGGCGCAGAGGAAGGCGAGTGCGAGGGCGAAGTCGACGCCGAAGCCGAGCGCGGCGAGGAGCACGGCGATCGCGAGTCCGCGCAGCACCCACGAGAGGGCGACGCCCGACCAGGCGTAGACCGCCTCGCGCCGGGGCGTGGCGTGCTCGGCGACCCAGCCGGCGAGGCGGAAGCGCGACAGGAGGCGGTGACCCGCGATGCGCGAGAGGAAGAGGACGACGCCCGCGGCGCCGACGCCCGCGACGGCGACGACGATCAGGCCCGCCTGGAGCCAGCCGCCGACGTGCGTGACGCCGGCCGCGACGCCCGCGAGCGGCGACAGGGCGGCGCTGTCCAGCAGGCCGAGCAGGAAGAGCGAGAGCGCGACGGCGCCGAAGCTGGCCCGCCTGCGGCGGCAGCGGCGCACGACGGCGACGCGGATCACCTCGTCGCAGCGTCCGGGCAGGGCGATGCCGCCCACGGAGGCGGCGCCGCCGGCGGCGGCGAGCGTGAGCACGGCGGGCCGGTGGCCCGAGGCGAACAGGCGCTGCCACCCCCACGCCTTGGCCGCATAGGCGGCGAGGAAGATGGCCGTCGCGAGGCCGACCAGCCACAGGTTGGCCCTGTGCAGCGGCCAGCCGCTGTGGGCGAAGTGCCGCGCGACGAGCGCCGACACTGCCAGGGCAAGCGCGACGAACACGGAGTTGAGGATGCGCTTGCGCGTCAAGGTCGGACTGGTGATCGACGGCGCAAGGGCCGTCTTCAGTCCTTCAACGTTGTATCAGGCCCTTCCGGTACGGGGGCGGCGTCGGAGGCGCCTCCCAGCAGGTTCTGAGACATCCGCCCGACGGCCTGCGTCAGCTCGCTCGGGATCACCCACACCTTGTTGGCGTCGCCCTGCGCGATCTGCGGCAGCACCTGGAGGTACTGGTAGGCGAGCAGCTTCGGGTCGGGATCCCCCTCGTGGATCGCCTTGAAGACGGTGCCGATCGCCTGCGCCTGGCCCTCGGCGTTCAGGATCTGGGCCTGTCTGGCGCCCTCGGCCTTGAGGATCGCCGACTGCTTCTCACCCTCGGCGGCGAGGATCGCGGCCTGCTTGATGCCCTCGGCCTGGAGGATGGCGGCCCGCTTCTCGCGCTCGGCGCGGATCTGCTTCTCCATCGTGTCCTTGATCGTCGCGGGCGGGTCGATCGCCTTCAGCTCGACGCGGTGCACACGGATGCCCCACTTGCCGGTCGCCTCGTCCAGCGTCCCGCGGAGCTGGTCGTTGACCTGGTCGCGCGACGTGAGGGTCTGGTCGAGCGTCAGCGACCCGATCACGTTCCGCAGCGTCGTGACGCTGAGCAGGTCGATCGCGTCGGTGTAGTTCGCGATCTCGTACGTGGCCGCCTTCGGGTCGGTGACCTGGAAGTAGATCACCGTCTCGACGTTGACGACGACGTTGTCCTCGGTGATCACGGGCTGCGGCGGGAACGAGACGACCTGCTCGCGCAGGTCGAGCAGCGGCCGCACGCGGTCGATGAACGGCACGACGATCGCGAGGCCCGGGTTGAGGGTGCGGCTGTAGCGGCCGACGCGCTCGACGACGCCGGCGCGGGCCTGCGGGATGACGCGGATGGTGCGCGCGAGCGTGACGAGCACGAACAGCGCGACCACCGCGAGAACGATCAGTACGACCAACTCGGGCCTCCTACCTCATGACGAGCGCCGTGGCGCCCTGGATTTCGACGACGTCGACGGACGTTCCCTCCGCGATCTCCTCGCCGTCCACGTAGGCGCGGGCCGTCCACTCCTCGCCGCCGATACGGACACGTCCGCCGTGGCCGTCGACCTTCCGGGTGACGACGCCCCTCCGCCCGACGAGGGCGGCCGTGCCCGTCCGCGAGATGGCCGGGACGTGCAGGTGCGCCCGGGCGAGCGGCCGCAGCACGGCCAGCGAGAGCACGGCGCAGACCAGGAAGACGATGGCCGCCGCGACCGAGCCGGCGCCGAGCGCGGCCGTGATCGCCGCCGCCACCGCGGCCAGCGCCACAGGCCCGAGGAAGAACAACCCGGGCGTGAGGAGCTCGCCGATGCCCAGCGCAGCCGCCACGACCGCCCAGACGACCCATGCCACGCCGCCCACGATACGCCGTTCAGGGCACGAGGCCGAGCGCCGCCGGCACGGCGCGCAGGTCGTCCACCCGCTCGGCGTCGGGGTAGCGGCCCTCGCGGTCGACGAGCAGCGCCCGCATGCCCACCGCCCGGGCGCCCGCGATGTCGTCGTCCACGGAGTCGCCGACCATCGCCGCCTCCTCCGGCGCCACGCCGAGGAGATCGAGGATGCGGCGGAAGATGTCGACGTGCGGCTTCGTCTTGCCGTGCGCGCGCGAGGTGAGCACGGCGTCCACGGCCAGCCCGTGGTGCGCGACGAACGCGTCGAGGTCGCGGGCCGTGTTCGAGAGGAGGCCGAGCTTGAGCCCACGCGCGCCGAGCGCCTCGAGCGTGGGCAGCACGTCGTCGTAGAGCTCGAAGTGCGCCGCGTGCTCCCAGGCGTGCGTCATCTCGGCCGCCGCCTCGTAGGTGCGACCCGAGCCGCCCATCCCGCGGATGATCCGCTCGGTGAAGAGGATCCACGCCTCCTCGTCGTGGTCGAGGTCGGGATGCCGCTCGAAGCTCTCGAAGGCGGCGATCCGCGCCTCCTCGTAGCGGGCCGGGTCGAGGTCGAGGCCGTAGCGGACGCCGAGCGCGCGGTAGCCCTCCGGGCCGAGGTCCGGCCCAGGGCGGGCGATGGTGAAGTCGACGTCGAACACCACCGCGTGCAGCTCGGAAGGCGCCACGGCGGCGAGGATAGCCTCCGCCGGATGGACGCGATCCAGCCGCGTGCCGGAACGCTGTCCGCGTTCCGAAGCCGGGATTTCCGCCTCGTCTGGGGCGGCCAGACGGTCTCGCTGATCGGCGACGCCGCGTTCCTCGTGGCCCTCGGCTGGCGGGTCACCGAGATGACGGGCACCGCCGGATCGCTCGGCTTCGTCCTCGCGGTCAACTCCGCGGCGCTCCTGACGACCCTCCTCATCGGGGGCGTCCTCGCCGACCGCTACCCGCGCCGGCTGCTGATGATCGCCTCCGACCTCGCGCGCGCGGTGGTCGCGGTCGTCTTCTGCGTCCTCGACGCCACCGGCCACCTGACGTTCGGCCGGGTGATCGCGCTCTCGGCGCTGTTCGGGCTCGGCGACGGCTTCTTCTACCCGGCCTTCAGCGGGATCGTCCCGCTCGTCGCCGACCCGTCGACGCTGCCGTCGGCGAACTCGTGGATCGGCATCGCGCGCCAGGGCAGCCAGGTCGCCGGGCCGGCGCTCGCGGCCGGGCTGTACGGGACGACCGGGCCGAGCACGGTCTGGGCGCTCGAGGCCTGCTCGTTCGTCGTCTCGGCGTTCGCCCTCGGCGCGGCGCGCCCCCGGCAGGTCGTGTCGGAGCGGCACGGCATCCGCGAGGAGCTCGCCACCGGCTTCCGGTACGTCGTGTCGGTGCCCTGGCTGTGGACGGGCATCGGCGCCGCGACGGTGATCCTGATGATCGCGATGGCGCCGTACAACGCGCTGCTGCCGCGGATCGTCCAGGACCACTACGGCCGCGGCGTCGGTGCGTACGGCCTGCTGTTCAGCCTGATCGCGGCCGGCATGGTCGCGGGCTCGCTGTCGTGGGCGCGCTGGCATCCTCGGCACGGGCGCGTCGCGGTCTGCTTCGCGTCGTTCGGGATCAACGACGTCGGGATGGTGCTCGTGGCGCTCTCGCCCTGGTACTGGCTCGCGTGCGTCGCCGTCGTCTGGCGCGGCTTCTTCATCGGCGTCGGCATCTCGGCGTGGACCACGCTCGTCACGGAGCTCGTGCCCGACCACCTGCTCGCCCGCGTGTTCAGCTTCGACTACTTCGGCTCGATGGGGCTGACCCCGGTCGGCTACGCGCTCGCCGGCGGCGTCGCGGCGGCCGTCGCGCCGACGTCGCTGGTGGCCGCGGGCGGGGCGATCGCGTTCTTCCTGTGGTTTGCGCCGCTCGCGTGGCGGAACGTTCGTCTCGCCGCCTGAGCGCACGGTAGTCTCTCGCCGGCAGTTAGTTGTGTCGTCAACTACCGAGTCAAGGACTGGAGACTGACATGAACTACGGCTTGCTGCTCCTGCGGGTGGTCGTCGGGCTCACGATGTTCTCCCACGGCTCGCAGAAGCTGTTCGGCTGGTTCGGCGGAGGCGGGCTGAGCGGCACCAGCGGCTGGCTCGGCAGCATGGGCTTCCGGCCGCCCGGCCTCATGGCGCTCGCGGTCGCGCTCGCCGAGTCGAGCGGGCTGCTCCTCGCGCTCGGCCTGCTGACGCCGCTGGGGGCGCTCGGGATCGCGTCGGCGATGTTCGTCGCGATCGTCACCGTCCACCTGAGCAAGGGCTTCTTCGTCGGGAACGGCGGCTTCGAGTACAACCTCGTGCTCGCGACCAGCGCCGCGGCGGTCGCCGCGACCGGGCCCGGGCGGTTCTCGCTCGACCGCGCGTTCCACGCCGACGACAACTGGAGCGGCGTCTGGTGGGGCGTCGGCGTGCTCGTGCTCGCGGTCGTCCTCGGCGGGCTCGTGCTGACGGTGTTCCGGTCGCAGCCCGCGCCGCAGACCTCCGAGTAGCGACGAGGGCGGGCTTGCGCCCGCCCTCACACTGCTGCATCGGGGTGCCCAGATTTGAACTGGGGACCTCTCCGACCCGAACGGAGCGCGCTACCAGGCTGCGCCACACCCCGAGATGGTGGAAGCGTAGCCGACGCCTCGAAGGGGTGACGCATCCGTCCAGGAGATGGTCTATGGTGTGACCCGAGATGAGCACTTTCGGCACGAGGGTCGGCGACTGACGTTGACCCCCTCGTGCCATCAGGCCCGTGGAACCCGGCCCGCCTGCGCTTCGAGCGCGGCGGGCTTTTTCGTTCCCGGGGTGGCAACGACCGGAAGGGGAGGCGCATGGCAAACCATCTGACGCCGGACGAGCTCTCGCGCGAGGTCGGGCTCGAGCGCGACGAGGTGATCCGCATCTGCATGGAGGAGCACGTGCCGATCTACCAGGGCAAGATCGACAAG
>DASZWI010000244.1:0-5769 GCA_035546715.1 Gaiellaceae bacterium | reverse complement strand
AGGTCGACCTGGAGGAGATCGTCCTCGCGTATCTCGGCTACGGCAGCGCGGCGCCCGGCGGGGCGCGGCACGTGGTCGACGAGGCGGTGGCGGGATGATCTGGGTCGGCTGGCGGCAGCAGCGGACGGAGGCGGCGATCGCCGCGCTCGTCCTCGTCCTGCTGGTGGCGCTTCTGGTCCCGACCGGGATCCAGATGGCGAACGCCTACCGCCACGACGGGCTGTCGGCCTGCCTGGGCGCCAACCAGTCGTTCGACTGCGGGAACGCGATCGACGCGTTCCGGTCGCGCTTCGGGACGCTCTCGGGCCTGATCAACTGGTTCACCCTGATCCCAGGGCTGTTCGGGATCCTGCTCGCGGCGCCGTTCCTGATCGACCTGGAGAACGGGACCTATCGCCTCGCCTGGACCCAGAGCATCAGCAGGACGCGGTGGCTGGCCGGGAAGCTGGGGTTCGCCGTCGCCGGCACGCTGCTCGGCTGCGGCGCCCTGATCCTGCTCGTCACCTGGTGGCACGCGCCCTTCGTCCACCTCGAGGGCCGGATGGGCAACAGCACCTACGACGCCGAGGGCACGGTCGCCCTCGGGTACGGCCTCTTCGCCCTCGGCGTCGCGCTGGCCGTCGGCGCCCTCTGGCGACGCACCGCCGCCGCGCTCCTCGTGGCCTTCGTCGCCTACTTCGTCGCCCGTCTCACCGTCGACGCGTGGCTGCGGCAGCGGCTCCTGACGCCCGAGTCGGCCGTCTTCCCGCGGGGCAGGCCGGGATCGATTCTGAACCACGCGTGGGTCGTCAGCCAGTACCCGAGCGACAAGGCGGGGCATCGCCTGACCTTCAGTGCATGCGCCCATTCGGTGGGCGCTCACCGGGCGGTGGTCGACCCGGCCTGCCTCGCGCAGCGCGGCGTCTCGTACGACCACGCCACCTACTTCCCGCCGCATGACTTCTGGGCGCTCCAGGGGATCGAGACCGCGCTCTACGGGGGCGTCGCGCTCCTGCTGATCGCGTTCGCCGCGTGGTGGACGCACAGCCGCGCGGCGTAGGCCGCTAGTCGCCGGGCGGGCGGAGCAGGCAGCCGCCGTTGGCCCGCTCCACGACGAGGGGCAACTCGCGGGCGGCCAGCCAGTCCTCGAGGGCGAGGGCCGTCTCGGCGAGCAGCCGCGCGTGCGCGTCGGCGTAGCCCACCCGCAGCTCGACGGCGGTGCCGTCGGGCTCGGCGCGCTCGCCGACGACCTCCACCTGGAACCCGTGCGCGGCCAGGCTCTCGCACAGCTCGTCCCGGAGGCCGGGGCGGGGCAGCTCGATCAGCACGGTCTCGGCCACGACGCCCCGCTACCCGTTCCCGAGCGCTCCCAATCGCGGGTGGATCCGAATCCGGCCGGATGGGCATACACTTGATCGATGTCCAGGGCGGCGTGGGAACTGGTGTTCATGATGCTGATCCTGAAGATCCCGATCGTGTACCTCGGCTGCGTCGTCTGGTACGCGATCAAGGCCGAGCCCCGGGCGGGCGAGGACCTCGAGGGCAGCGTCTGGCGGCCCTGGCATCGCCCGCAGGGCCCGCGCCCGCGGCGCGGCGGTCCGCACGGGACGCGCGACGCAGTGCGTGCCGAGCGCGCGCGGCGCGGTAGAGTCGCAGCGTGACGTCGACCTCATCGACCGCTCGGGTGCGCGGCGCGCGCCTGCGTCCAGCGGAGGCCGTGGCCGGCTTCCTCGCCGCCGCGTCGCTCTTCATCGGCTTCCTGGAGCTGCTCTACCGGCCGTTCCGGCTCACCCCGATCGCGGTGATCCTGCTGCTCGTCGCGACCGTGATGAGCCGCGACCAGCAGCGGCTGATCGCGCTCGCGGCGGGGGTCGTCGGCGTCTGCTTCGTCGCAGGCGCGACCCTTCAGGTGCTCACGCACCATCCCCTGTTCTAGGCACCGCTCACCCCTGATGTGGGCACGTCCGCGCGTGCGGCCGTTGCTACAACACAGACCGTGAGCTCGCACGACGTCGACGGGCTGAACGCCGGGTACGCCCGCGCGCTGCTCGAGGACTACCTCGAGAACCCCTCGAGCGTCCCCAGCGAGTGGCGGGCGCTGTTCGAGAGCGGCGACTCCGAGCTGGTGGCGTCGCATCCCGGGCTCCGCCGTCTGCTCGAGCTGATGGGCGGCGCCGCGGCTGCGTCGAACGGCGGCGACGGGAACGGCTCCGGCAACGGCCGGGCGGTGGCGACCGCGCCTGCTCCCCCGCCCGCTCCTGCGGCGCCGCCGGCCCTCGCGGCTCCCGACGGGCAGCTCCTCGGCGGGGTCGCCGCGGCGATGGCGCTCGTCAAGGCGCACCGCACCCACGGCCACCTCGCCGCACGGCTCGACCCGCTCGGCTCCGAGCCCGTCGGCGACCCGTCCCTCGAGCCGCTCCGGCTCGAGCCGAAGCTGACGCCCGAGCTCCAGGCGCGGATCCCGGCGTCCGTCCTGCGCGTGCACGTGCCGGGCGAGACCCTGGCGGACGTGCTGCCGCGTCTCGCCGAGACCTACTGCGGCACGATCGCCTACGAGATCGAGCACCTCTCGAGCCACGAGCAGCGGGTGTGGCTGCGCCAGGCGATCGAGTCCAACCACTACCGCAAGCCGCTGTCGCCCGACGAGAAGCGGCTCCTCTTCCGCCGGATCTGCGAGGTGGAGGGCATGGAGCGCTTCCTGCGCAAGCGGTTCCTCGGCCAGAAGCAGTTCTCCCTCGAGGGCCTCGACGTGATGATCCCGATGCTCGACGAGACGATCGAGCTCGCCGCCGAGAGCGGCGCGCACGAGGTCGTGCTGGGCATGGCGCACCGCGGCCGCCTCAACGTCCTCGCGCACACGATCGGCATGCCGTACGAGCAGATCCTGCGCGAGTTCGAGGGCGAGCGGACGCTCGACGCCGTCGCCGCCGATCCCGAGGGCGGCACCGGAGACGTCAAGTACCACCTCGGCGCCCACGGCACCCGGACGACCGCGAACGGCAAGGTCGGCGTCCGCATCGTCGCGAACCCGAGCCACCTGGAGGCGGTCGACCCCGTCGTCGAGGGCCGCGCGCGCGCCGTGCAGACCGACCGCTCGACGCGGGCCGGCGCGCACGACCCGTCGATCGCGCTGGCCGTGCTGCTGCACGGCGACGCCGCGTTCGCGGGCCAGGGCGTCGTCGCCGAGACGTTCAACCTGCACGACCTCGAGGGCTACTCGACCGGCGGCACCCTGCACCTGATCACCAACAACCAGATCGGGTTCACCACCGACCCGGACCAGAGCCGCTCGACGCGGTACTCGTCCGACCTCGCCAAGGGCTTCGACTCGCCGATCGTCCACGTCAACGCCGACGACCCGGAGGCCGCGATCGCCGCGATCCGGCTCGCGCTCGCGTTCCGGTGCCGCTTCGGCACCGACGTCGTCGTCGACCTGGTCGGCTACCGCCGCTTCGGCCACAACGAGCAGGACGAGGCGGCGTACACCCAGCCGCTCATGGTCGAGGAGATCAACGCGCACCCGACCGTGCGCGAGCTCTACCAGGCCCAGCTCGTCGCCGAGGGCGTCCTCGGCGAGGCCGACGCCGACGCGCTCGTCGCCGAGGTCGAGACGAAGCTCCGCGACGCGCACGAGCGCCTGAAGGCGTCGTTCGGCGCGCGCGAGGAGCCGACCGAGCACCTCCCGCGCTCGTCGAGCGCCGAGGTGGTCACCGCCGTCGCCGAGGACCGCCTGCGCGAGCTGAACGCCGAGCTGCTGCGCGTGCCCGAGGACTTCGCCGTGCATCCCAAGCTCGCCCGCCAGCTCGACCGCCGCGCCACCGCGATCGAGGAGGGCGGCATCGAGTGGGGGCAGGCGGAAGCCCTGGCCTACGCGTCGCTGCTCGTGGAGGGGATCCCGATCCGCCTCACCGGCCAGGACTCCCAGCGCGGGACGTTCTCGCAGCGCCACCTCGTCCTCCACGACCACCTCACGGGCGAGACGTTCACGCCGATGCAGCACCTCGACGGCGCGACCGCCTCCTTCGAGGTCTACAACTCCCCGCTCTCCGAGTACGCCTGCATGGGCTTCGAGTACGGCTACTCGGCCGCGGCCCCGGAGGCGCTCGTCCTCTGGGAGGCCCAGTACGGCGACTTCGCGAACGGCGCGCAGACGATCATCGACCAGTTCATCTCGTCGGGCCTGTCCAAGTGGCGCGAGACGTCGCGGCTGACGCTCCTGCTGCCGCACGGCTACGAGGGCAACGGCCCGGAGCACTCGAGCGCCCGGCTCGAGCGCTTCCTGCAGATGGGCGCGCAGGAGAACCTGCGCGTCGCGAACGTCACGACGGCCGCCCAGTACTTCCATCTCCTGCGCCGCCAGGCGCTCGACCCGACCGCGCGCCCGCTGGTGGTGATGACCCCGAAGGGCCTGCTGCGGCTCAAGGAGGCGACCTCGACGCTGGCCGACCTGAGCGGCGGCGCGTTCCGGCCCGTCCTCGACGACGCGCGCACGAGCAAGGACGGCGTCCGCCGCCTGATCTTCTGCGCCGGCAAGGTCTACTACGACCTCGTCGGCCACGAGGTCTACGCGGGCGCCGAGGGCATCGCCGTCGCGCGGATCGAGCAGCTCTACCCGTTCCCGACCGAGGCGGTGCGCGAGACGGTCGAGTCCTACCCGGCGCTCGACGAGGTGCTCTGGGTGCAGGAGGAGCCGCAGAACATGGGCGCGTGGCGCTCGATCCGGCATCGCCTCGAGGAGGCGACCGGCAGCGTCCCGCTGCGCTACGTCGGCCGGCCCTGGCGGGCGAGCCCGTCGGAGGGCTACCCGACCGCCCATCTGATCGAGCAGGACCGGATCGTGCGCGAGGCCCTCGCGCCGGCGGGCTAGCGGCCGCTCAGCGGCGGCGGGACTTGAGCGCGCGCTGCGCGAGCGCGGGGCCGTGCGTGCGCGCCTGCTGGAGCAGCCAGCGGCGCTGCTTCGGCGGCAGACGCCGGTAGATGTCCCACGCCGTCAGGGCGAGCCCCACGGGGCCGAGGCGGCGGGTCAGGCGGGTGAGCTTCGGCACGCGGGCATTGTGCCCGCTCGAGGCCTACCGCCAGTGGTGGAAGCCGCCGAAGCCGTGCGGGGCCGGCGCGGGAACCGTCGGCGTCGTGGGCGGCGCAGGGGTCGCGACGACCGGCGGGGCGGTGGTCGTCGTCGGCGCCGGGGCGGTCGTGGTCGCCGGCTGGGGCGGCGGGCTCGCCGCGAGCGGCGCCGGGGGAGGCGGCGTCGCCGGGGGAGGCGTGCCGGCGGTCGTCGTCGGCACGGTGGCGGTGGTCGTCGTCACGGGCTTCGTCGGCTTGGGGGCCTTGTGGACGGCCGGCCTGGCCTCGGGCGTGCGGGTCTTCGGCTTCGCCGCGGGCTTCGAGGTCGCCGGGGTGGTGGGGTGCGCCGCCTTGGCGCCGGCCGCCTTCACGGCCGCGGTCGCCGTCGGCGCCGCTGCCGAGTGGTGGACCGTGCGGCTCGGCACGATCGCCACCGAGGCGATCTGCGTCGCGGCCGCCTTCGTGGGCCGGACGTGCGGCTTCGCGGCGGTTGTCGACCTGGTCGAAGCGCGGTGCGCGGGCTGGAATGCCTCGGGCGCCTGCACCGAGAGCGGCGACGTCGTCTCGGGCACGTCGAGCGCGGTGTGGCCGCCCGAGCCGCGAAGATGCGCGGGCAGGAGCGCCAGGACCGCGAGCGCGGCGGCGAACAGGCCTCCGGCGATCAGATAGGTCTTCAATCGTTCCCCCATGCTGCCGACAACTCCCCCAACGATGGGTCTATCGGCA
>DASZWI010000243.1:0-19026 GCA_035546715.1 Gaiellaceae bacterium | reverse complement strand
GCCGGCGCATCTGCTCCTCGACGGGCAGACGGCGTCGCCGTCGACGATCACCCGCTCGGTCGGCGACCTGACGCTGCGCTTCCACGTGTCGGCGTGCAACGGCCGTCCCGTGCAGAACGCGCTCGTGCTCGCCGAGGCGATCCCGTTCGAGCAGTTCGACGTGCCGGCCGAGGTCTCGACCGACGCGAGCGGCTGGGCGACCGTGACGCTCCACCGCGCCCGGTTCTTCCCGGCGTCGCCGCGTCAGCAGGTGCTCGCGGTCTTCGTCCGCGCGCGCAAGACCGGTGAGCCGCTGCTCGCCGGCATCGCCGCCCGCCGGATGGTCTCCTTCCCGGTGAACCTCTAGACCCATCCGAGGACGCCGCGCGCGCCGCCTACGATGTGGCGGTGCGCGCGGTCGTCCTCGACGCGGACGGGCTGCCCGAGCTCGTCGAGTTGCCGGAACCGACCGGACAGGGCCTCCTCGTCCGGGTCCATGCCTGCGGCCTCTGCGGGTCGGACGTCGAGAAGCTCGGCCGGGCGGCGCCGGGGACCGTGCTCGGCCACGAGGTCGTCGGCGAGCTCGCCAACGGCGACCGCGTCACCGTCGTGCACCACGTGCCCTGCGGGGTGTGCGAGCGGTGCCAGGCCGGCCACCAGTCGACCTGCGGCGAGTTCCGCGAGCTGCGGATCGCTCCCGGCGGCTTCGCGGAGCGCCTCCGCGCGACCTTCTGCGTCCCGCTGCCCGACTCGTTCGGCCCGCACGACGGCGTCTGGGTGGAGCCGCTGGCCTGCGTCCTGCGCGGCGCCGAGCACGTCCCGGCGGGGCGCGTCGCGGTCGTCGGCTGCGGGGCGATCGGCCAGCTCTGGATCCAGGCGCTCGCGCGCCGCGGGAGCGAGGTCGTCGCCCTCGACCCCCGCCCCGATCGCCTGGCACGGGCGCGCGAGCTGGGAGCGGTCGTCGACGACGACCCGGTCGCGGCGGCGGTGCTGACCGCCCACGCGGGCGCGAACGATGCGCTCCGCCGCCTGGCGCCCGGCGGCACGCTGCTCGTGTTCGCGGCGCCGGGCGAGCCCGTCCCGGTCGACCTCGACGCGGTGTACCGCAAGGAGCTCGTGGTCGCCGGCACACGCTCCGCGACGCCTGCGTACTTCCGCGACGCGATCGAGCTGCTGCCGTCGCTCGTGCTGCCCGAGACGACGACGCTGCCGCTCGAGCGGTTCGTCGAGGGCGTCGAGCTCTACCGGCGGGGCGAGGCCCTGAAGGTCGTCTTCGTCCCGTGAAGGCGGCGCGGCTCTACGCGCCGGGCGACCTGCGGGTCGAGGACGTCCCGAAGCCCGAGCCGGGACCGGGGGAGGTGCTCGTCCAGATCGAGGTCGCCCTCACGGACGGCACCGACCTGAAGACGTTCCGGCGCGGGCACCCGCTCCTCGCGCGGACGTCGCCCGCGCCGTTCGGCCACGAGTTCTGCGGGCTCGTCGACGGGCGCCGGGTCGTGGCCGCCAACTCGGCGCCGTGCGGGACCTGCGACGGCTGCGCCCGCGGCGAGCAGTGCCGCGCTCTGGAGTTCCTCGCCGGCGCGTACGCCGACTGGCTCGTCGTGCCGGAGCGCATCGCCGCCGTGAATCTGCACGAGGTGCCCCGCGGGCTGGCGCCCGAGGTGGCTGCCCTGATGGAGCCGCTCGCCTGCTGCCTGCGCGGCGTCGAGCGCGCCGGGATCCGGGCCGGCGACCGGGTCGCGGTGCTCGGCGCGGGCCCGATCGGGCTGATGCTCTGCGCCTGCGTGGCGGACGCCGGCGGCTGGCCGGTGCTCGTCGGCGGGCGCGAGGAGCGCCGCGCGCTCGCCGAGTCGTTCGGCGCGGAGGCGGGCGACGGCGCCGGCGCGGACGTGGCGATCGAGGCGGTCGGCTCGACCGAGGCGTGGCAGGATGCCGTCCGCCTCGTGCGGCCGGGCGGCACGGTCGTCCTGTTCGGCGGGCTGCCGTCCGAGACGGAGGTCCCGGTCGACGCGTTCCGGGCGCACTACGAGGAGCTGACGCTCCGCGGCTCCTTCCACCACACGCCGGCGACGGTGCGCGCCGCGCTCGGCTTCCTGGCCAGCGAGGCCTATCCGTGGGAGCGGCTCGTCACGCACTGCGTCCTGCTCGCCGACCTGCCGGCGCTGTTCGCCGACCCGCCGCGCGACCTGCTCAAGGCGGCGGTCGTCCCGTGAGGGACACCGTGATCGCCACAGCCGCGACCGTCCTCGGCGACGTCCCCGCGGACGCGCTCGGGCCGACGCTCGTCCACGAGCACCTCTACGCGGACATGACCGGCATGCTCGGTGCGCACGGCTACGACGTCGCCGCCGACGCTCCGCTCGACCCGGCGGACGCCGCGGAGGCGCGCTGGCATCCGGGCTCGTTCCCCGACAACTACCGGCTCGTGGACACCGACCTCACGATCCGCGAGCTGCAGCCGCTCCTCCGCGCCGGGTGCCGCACGGTCGTCGACGCGACGCCGGTCGGGCTCGGACGCTCACCGGAGGCGCTCGCCGGCCTGGCCCGGGCGACGGGCCTCAACATCGTCATGGGCTGCGGCTGGTATCTGGAGGCGGTGCATCCCGCCGGGCTGGCCGACCGGCCGATCGAGGACCTGGCGGCAGAGCTCGTGGGCGAGCTGCGGGACGGCGTGGGGGACACCGGCATTCGGCCCGGGATCATCGGCGAGATCGGGACGGGAGCCGTTCCGGCCGAAGCCGAGTGGCGCGTCCTGCGCGCCGCGGCGTGGGCCCAGCGCGAGACGGGCGTCTGCGTCAGCGTCCACCTCCATCCGTGGTCGAAGAACGGGCTCGCCGTGGTGGACGTGCTCGAGGCCGAGGGCGTCGAGCCGGGCCGGATCGTCCTGAACCACCTGACGACCGCGATCGACGACGAGGCCTACCAGCTCGCCCTGCTCGAGCGGGGCGTCTACGCCTGCTACGACCTGTTCGGGTTCGACCACTCGTGCCTCGGCCCCGGGCGGTACGCGCCGAGCGACCACGATGCGGCCGCACGGGTCTGCACGCTCGCCGAGCGCGGTCACCTGGGCCAGCTCCTGGTCTCCCAGGACGTGGGCGTGAAGACCCGCCTGCGGGCGTTCGGGGGCTGGGGCTACGCGCATCTCTTTGAGCACGTCGTGCCGCTCCTGCGCGCCGCCGGCCTCGACGAGGACGGGCTGGAAACCCTGCTCGTCCGCAATCCGAGCACCGTTCTCGCGGCCTGAGCAGCGACATTCTTGACACCGAAACGGAGACCTGATTCGATCTCTGGATTCGTTTCCGGATTCGATTCTACTTCCGGGCCCGAGTGGCCGGAGAAGGAGGTCGGGATGCGCTGGACGAGGACGTTCGTGTGGCTGCTGCCGGTCGGCGCCGCGTGTTGCATCGCCGCGACGGCGGCCCTCTCGGCGCCGAAGAAGGCGTCGCCGGGTCTCGTCCCGGCGGAGCTCTCGAGCGCGTGGGTGAAGTGGAACAAGCAGACGTGCAAGTTCGACACGGTCCCGAGGGGACAGCATCCGAAGACGTGGACGGCCGTGCCGCAGAAGGCGCCCGCCGGGACGCTCATCGGCTACGGCGAGCAGGCCGAGAACAACCCGTTCGCGACGGCGGTGAACGACAGCATCAAGCGCGCGACCGCGGCGGCCGGTGCACAGGTTTTCGCCGTGAACTACCAGTGGCCGGACACGGCGCAGCCGGTCATCCAGGCCCAGGCCCTCGTCCAGAAGAAGCCGTCGGTGGTGATCTCGTTCAACGTCATCGCGGCCACCATCCCGGCCGTCAACGCGCTGTTCAACAAGGTCTGCACGCCGGTGATCCAGATCACGCAGCTCGCACCGAACAGCGTGCTCTTCGGGGCGAGCAACCAGAACGCCGGTCAGGTCGCGGGCCAGTACTTGGCGCGCTACGTCAAGCAGAAGCACTGGGACCCGAAGAAGGTGACCCTCGTCGGGCCGACCGTCGCCGGTCTCGGCGCGATCAACAAGCGCGTCACCACCTGCGCCAGCACGTTCAAGAAGCTCCTGCCGCAGACCTCGTACTCCGAGGTGAACATGGGCTCGTCGGTGACGACCGGCCAGCAGGCGATGACCGACTGGCTGACGGCGCACCCGTCCGGCGGCTCCACCACGTACCTGGTCTCGTGCACGATCGCCGACATCTGGTCGATCGCGGTCGCGAACGCGATCACGTCCGCGGGCCGCGCGGGCAACGCCGCGATCATCGGCCAGGGCGCGAGCCTGGACGGCGTTAAGGCGATCCGGGCAGGGGGGCCCATCGTGGCCTCCACGTGGTTCGACGCCGGGCGGTACGGCGACTACATCGTTCCGCTCGCCCTCGACATCCTCAAGGGCCAGGCGGTGCCGCTCGAGGTGCACCAGAAGCTCCTGATCGTCGACAAGGCGAACGCGAACAA
Source organism: Gaiellaceae bacterium (assembly GCA_035546715.1). GTDB lineage: Bacteria > Actinomycetota > Thermoleophilia > Gaiellales > Gaiellaceae > PALSA-600. Next base: position 14,616 of record DASZWI010000243.1, on the reverse strand, counting down.
GTTCTACAAGGGCCAGTAAAGAGCCGGCGTGCAGGCGCACGGGCGGGGAGGACGAGGGTGACGTCGCTGACCTTCCGAGGCGATCGGAAGACGATCCTGTCCTCTCCCGCCCTGGCCGGCTGGGCGAACAACATCGGCCTGCTGATCAGCCTCGTCGCGCTGATCGTCCTCTTCACGTCGCTGAGCGACGTGTTCTTCCAGTGGAACAACGCGCTCAACATCGGTCGGGCCTCCGCCTACACGGGCATCTCGGCCGCCATCACCACGCTCGTCCTCGTCAGCGGCGCGCTCGACCTCTCGATCGGAGCGGTGATGGCGCTCGTCGGGGTGGTGGCTGCGCGCCTCCTCGCCGACGGGCACTCGCTGGTCGTCGTGCTCGTCGTCTGCCTCGCCGTCGGCGCCGCCGTCGGGATCGTCAACGGGACGATCGTCACGTTCGTCGGCGTGAACCCGTTCATCGTCACGATCGGGACGCAGTTCCTCGCGCGCGGCCTGGCGTACGCGTTCAGCGTGGTCCAGGGCGGCGAGCTGCTGATCACCCGCAAGCACTTCCTCTTCATCGGCCAGAAGTCCGTGCTGGGCATGCCGTTCTCGGTGTGGCTCCTGCTCGTGTCGCTCGGGGTCGTGGCGTGGGTGATGACCCGGACGAAGTTCGGGCGGCACCTGTACGCGATCGGCGGCAGCGCGTCGGCGTCGCGTCTCGCGGGCATCCCGGTCGAGCGGCGGCGGATGCAGACCTACGTCCTCAGCGGCATCGGCTCGGCGCTGGCGGGCATCGTCCTCGCGTCCTACACCGGTGCGGGGATCGCGTACGCCGCGAGCGGCGTCGAGCTGACCGTCATCGCCTCGGTCATCCTCGGCGGCACGGCCCTGATGGGCGGCCGCGGGACGATCTTCGGGACGTTCCTCGGCATCCTGATCCTCGGGATCATCAACAACGGCCTCGTGCTCCTCGGCCTGGGAAACCAGTGGCAGCTGATGGTGACGGGTGGAATCCTTCTGCTGGCCGTCGTCGTCGACGAGGTCCGCGCGAAGCTGGCGGCCCGATGAGCGCGCCGGCGAGACGCGAGCACGGCTCTCGCGAGCCGGGCGAGGTCGTTCTCGAAGCCAAGGGGCTGTCGAAGAGCTACGGCCCGATCCAGGCCCTCGCCGGCGTGGATCTGGTCGTGCGGCGCGGCAAGCTGACCGCCATCGTGGGCGACAACGGCGCCGGCAAGACGACGCTCATGAAGATCCTCGCCGGAGCGGTGCGTCGCGACGCCGGCGAACTGCTGCTGCGCGGCGAGGAGGTCTCGTTCTCGTCGCCGATCCAGGCGCGACAGGCCGGGATCGAGACCGTCTACCAGGAGCTCGCGCTGGCGCCGAACCTCGACACCGTCGCGAACATCTTCCTGGGGCGCGAGCTGATGCGGAACCTGGCCGGCCTGCCGCTGCCGCTCCTCCGCGTGCTCGACAGTCGGCGGATGCGCAAGCTCGCGCGCGAGGAGATCGAGCGCCTCGACGTGCGCATCCCGCGGCCGGTCGGTCTGCCCGTCCAGCAGATGTCGGGCGGCCAGCGCCAGGCCGTCGCCATCGCGCGGGCGGCGTTCTGGGCCAGCGACGTCCTGCTGATGGACGAGCCGACCGCGGCGCTCGGCGTCGTCGAGTCGCGCGCCGTCCTCGAGCTCGTCCGCAAGGTCCTCGACGACGGCATGGCCGTGATCATGATCAGCCACGTCATGCCGCACGTCATCGACCTGGCCGACCACGTCGTCGTGCTGCGCCACGGCGAGAAGGTCGCCGACCTGCCCGGCGAGGGCCTCACGACGACGGACATCGTCCAGCTGATCGTCGGTGAGCGCGACATCGTCATGGGCGGGACCCCGCTCCGCTGAGCCGCGGCGAGCTCTTGGACTCACGTACCTGGTAGACCGCTCGGCGCCGTCGCGAACGGCGGATCGGGTTCGTGCGCTGTACCAGGTACGAGGGTTGCGCGACCCTCGACGGAGAGCTACAGCGCGAAGAGGGTGAGCTCGGGCTCGCGCTCGCCGCGGAGCACGGCGAGGTCGACCTCGACGCAGTCGATCTCGCGCTGCTCGGCGAGGGCGACCGCCTGCGGCTTGATCTGCTGCGCGACGAGGATGCCGCGGCAGGCGGCGCGCGCCGGGTCGGCGCGGATGCAGGCGAGGTAGCGCGTGAGCTGCTCGACCGCGTCGATCGTCCCGATGCGCTTGATCTCGACGGCGACCCACTCGTCGGCGGCGTCGCGGCACATCAGGTCGACCGGCCCGACGTCCGTCGGCCACTCGCGCTTCACGAGTCGCAGGCCCTCCTGGATCGCCTCGGGCCGGTCGGCGAGCAGGAGCTGGAGATCGCGCTCGACGCCGTCCTTCTGCAGGTCGGCCGCCTCGCCCATGTCGTGGCTCACGTCCGAGAGCACCTCGGCGAGCCGGATCTCGAGCCGGTCCTCCGTCCGCCCGGCGCGCTTGCGGACGACGAGCACGTCGCCCTCGTCCTCGATCACCGTCGGCGGCGTCATCCAGTTGAGCGGCTTGTACCCGCCCGCATCCGCGTGGACGAGCACGGAGCCGTCGTCCTTCAGCATGAGTAGGCGGGTCGACTCCGGCAGGTGGGCGTTCAGCCGGCCGGTGTAGGTGACCTCGCAGCGGGCGACGATGAGGCGCATCGCGCCACCCTACTGCCCCTCTCGGACATGTCCCTGCGACATCCCCGCGTGGGCCGAAAACCGGCGACAGCGGTCGCCGGTAGTCCAACCGGGGGCGTAGCTTCGGCTGCGTCGGGCATAGTCGGCAGGACACGCTCAAGGGGGAGGTCGGGGGATGAGGCAGGTGGCAGGCAAGGCTGCGCTCGCAGGGCTCGCGGTGGTCGCGGCGCTCGGGCTCGTCGCGGGCGGTGCGCTCGCGGCTCGGGCCGACAACGGGATCGCCGGCAAGTCGCCGGACGCGATCCTCGCGACCTCGCTGGCGGCAGGCGAGCACGCGCACTCCGTGCGCATCGTCGGCAACATCGTCTCGGGCGGCTCCCACATCGGGATGGACATCCGGTTCTCCGGCGCCAAGGCGAAAGGCCGTCTCTCCGAGGACGGCGTGACGTTCGACCTCGTGCTCACGCCCGGCAAGGCCTTCGTCAAGGGCGGCGCCGCGTTCTGGCAGAAGGAGGGCGGCACGCCCGGGGATCCGACGATCAAGCTCCTCGCGAACACGTGGGTCGGCGGCTCGACCGCGACCGGCAAGCCGTTCGCCGCGTTCGGCAACCAGTTCCGGCTGCGCGGGCTGCTCCAGTCGCTCAGCTCGTCGCACGGGCCGCTCGAGGTGGCGGGGACGACGAAGATCCACGGCCGGCCGGCCCTCGGGCTGCGCGACACGAAGCAGGGCGGGACGATCTACATCGCCACGACCGGCAAGCCCTATCCGCTGTCGATCCAGAAGACGAAGGGGAGCGACACCGGAACGCTCGAGTTCGAGGACTGGGACACGCCGATGACGATCGCCGCGCCGGCGACCTACATCGACCTCGACAAGCTCGGCAAGACCGGCAAGCCGTAGGAAACGGATCCGCCGCGGCAACGCCCACCGCGGCGGATCCACCGCCCCCCAGCTACTCGCGCGAGAGACGCAGGCGGACCTGGTCGAACCCGACGGCGAGGATCAGCAGCGTGCCGCGCGTGACGTCCTGCCAGAAGCTCTCGATGTTGAGGAGCGTCAGGCCGTTGTTGATGACGCCGATGATGAGGGCGCCGAGCACCGTGCCGAACACGGTGCCGCGCCCGCCGGCGAGGCTCGCTCCTCCGAGCACGACGGCCGTGACGACCGAGAGCTCGAATCCGGTGCCCGCGTTCCCGGAGCCCTGGCCCGTCTGCGACGCCGCGATCAGGCCGCAGATCCCGACCGCGAGCCCCGAGGCGACGAAGCAGGTGAAGAGCGTGCGGTTGACGCGGATGCCGGCGAGCCGCGCTGCCAGCGGGTTCGCGCCGATCGCGTAGATCGAGCGGCCGAAGACGGTCGTCCGCATGACGAACACCGACAGCAGGATGATCGCGATGAAGATGTAGACGCTCCAGGGGATGTCCAGCAGCGGGCGGTCGAGCGACAGGGTCGTGAAGCCGTTGAACTGGATCGGCAGGCCGCTCGTGATGAGGAAGGCGAACCCGCTGAACACCGCGAGCGTGCCGAGGGTCGTGATGAGGGCGTTGATGCCGATCACCGTGACGAGGAATCCGTTCACGATCCCGCCGAGGAGCCCGAGGCCGAGTGCGGCGAGCACCGCCGCGAAGGTGCCCGACCCGTGGGTCATCAGGTAGGCGAACGACGTCGAGGTGAGCGCCACGCCCGAGCCGACCGACAGGTCGAACTGGCCGGCGACGAGCAGCATCGTCGCCGGGCAGGCCAGGATCCCGATCGGCGCAACCGAGATGAGGATGTTGGTCAGGTTGTCCGTGTTGAGGAAGACGGGCGACTTGATCGAGAAGTAGACGAAGAGCGCGGCGAACACGATGACGAGCGCCGCGCTGTCCGGCACGCGGTCCCAGACGCGGCGCGAGTCGGAGCCGCCGCGGAAGCGGGTCGGGATGGTCGCGGACAGCGCGGCCCTGAGCCCTCCGGGCTCGACGCCCGACGTCTCCGGGACGAGAGGCGACACGGGCTGCTCGACGGCGTTCTCTTCGTGCATGCTCAACCTCCTGCTGCCGCGAGTAGACGGCTCGTGGTGATCTCGTCGTGCCCGAGCTCGGCTGCGACCCGGCCGCGCGAGAGGACGACTGCCCGATCGGCGACCTGGACGACCTCCTCGTAGTCGGACGTCGACATGAGGATGGCGATGCCGTTGGCTGCGAGCTTCCGCATCGACTGGTAGAGCTCGCTGCGCGCTCCGACGTCGACGCCGCGCGTCGGCTCCGCGAGCAGCAGGATCGGCGTGCCCCGCTCGAGCCACCGTCCGAGCACGACCTTCTGCTGGTTGCCGCCCGAGAGCGTCATGATCGGCTGCATCGGGTCGTTGCGGGAGCGGATGCTGAGCTCGTCGTGCCGGCGCCGGTAGGCGAGCGCCTCGGCGGCACGGCGGACGAAGAAGCGGTACGTCGCGAGGCGCTTCCACGACGCGGCGGCGATGTTCTCGCCGACCGGCCGCACCGCGAAGACCGCCTCGAGCTTCCGCTCGGGGGGCACGAAGCCGATCCCGAGCCGGATCGCGTCTGCCGGGTGCTTCGGCGCGCGCTCCTTGCCGAAGATCCAGAGGCCGGGCGTGCTCATCCGCCGGACGCCGAACGCCGCCTCGAGGAGCTCGGCCGCGCCCGAGCCGAGGCGTCCGTAGACGGCGACGATCTCGCCGGGGTGGACGCGGAGCGACACGTCCTCGAAGGCGCCGCGGACGGTCGCTCGCCGGAACTCGAGGGCGGGCTGCTCGCCGAGCTTCCAGCTCGCCGGCTCCGGCCGCTGGACGGCGGTCGCGGTCCGCCCGATCATCGCCGACACGAGGGCGCCCCGGTCGAACTCCGACGTCGGGCCGACCGCGGCGACGGCGCCGTCGCGCAGGACCTGCACGCGGTCGGACAGCTCGTGCACCTCGTCCAGGCGGTGGGTGATGTAGATGACGGCCACGCCGTTGTCGCGCAGCCGCCGCAGGTAGAGGAAGAGACGTTCGACCTCCTCGTGCGAGAGGGCGGAGGTCGGCTCGTCGAGGATCAGGACGCGTGCCTCGTCCGAGAGCACGCGCGCGATCTCGACGACCTGGCGCTCGCCGGCCCGGAGCGTCCCGACCGTGCGGTCGACGTCGAGCGCCACGTCCATGTCCTCGAGCACCGCCCGCGCCCGCCGTCGCATCGCCCGGCGCGACACGAGGCCCTTGCGCCCGGGCAGACGGCCGAGCGAGATGTTCTCGGCGACGCTCAGCGTCGGGGCGTCCTGGATCTCCTGGCTGATCATCCGGATCCCCACCGCGCGCGCGGCGCGGGGGTTCATCTTCTGGAAGGTCTGGCCGTCGATCTCGATGGTCGCCTCGTCCGGCTCGTACTCGCCGGTGAGGATCTTCATCAGGGTCGACTTGCCGGCGCCGTTCTCGCCGAGGACGGCGACGATCGAACCGCCGGCGGCGGCGAGGTCGACTCCGTGGAGGACCTCGACGCCGCCGAACGACTTCCGGACCCCGCGAGCGGTGAGCGTCGTCTTGCTCATCCGATCAGGCAGGGCTCGCTGACGTGGTCGTTACGAGCACGCCTTCGGGTAGATGGACTTCACGTTGGCCGGAGTGACGACCTTGTGGTTCGTGTACACGACCTTCGGCTCCTTCTTGCCCGCGATGAGCGAGAGCAGGAGGGGGACCGTGCGGTTGCCGTAGAGCTCCGGGAAGTACGCGGTGTCCGCTTCCCAGTTCTTGAACGCCTCCTTGCCGCAGATGTACGGCCACGAGGTCGGGTCGGCGCCCTGCGCGCCGATCCAGATGTCGCCGAGGCGGTTGGACGACTGGGCCGCCTTGATCATCCCGATCGCCATGTCGTCGTTGAGGCTGACCACGAGGATCTTGTGCTTCCCGGTCAGCCGGGTGAGGGTGTCCGTCGCCGGCTGGATCGACGCGTCGGTCGAGCCCTTGCCGTCCACCCTGATGATGTTCGGCGGGGTGCCGCAGACCGACTTGTAGCCGGTCAGCATCCCGTTGGCCCGCTGGAAGTTCACGATGCCGACGGCGGGCGCCTCCATCGAGACGAACGCGTCGACCTTGCAGCCGAACTTCTTCTTCGCGAACTGCCCGAGCGCGACGCCCGAGAGCTTCCCGGCCCGCACGTTGTCCGCGCCGTAGAAGATCGTCTCGCACGGCTTCTGGTGGATGTCGAAGGCGATGACGGGCACCTTCGGCCCTGCGGCACAGACGCGCGGCGCGGCTGCCGCGTTCGCCTGGAAGTTCAGGATGCCCTTGACGCCCTGGGCCTTGAACTGCGCTGCGCAGTTCACCGCGGCCTGCGCGTCGCCGTTCGGGCTGCAGACCGCGACCTTGACGCCGGCCTTCTTCGCCGCGGCGAGCACGCTGTTCTTCACGATCTGCACGAACGGAACGCCCTCGATCTCGTCCATGTAGCCGATCGTGATCTTCGCGTTCTTCGCCTGAGCCTTCTGAGCGCCGGTCGGCTGGCCGTAGGCCGCCGCGACGGCGAGCGCCGCGACTCCGAGCACGACCAAGGGAACGACGTACCTGGCAAGCCTCCTCATGTGGAGCCTCCTTGGGGGGTGGGGCAGTCGCCGGCACCGCCGGCGTCGACTTCCTGCCGCGACGGAACCCGCTCGCGCCGCGTCCCGCCGATCGTAGGGAGCTTTCGCCGGAAAAGTCAAGTTCGATTCCAGAAACGATCCCAGGACGTGTTTTCGCGCCTTCGCCGTGACGGCTCGGGACCACGCCGGGCGAGCGCGCGTGCGGTCCTCGGCGCAAACGTCCGGAAGCTACGTGGGGAAAACCGATTCCGGTAAGGATTCGCGTCCGGCGGCGCGAGGGTCTAGCATCGGCGCCCATGGATCCAACGACGACCGAGCCGGCCGTCGGCGTCCACCACGTGGGCATGAGCGTCCGGAGCCTCGACGACGCGCTCGCGTTCTGGGAGCCCTTCCTCGAGCGACCCGCCCGCTGGCGGACGACGCTCGACCGCCCGTACCTCGGACGTCACGTCGGCTATCCCGGTGTCAAGATCGACGCGGCCTTCCTCGACCTGCCCGGCGGTGCGGTGCTCGAGCTGCTCGAGTACCGCGTCGCGGGCCGCGTCGATCTCCCCGAGGCGACGGCGAACCCCGGGAACGTCCACCTCTGCCTCGAGGTGGACGACGCCGTCGAGACCTGGACGCGGGCCGTGGCCTGCGGCGCGGCGCCGGTCCTCGCGGAGGGGCCGGTCGAGGTCGACGCGGGCCCGAACGAGGGTGCGCGCGCGTCCTACCTCCGCATCCACGACGGCATCACGCTCGAGCTGTTCCAGCCACCCGGCCGCTGAGGCGCGCCGGCGACCGAAGGAGACCAGAGATGGCCAAGCTGCGACTGGGAGTGATCGGCGCGGGATCCTGGGCGATCTCGTCGCACCTGCCGAACTTCGCGAAGCGCCGGGACGACGTCGAGTTCGTCGCGGTCTGCCGCAAGGGCGAGCTGCTGCAGAAGGTCAAGGACGACTGGGGCTTCGAGATCGCGAGCGAGCGCTACGAGGACGTGATCGACGCGGGGATCGACATCTGCCTCGTCGCCAGCCCCCACGGGCTGCACTACGAGCACGCCAAGGCGGCGCTCGAGTCGGGCGCGCACGTCCTCTGCGAGAAGCCGTTCACCGTCGAGCCCGCCCACGCCTGGGAGCTCGTCGACATCGCGAAGCGCAACGACCGCCACCTGCTGATCAGCTACGGCTGGAACTACCGGCCGGCGATGCGCGAGGCCAAGCGCCTGATGGCGGAGCAGGGCATCGGCGACGTCGAGCAGTCGGCGCTGCAGATGGCCTCGGTCTGCCGCGAGCTGCTCGCGAACCTCGGCGACTATCCGGGCGCGGCAGCGGAGTCGGTGCCCGAGCAGGCAACGTGGACGGACCCGCGCAACGGCGGCGGCTACGCGCAGGCGCAGCTCTCGCACGCCCTCGGCGTCGCGCTCTGGCTGAGCGGCCTTCGCGGGGAGGCCGCGTTCGCGCTGATGAAGTCGGTCCTCGGCGCGCCCGTCGAGCATCACGACGCCGTCGTCATCCGGTACGACAACGGCTCGATCGGGACGATGTCGGGCGGCTCCTGCCACCTCGGCGCCGGCGGCAACCGCCACCAGCTCGAGTTCCGCGCGATCGGCTCCGAGGGGCAGCTGATGATCGACCTGGAGCGCGACGAGTTCTGGCTCTACCGGGCCGACGGCTTCGAGGTCGGGCCGGACCTACCGAAGAACGCGCTCTTCTACGACTGCGACGGGCCGCCGAACACGCTCGTCGACCTCGCCCTCGGCAAGGACGTCGACAATTGCTCGCCCGGCGAGCTCGGCGCGCGCGCGGTCGAGATCATCGACGCGGCGTACCGGAGCGCGCGCAGCGGGAAGCTCGAGGAGGTCGCGCGGTGATCAAGCGGGTGAGCCTCGTCCGGCGGCGCGAGGGGCTCACGCACGAGGAGTTCGTCGCCCACTGGATGGGGCCGCACGCGGACATCGTGCGCGGCCTGCCGGGTGTGCGCGGCCTCCGTTTCGGAGACGTGCAGTCGTGGTCGCCGGCGGAGGCTGCCTGGGACGGGGTGGGAGAGGTGTGGTTCGACTCGATCGAGAGCGCCGAAGCGGCGTTCGCGGCCGAGCCGCATCGCTCGCGCCTCGTCGAGGACCGGGCGCTCTTTCTGGGCGAGGCGCAGTCGTGCTTCGTGGTCGAGCACACGGCGGTCGCCCCGCCCGGCTAGGTCAGACGGCGGCCGGCGCCGGGGCGCGGAGCGTCGCGGCGATCTCGGCGAGCCCGTCGAGCGCCTGCGGCACGAGCGCGGGCATGCGCAGGAACCCGTGGATCATCGTGGGGTACGGCGTCAGCGTGACCGGGACGCCCGCCTCCGCGAGGCGCGCCGCATAGGCCTCGGCCTCCGAGCGCAGCGGGTCGAAGCCCGCCGTCTGCACGAGGGCCGGCGCCACGCCGCCCAGCCGGCCGGCCCGGAGCGGGGACGCGTCCTCGTGTGTGCCGTCCGCGCCGCCGAGGTACTGCCTCCAGTACCACTCCATCTTGGCGCGCGTCAGGTTCAGCCCGGTCCCGTGCTCCCCGTACGACGCCGTGTCGAACGCGAAGTCCGTCACCGGGTAGGCGAGCACCTGGAGCGCGAGCGGCAGGCCGCGGTCGCGCGCCCGCCGCGCCGCGACCGCCGCGAGGTTCCCGCCGGCGCTGTCGCCGCCGACGGCGACGCGCGCCGGGTCCCCGCCGAGGCTCGCCGCCTCGGAGACGGTCCACGCCAGCGCGGCCCAGGCGTCCTCGAGCCCGGCCGGGAACCGGTGCTCCGGCGCGAGGCGGTAGTCGGGCGCCACGACGACGCTCGGGGTCGTGACCGCGAGGTGCCGGCAGACGGGATCGTGCGAGTCGAGGCTGCCGACGACCCAGCCGCCGCCATGCAGCCAGACGAGCACCGGCAACGGCTCGCTCGCGGTCGGCCGGTAGATGCGGAGGCGGAGCCGGCCGCCGGGGCCGGGAATCGTGCGCTCCTCGACGAGGTCGACGACGGGCGGCACGCCCCACACCTCGGGCACCTCGTCGTCGGGACCGGCGCGGAGATCGGCGAGCGTGCGCTCCCAGGCAGGGGGCGCCGCGGCGGCCAGCCGGACGTACTGGTCGAGGCGGGGATCGAACGACACGGCACGCTCCTGGGAATCGTTTTCGAGGCCGAGTATACGCGCAGACCCGCATTCCTCCATGGGTGATTGACAGAGGTCGAGGGTTCGGCCTATGGTTCCCGGAACCGTTACCAGGAACCAGAAGAGAAAGGAAGCACGGGTGGCGAAGCAGGCGATCGAGGAAGCGGCGGGGGCGGTGGCCGGCCCGGGCCGACTCCAGCTCGCCGAGATCGAGACCATCTCGATCCGCGTGCCGCTCGCCCGGACGTACAAGGGCAGCGCCTACAAGATGACGCACCGCTCGACGCTGATCGTGCGCCTGCACACAGAGGCGGGCATCGTCGGCGAGGCCTACGTCGGCGACGAGGACGGCGCGCTCATCGAGATCGAGCGCATCGTCCGCGACGAGATCGCGCCGCGCATCCTCGGCGAGGACCTGTTCGCGATCGAGCGCGTCTGGCAGCTCGCGCGGCCCGCGACCTTCGACATCCTGCGCGACCGCCGGCTCGGCCTCGTCGCCTGCGCCGGGATCGACACCGCGGCGTGGGACGCGACGGGCAAGGCGCTCGGCCAGCCGCTGTGGCGCCTGTGGGGCGGCTACCGCAACACGATCCCGATGATCTCGATCGGCGGCTACTACCGCGAGGACGCGAACATCCCCCGCGAGATCGAGGCGCTGCAGGCGAAGGGCCTCGCCGGCATGAAGTTCAAGGTGGGCGGGCTCAGCCCCGACGAGGACGCCGCCCGCTTCCGCCAGGCGCGTGCGGCCGCGGGCGACGACTTCGTGCTGCTCGCCGACGCGAACCAGGGCTGGACCCCGCGCGAGGCGATCCGCTTCGCGCGGCTCGTCGAGCACGCCGACCTCCACTGGTTCGAGGAGCCGTGCCGCTGGGCGAACGACCGGCTCGCGATGCGCGACGTCCGCCTCGGCGCCGGCGTGCGCGTCTGCGCCGGGCAGAGCGAGTTCTCCGCCGCCGGGTGCCGCGACCTGATGGCCGACGGCGCGATCGACGTCTGCAACTTCGACGCGTCGTGGTCGGGCGGCCCGACGGAGTGGCGGCGGGTCGCGGCGATGGCGCTCGCCTACGACGTCTCGATGGGGCACCACGAGGAGCCGCACGTCGCGTCGCACCTGCTCTGCTCGATCCCGCACGGCACGTTCGTCGAGTGCTTCGACGAGGAGCGCGACCCGATCTGGTGGAACCTCGTCGCGAACCGGCCGCCGCTGGTCGACGGGACGATCACGCTCAGCGAGCGGCCGGGTCTCGGGTGGGAGCTCGACGAGGACTACATCGCGCGCTACCGCGTCGAGCGGGACAACTAGTGGGCGGGTGGCGCCTCAGTCGAGGTGCCAGACCTCCTGCAGCGTGAACAGGTTCCCGTTCTCGTCCGTGAGCGAGACGATCACGTCCTCGAACCACTTCGCCCAGCGGTCGTTCGCCTCGTAGGTCGAGAGCTTCTGGAAGGCCGTCGCGACGTCGGGCTCGCACTCGACGTACGCCACGATCTCGAGGCCTCGCCGGAAGAGGCTGTAGTTGGCGAAGCCCGACTCCTTGATCGCCTGCACGAGCTCGGGCCAGATCTCGTCGTGGCGCCGCTTGTACTCGGCCTCCTGGCCGGGGTAGATCTCGAACTTGAAGCAGATGCGCTCCACGGGGCACTCCTGTCCGGGGGTCGAGGGCGAGGTGGAATCGGTTGCGAGTATGGCCGATGCGGTTGACCTCGGGCAAGCTTCCCTGCTCCCGGCGTTGCAGCACCGCCGCCCGGCCCTCTAACCTAGGCCTCGTGACCTCGAACACGATTCCAGCCGCGTGAACGCCGATCTGCCCAGGGGTCGGGTGAACATGCGAGAGGTGGCGCTGCGCGCCGGCGTCGCCATGTCGTCGGTCTCGCGCGTCCTCTCCGACCACCCGGACGTGAGCGCCTCCATGCGCCAGCGCGTGATGCAGGCCGTCGAGGACCTGGGCTACGAGCCCGACCTGCTCGCGCAGAGCCTGCGCCGCCAGGAGACCAACACGATCGGGTTCGCGGTCGGCGACATCTCCAACCAGCTGTTCGCGGAGATCGTCGCCGCGGCCGAGACGCGGCTCCGCGACGCCGGCTACTCGATGCTGCTCACCAACTCCGAGGGCCGGCCCGAGCTCGACGCCGCGCACATCGGCCTGCTGGCGCAGCGCCGGGTCGACGGGATCATCCTGTCGGTCAGCGACGAGCAGAACGAGGCGACCCTCCGCGCGCTGGAGCGGCTCGACATCCCGGTCGTCGTGCTGGATCGCAACGTGCGCGGGCGCCGCTCGCTGCACGTCTACACCGATCATCGCCCCGGCATGACCCATGCGGTCAACCACCTGCTCGACCTCGGGCACCGGAAGATCGCGATGATCAACGGCCAGCCGCTCCGCCCGGTCAACGAGCGGCGCGCGGCGCTGGAGGCCTGCTACGCGGAGCGCAACCTCGAGCCGGAGTACCAGCTCCTCGAGGGGAACCTCTCCGTCGAGTACGGCTCCCGTGCGACCTCGCAGCTGCTCTCGCAGCCCGACCCGCCCACGGCGATCATCGCCGGCGGCAACCAGCTGATGCTCGGCGCCCTGCGAGTCCTGCACGCGCGGGGCCTGCGCCTGGGGGACGAGGTCTCGTTCGTCGGCTGCGACGACATCCCGATCAGCGAGCTCTACGACCCGCCGATCTCCGTCGTGCGGCGCGACAACGGCGCGATCGGGCGCTGCGCCGCGGAGCTGATGCTCGAGGCGCTGCGCGCCGAGGACTACGTCGCGGACATGGTGCTCCCGACCGAGTTCGTCGCCCGCCCGAGCTGCGGGCCCGCGCCCGTGCTCAGCCGGGTCTAGGGCCGCGGGCCGCGATTTGCAGCGGAAATGGCTCGCATGCACGCAGGAACCGATTCCGGTATCGTCTTTCAGGTGACCGGGCCCGCTCCAGCCGCCGCCGACACGGCACGGCTTCGGCGCTCCTGCCTCGCCGTCCCCGGGTCGAGCGAGAAGATGCTGGCCAAGGCGGCCGGGCTGCCGTGCGACCAGGTGTTCCTCGACCTCGAGGACGCCGTCGCCCCCGACCTGAAGAACGACGACACGCGCGGCGCCGTCGTGCGGGCGCTGCGCGAGCAGGAGTGGGTCGCGCGCACGCGCGCGGTCCGCGTGAACGCCGTCGGGACGCCCTGGTGCCTCGACGACCTGCTCGTGGTCGTCGGCGGAGCGCGCGAGGCGCTCGACTGCGTGATGGTCCCCAAGGTCGAGAGCGCGGCGCAGGTGCACTTCGTCTCGCAGCTCCTCGACCAGCTCGAGCTCAAGCACGGGATCGGGCGCCGGATCGGCCTCGAGATCCAGATCGAGTCCCCGCTCGGCCTCGTCGAGATCGAGCGCATCGCGCTCGCCTCGCCGCGTATCGAGACCCTCATCTTCGGCCCGGGCGACTACGCCGCGTCGGTCGGCGTGCCGCAGCTCACGGTCGGGGCGATCGAGCCCGACTACCCGGGCGACCAGTGGCACTACGTCCTCTCGCGCATCGTCACCACCGCCCACGCCTACGGTCTCCAGGCGATCGACGGCCCGTACGCGGCGATCCGCGACGCCGACGGCTTTCGCGAGGTCGCGCGCCGGTCGCGCCTGCTCGGCTTCGACGGCAAGTGGGCGCTGCACCCGGACCAGATCGGGATCTGCAACGAGGTCTACACCCCGAGCCGGGAGCAGTTCGAGCGCGCCGAGCGGATCCTCGACGCGTATGCGGCCGCGACCGAGGGCGACAAGCTCGGTGCGGTGATGTTCGAGGGCGAGATGATCGACGAGGCGTCCCGCAAGATGGCGATCGCCGTCTCGGCGCGCGGGCGCGCCAGCGGCCTGGGCCGCGGCCGGGCGTGAGCACGGACCTCCTCGCCGGCCTCCGCGTCGTCTCGCTCGAGCAGTACGGAGCGGGCCCGTGGGGGACGATGCAGCTCGCCGACCTCGGCGCCGAGGTGATCAAGATCGAGGATCCGGCGGCCGGCGGCGACGTCAGCCGGTACGTGCCGCCGTACCAGGAGGGCGAGGACTCGCTGTTCTTCGAGGCGTTCAACCGCGGCAAGAAGAGCGTCTCGCTCGACCTGCGCGCGCCGGATGCGCGCGGCGTGCTCGAGGATCTCGTCCGCGTGTCGGACGCCGTGTTCTCGAACCTGCGCGGCGACCAGCCCGACAAGCTCCGGCTTCGCTACGACGACCTGCGCGAGGTGAACCCGCGGGTCGTGTGCTGCTCGCTCTCCGGCTTCGGCACGACCGGGCCGCGCGCGCGCCAGGGCGCCTACGACTACACGCTCCAGGGGCTCGCCGGCTGGCAGTCGATCACCGG
>DASZWI010000242.1:0-2836 GCA_035546715.1 Gaiellaceae bacterium | reverse complement strand
GCGACCGCGCCGGTCCCGGACGTGACGAGCGGCGAGCTGCAGCCCGCCGTCCAGCAGCTCGCGACCGCGGGCTTCCGGATCAGCCTCCAGTACGTGCCGTCGGACGACCCGCTGGGGACGGTCGTCGCGCAGTCGCCGCGGTCGGGGGCGAGCGCTCCGGCCGGTTCGCACGTGACGGTGAACGCCGCCTCCGGCCCGAGTCGGAAGCCGCAGGAGACCGTGCCGAGCATGACGGGCGGGAGCCTGCCCGACGCGGTCTCGACCGCCAACGGCGCGCACCTCCGCCTGATCTACGTGCGGCGGACGGTCACCGACCACGCGCAGGCGGGCGTCGTGGTCGACCAGTCGCCGGCGCCGGGCGCGCACGCGCCGCGGAACGCCCAGATCCTGGCGTACCTCGGGGCCTACAGGGGCCCGTAGGGGCGGCTACCAGCCGCGCGTCTCGAGGAGCTGGTCGGCCGGGATGCTCGCGGTGGAGATGCCCACCATCGCCTCGCCGAGGCCGGCCGAGACGCGGGCGAGGACGTCCGCGTCGAGATAGTGCGTCGTCGCCTCGACGATGGCGCGGGCGCGCTTCGCCGGGTCGCCCGACTTGAAGATCCCCGAGCCGACGAAGACGCCGTCGGCGCCGAGCTGCATGCAGAGGGACGCGTCGGCCGGCGTCGCGATGCCGCCCGCGGTGAAGGTGACGACCGGCAGGCGGCCGTGCTCGGCCACCCACTGGACGAGCTCGAGCGGCGCGCCGAGGTTCTTCGCCTCCGCGTAGAGCTCCTCGCTGCGCAGCGACTGGAGCCGGCGGATGCCGCCGAACACCGAGCGCATGTGCGTGACGGCATTGACGATGTCGCCGGTGCCGGCCTCGCCCTTGGTGCGGATCATCGCCGCCCCCTCCGCGATGCGCCGGAGCGCCTCGCCGAGGTTCGTGGCGCCGCAGACGAACGGCACGGTGAAGCCCCACTTGTCGACGTGGTGCTCGAGGTCGGCCGGGGTCAGCACCTCGGACTCGTCGATGTAGTCGATCTCGAGCGACTGGAGGATCTGCGCCTCGGCGAAGTGGCCGATGCGGCACTTCGCCATCACCGGGATGGTGACCGCCTCCTGGATGCCGCGGATCATGTCCGGGTCGGACATGCGGGCGACGCCGCCGTCGCGGCGGATGTCGGCGGGGACCCGCTCGAGCGCCATGACGGCGCACGCGCCGGCGTCCTCGGCGATCTTCGCCTGCTCGGCGTCGACGACGTCCATGATCACGCCGCCCTTGAGCATCTCGGCGAGGCCGCTCTTGACCCGCATCGTCCCGATCTCGTGCATCGGCTTCAATCCTAGCCGCGGCCGGCGAGGTCGTGGCGCAGGACGGCCGCGTTGCAACGCACGCCGGCCCGCCCCACCTGGGCGGGGCGGCCCATCGTCGACGCCGGTGCGGCGTAGCGCTCGCTCACCACGCGCGGCGCGAGAAGAAGCCCAGCAGCGCCAGCACGAGAATCACGATGAGGACGATCCAGAGAATCGACATGACGGTCGCATTCCCCCTTTTCCGAAAACGAACGACGGTCACGACGCTCTGGATACCGCGCGCTCGGCGTCGAGCGGAAGGACCTGGAGCTCCGGCGGCGGCCGGCGGAGGAACTGCGCCACGACGAGGAGCTCGTCGGCTGCCTCCGGCGCCAGCGTCGGCTCGGCGCGGGCAGCCTCGGCGCGCCCCGCGGCGAGCTCGAGCGCGCCGTCGCCGACGAGCGGTCGCGAGCAGACGACGCGGCCACGGGCGACGAAGAAGGCGCGCCGCCGGTGCTCCTCGACGTCGGGCGCGAGGATGCACACCTCGAGCGCGCGCAGGCGCTCCATCGTGCGGATCTCGCCGGCCGCCTCCTCGAGGGCCGCGATGCGGTCGCGCAGGCGGGCCGCGTCCTCGAAGCGCAGGTCGCCCGCCAGCTTCCGCAGCTTGCGCCGCAGCGCCGGCACCGCGTCGTCGAGGGTCTCCCACTCGACGCCTTGCAGCGCGCGGGCCGCGAGCTGCGCGCGGCGGCGGCTCTTGATCGGCCCGAGCTCCGTGGGGTGCTGCGAGCAGACGACCGAGTCGCCGCGGCGCCGCAGATAGAGGTAGCGGTCGGGCCGTGCGGAGCGGGCGTTGGCGGGCGGGCGGAGCTCGCGGATCAGGCGCAGCTCCTCGAGCGCCGCCTCGAGCTCGGAGCCGAGCACCCGCCACTCGACCCGTTCGAGCGCCCCCAGCGCGGCCTCCACGGCCGGGCGCTGCCGCTCGGACCGGAAGTACGAGCGCAGCCGTGCTCGCAGGTCGCGCGCCCGGCCGACGTAGAGCACCTGGTCGTGCGCGTCGCGGAAGAGGTAGACGCCGGGCCGCTGCGGCGCGCCGAATGCGAGCGAGCGCTTGCGGTGCACGCGCCGGGGTCGGGTGGCGGCGAGCTCGACGAGGTCGTTCACCGTCCGCGCGCCGCGCTCCTGCGCGAGGCCGACGAGCCGCACGAGGATCTCCGCGGTGGCCTCGGCGTCGGGCAGCGCGCGGTGGCACGGCCGCGCATCGGTCGCGAAGCGGTACGAGAGCGCGGCGAGGTTCGCAGGCTGCCGCCCGAGCAGCCGCCGCGCGAGACCGACCGTGTCGACGACGGTCGCCGCGACGCGCCGGCCGGTCAGCCGCATCGTCTCGTTGTCGAGGAAGGCCATGTCGAAGCGGGCGTTGTGGGCGACGAGCACCGCGTCGCCGGCGAACGAGAGGAAGCGGCGGACGGCGGCCGCCACGGGCGGCGCCCGCCGGAGCTCCTCGTCGCGGATCCCCGTCAGCGCGGCGACGGCGGGCTGCAGCGGCGAGCCGGGGTTCGCGAGC
>DASZWI010000241.1:0-25321 GCA_035546715.1 Gaiellaceae bacterium | reverse complement strand
GCAGGTGACGGTGCAGAAGGCGTTCGCCGGCCCGCTCGCCCTGAAGCAGCGCGTCGGCACCCTCGACCCGCGCAAGCTCGCGAAGCTCGACCTCGAGGAGGCGTTCCGCACGCCGCCGGCGATCCACCGCTTCCCCGGCGCGATGGCGACGCGCGTGCGCGACCTGGCGCAGGCCGTGGTCGACGACTACGGCGGCGACGCGAGCCGCATCTGGACGGAGGCGAAGGACTCGGCCGACCTGCGCAAGCGCATCGGCGGGCTGCCGGGGTTCGGCGAGATGAAGATCAAGTCGCTCGGCGCGGTGCTGTCGAAGCGCTACGGCCTCCCGGTCGCCGACGGCCTCGTCCCGAGCCACCCCACGCTCGGTGACGTCGACTCCCCGGAGGCGCTGACCGCCTACCAGGCGGCGAAGAGGCTCCACAAGAAGGAGTGGATGGCGTCGCGTGGCAGCGGCTGAGCCGACCCGGACTCGCGTCCTCGCAGCGCTCGCGCTCCTCGCGGTCGGCACCGTCGCCGCGTTCGCCGGAGTGATCGCTCTGGCGCTCGGCGAGCGCCCCGCGCTCGGACTGCTCGCGGTGCCGGCGGTCGCGGTAGGCCTCGTCGTCGGGCTCGCCCTGCGCGGCGAGCTGCGTCCGGGAGGTCGGGGCGGCGGCCTGTGGGTCTGGTTCCTCGCGGCGATCGCGTCGAGCGCGCTCGCGAAGGCGCCGGACGTCGTGCAGCTCGTAGGGCTCGGGGCGGTCGCCGGCTTCCTCGCCGTGTGCACGGTCGTCGTCGCGCAGCGCCAGCTCTAGCAGCCGCCGCAGCGTCGGCTCGGCGGCTCGCGTCACCCTCGTACCTGGTACATCGCTCGAACCCGATTCGCCCTTCGGGACGGTGGCGAGCGATGTACCAGGTACGGGAGTCTCGCCCCTCGCCACCGCCACGCCGAGCCGAAGCTCGGCTGAAGCGACCCCGGGTTTAGGGGTTACGCCTCCGCCCGCAGCGCCTTGAGCGCCGGCCCGAGGGCCTGCTTCGCGTGCAGCACCGGCTCGAAGAGGTCGCCGTGCTTCGCGATCCGGTCGAGCGCGACCTGCATGGTGAAGTCGCGCGGGCGGACGTCCTCCGTCAGCTCGTCCCAGCGCAGTGGGGTCGACACGGGCGCGCCCGGCTTCGGCCGCACCGAGTAGACCGAGGCGATCGTCTTGCCGTGGCCGTTCTGGCGGTGGTCGACGAGCACGCCCGACCGCTTCTTCTTCAGCCACTCCGTCGTCACCTCGCCGGGGTGCTCCGCCTCGAGCTTCCGCGAGAGGAGCTCGGCGAACGCGTAGGTGTCCTCGTACGAGGAGCGGCGGACGATCGGGAGCACGACGTGAATGCCGTCCGCGCCGCTCGTCTTGACGAAGCACTCCAGGTCGAGGTCGGCGAGCGCCGCGCGGACGAGGTGCGCGACCCGGACGCAGAGCGCGAACGCGTCCGGCTCCTCCGGCGGGTCGAGGTCGAAGAGCACGAAGTCGGGCCGGTCGGGCTTGTCGACGCGCGAGTACCACGCGTTCATGTCGATGCAGTGCATCTGCACCATCCAGAGCAGCGCGTCGCGCGACTCGACGAGCGGGAAGTCGACGAGCCGCGACTCCCCCTTGCCGCCGCGGGGCCACGTGCGGAACTGCCGCGTCGGGATCCAGTCGGGCATCCCCTTCGGCGCCTGCTTCTGGAAGAACGGCTCGCCCTCGAGCCCCTCGCGCCAGCGCTTCATCGTGAACGGCCGGTCGTGGAGGTGCGGCAGGATCGCGTCGGCCACGTCGCCGTAGTAGGCGAACAGATCGCCCTTGGTGATCCCGTCCTCCGGGAAGAGGACGCGATCCGCCGACGAGAGATGGACCTTCTCGCTCACCAGAGGTCGATCCCCGGGAAGCGCGGGTCGGGCTCGAGGCACGACCGGGCGTAGAGCGCGACGCCCTCGTCGCCGGTGAAGAGGCCGTGCCGCGGCACGGGGGCCGCCTCGACCTGGGCGAGCGCGTGGACGGCGAACCGCCGGGCGCGCTCGAGCCACAGCTCGTCTCCCGTCACCGCGAAGAGGCGCAGGAACGCGTACCCGTTGCCGGCCGTGCCGTGGCAGAGCCCGGGACCCTTCTCGAGCGGCCCCGCGTGCCACGTCAGCGCACCGCCGCCGAGCGCGAGCTCGAGCGGCATCAGGTCGCCCAGCGTGATGACCATCCCGGGCGCGCCGTGGCACCACTGCACGCGCATCGGCCGGCCCGGCGCCCAACCCTCGACCGGGACCCAGTTCACGAGGTCGCCGTCGCGGTGCGCGAACCCTTCCAGCGCCGGCAGCGCGCGCTCGCGCAGCTCGCCGTCGGGCAGGAAGCCCCGCAGCGCGTGGACGCAGCCGGCGAAGCCGTGCCCCGGCCCGACGTAGCGAACGGTGTCGCCGTACAGCTCCTGCGTCCAGAGGCCGTCCGCCGCCCAGGACGCCGCGAGGACGGCGGCGCTCTCGTCGGCGAGGGCGTCGAGCCCCGCCCGCCGCGCGGCGACGATCGTCCCGGGCGAGCCCCACATCAGCTCGCGCACCTCGCTGTCGCGGTTCGCAGCGACGAGCTCGGCGAGGCGCACGGCGTCGGCCGCCGGCGAGCCGACCGCCACGGCCGCGGAGAGGATGCCCGTCTCGCCCATCAGGAGGCTCGGCGGGTGTGCGAGGTCCTCGTCGGCGAGGTCGGGCGCCTCGCGGTACCGCTCCAGCGCGCCGGCCACGATCGCGCCTGCGTCGAGATCGGAGCCGAGGCGGTGCAGCGCCCACGCGATCCCGGCCGTGCCGAAGTAGACGGATTCGGCGGGCGCGGCGAGCTCGTCGCGGGGGTCGGTCGGCCAGTGGGCGCCGTCGAACGACTCCTCCGCCCTGCGCACGATCGCCGCCACGGCGTCGCGCACGCGCGCCTCCCGCCACGGCTGGTCGACGAGCGGCTCGTGCGCGTCCGGGTCGAGGAGGACCGCCTCTTCGGTCGCCGTCACGCGCCGAACGCTACGCGAAGGCGACTCAGGCCAGCTCGGCCGCGCGCATGTTCTCCTCGAGATGCGCGACCGAGGAGGTGCCCGGGATCGGCAGCATCACGGGCGAGTGGCGGAGCAGGTCGACGAGCGCGTCGACGGGAGACGCGGCCTTCCCGGCGCCCAGCGGCCACCAGGGCAGGAACGGGATGCCGCGCTGCTCGCATGCCTGCAGCACGTCCTCGGAAAAGCGGTCCTCGGCGTTGTACTGGTTCTGCACCGAGACGATCGGGACGATCGCCTCGGCCCGCTCGAGCTGCTCGACGGTGACGTTCGACAGGCCGACGTGGCGGATCTTCCCCTCGTCGCGCAGCTCCTTCAGCGCGCCCACCGACTCCTCGAACGGCACGTCCGGGTCGGGGCGGTGGAGCTGGTAGACGTCGATCCGCTCGAGCCGGAGCTTGCGCAGCGACCCCTCGCACGCCTCGCGCAGGTGCTCGGGGCGGCCGTCGGCCACCCACTCGCCGGCGGAGGGGCGCACGAGCCCGCCCTTCGTCGCGATCACGACGTCGTCGCGGTACGGCGCCAGGGCCTCGGCGATCAGCTCCTCGCTCACGTCCGGGCCGTACGAGTCGGCGGTGTCGATCAGGTTCGCGCCGAGCTCGACCGCGCGGCGGAGGACGCGGATCGCCTCGTCGCGGTCGCGCGGCGGCCCCCAGATCCCGTGGCCGGTGATGCGCATGGCGCCGAACCCGAGGCGGTTCACCTCGAGGTCGCCGATCCTGATCGTCCCCGCGGCCATGCGCCCGAGTGTACGGACGGCCGTGCGTCAGCCGTCGAGCCGCATGGTCCGGAAGACGCGGGCCGTCAGCCCGTACGTCTGCGCGCCCGGTGGAAGCGCCGCCGCGAAGCGCGCGCGGATCTCCTCGCGCTCGGAAGCCGGCAGGCGGGCGACGCTCGACATCGACATGAACGTCGCGAGCGTCTGCTCGCGGTCGACGACGACCTCGTGGTCGACCGCCGACTCCTCGAGCGCCGACCAGGCGGATCGGTCGGCGAACGCCTCCTTCCAGGCGCCGCTCCGCACCTTCGGTGTCCCCGTCGGTCCCGCACGGCGGAGGGTCTCGTCGAGCACCGCCTGCACCTCGGCCGGGAGCTGCACCTCGCCGCGCGGCTCGTGGAAGCAGACCGCCGCCGCGCCGCCCGGCCGGAGCACGCGCCCGATCTCGCGACCGGCCGCGAGCGGGTCGAACCAGTGGAAGGCGTCGCCGACGAAGACCGCGTCGACCGCGCCGTCCTCGAGCGGGATGGCCTCCGCGCTCCCCTCGCGCACGTCCACCGAGGGGAGCTTGCGCGCGAGCACCGCCCGCATGCCCTCGCTCGGCTCGACGGCGATCACCTGGGCGAAGCGGTCGACGAGCACCTCGCTCAGCTTGCCCGTGCCCGCCGCGAGGTCGAGGACGGCGTCGCCCGCGATCCCGTCGGCCACCTCGGGCGGCCAGCCGGTGCGTCCGCGGTCGTACTCCTCGGCGACCGAGTCGAACGCGAGGCCCTGCGGGTCGGCGCTCAACCGACGTCGGCGAGGGCGACCGCCCGCTGCTGCCGCAGCATCTCGCGCGCGATCACGAGGCGCTGGATCTGGTTCGTGCCCTCGTAGATCTGCGTGATCTTGGCGTCGCGCATCATCCGCTCGACCGGGTACTCGGAGATGTAGCCGTAGCCGCCGAGCACCTGCACCGCGTCGGTCGTCACCGCCATCGCCGTGTCCGTGCAGTAGAGCTTCGCCATCGCGGAGAGGCGGGTCAGCTCGGGGCCGGTGTCGCCCTCGTCGATCATCTGCCCGACCTTGTAGAGCAGTCCGCGCGCGGCCTCGCAGCGCGTCTCCATGTCGGCGAGCATCCCGGCGACGAGCTGGTGCTGCGCGATCGGCTTGCCCATCGTCTCGCGCGAGCGCGCGTACTCGACCGCGTAGTCGGTCGCCCCCTGGGCGAGCCCGAGACCTTGGGCGGCGATCCCGGGCCGCGACCGGTCGAGGATGCGCATCGCGAGCTTGAAGCCCTCGCCCTCGCCGCCGAGGAGGTTGTCGGCCGGGATCCGGCAGTCGTTGAAGAACACCTCGCCGGTCGTCGACCCCTTGATGCCCATCTTCGGCTCGATGCGACCGACTTCGAAGCCCGGCGTGTCCGCCTCGACGACGAACGCCGAGATGCCGCCGTGCCCCGCGTCGGGATCGGTCTTCGCGAAGCAGACGTAGACGTGCGCGACGCCGGCGTTCGTGATGAAGCGCTTGCCGCCGTTCAGGACGTACGAGTCGCCGTCGCGCCGGGCCGTCGACCGCATGGCGGCGCTGTCGGAGCCCGACCCCGGCTCGGTGAGCGCATAGGCGGCGAGCCACTCGCCCGAGGCGAGCCGCGGCAGGAAGCGCTGCTTCTGCTCCTCGGTGCCGGCCAGCTTGATCCCGAGCGAGCCGAGCTCCTGCACGGCGACGATCAGACCGCTCGTCGCGCACACCTTCGAGATCTCCTCGACCATCACGAGCGTCATCAGCGCGCTCTCGCCGATCCCGCCGTACGCCTCGTCGAAGAGGACGCCGAACAGCTCGTTCTCGCGGAAGAGCTCGACGACGTCCCACGGGAACTCGGCCGACTTGTCGATCTCCGCCGCGCGGGGCGCGATCCGCTCGGCCGCGAGCGTGCGGACGAGCTCGCGGATCTCGCGCTGCTCGTCGTTGAGGGGATCCCGTGCGCTCACCGACGACGAAGTCTAGGCGGCCCGAACCGCCTCTTCGATCTCCTCCGCGGCCCGACGGGGATCCTCGTGCTCCCACACTCGGATGACTGTCCAACCCGACCGGGCGAGCAGCTCGTCCGTCTCACGGTCGCGTCGCCGATTCGCCTCGATCTTGTCCCGCCACCAGGCGGCGTTCGCCTTCGGCCAGGTGCCGTGTCGAGGACACCCATGCCAGAAGCAGCCGTCGACGAATACCGCAACGCGGGCGCGAGTGAAGGCGATGTCGGCTCGCCGTCGACCAGCGACCGGAAAGTCGGTCCTGAACCGGAACCCGTCACGATGGAGGATCGATCGGAGAGCCAGCTCCGGCCCGGTGTCACGGCGACGCGTCTGCTGCATCCGGCGACGGATGGTCTCCGACGACGCGACGGGACGGCCGGAATCCACTCGCGAGGAGTGTCTCAGATACTCGAAAAGGTGGCGTCGTATTGATGCGCCACGCGAGTGATCATGTTGTCGTAGAAGAAGATGTCGCCGCGCTGGGGAGCAGGCGGCGCAGTCTCGAGCAGCACTGGACTGACCCCGTCGTTCCGTGCCGAGATCCCCACGATCCCGAGCCCGTCGTAGCCCTGCGTGCCCGCACCCGCGCGTCGTGGGATCTCCTTGACCTTGTCGATCACGGCTGTCGCGGCAGCAGGCTGCTGGAGCCTCGAGACGACGACAGGAGCGCCCGGGACCTTGTTGAGATCGGGGCTGACGAAGGTCGACGCGAAGTTGACCATCACCAGTCCAACCGCGAGCGCTTGGCTCGAGGCCCCGTGGACGGTCAAGTGGCTCGAGTTGAGTTCGTCGTACAGCCGCGGCAGCGCCTTGACGTGCTCGGTCATGGCGGCCTTCGCCTCGAGCGCGACAAGGACTGCGCCGACCGGAGCCCGGTGAAGAGCGGGGAGCGCGGACAGTGCCGCTGCCTGTGATCGGTCGAGGACGATGTCGTAGCGGTCCGCGAGCTCCACGAGGGTCTCGGGAGTCGGATCGCCGACAGGCCGCGCGATGACGAGATCGAGGACCTTCTTGCGGCCGGTCGTGAAGTCTCGAAGCTCATGGTTGACGCCGAACACGACCTTCCCCGCGGCGGCGTGCCCCTGCATCAGCGTGCTCTGGCCGAGCAGGTCGAAAAGCACGGCCCAGCACGCCACCTTGCTGTGGAGGTCGGACCGCGAGTGGTACTGCCACATGGCCGACGTCTTCCCGCGCGGCTGGGCCTGCGACATGGAAGCGGCGATGATCGACGGCCCCTGCATGGGGAGACCGTACTGCGCCAGACGGACGCTGAGGACTCAGGCCGCGAAGAGCGACGGCTCGCGCATCGACTCCAGATGCACACGCACGTCGTCGAGCAGGCCGGGCGGGAAGCGGAGAGAGGATCGTGCAGCTCGATTGAGGAAGCCCTGCGCTGCTCTTGCCGACAGCGGATTCGGCTCGAACCGCAAGAACTCGACCAGGTGACGGTAGGGCTGCCGCACCGGCCACGACGAAACACGCGAGACCCGAACGTCGCTCCCGTCGTTCCATGCCGCTCGCGGCCAAGCGCCGTTGCGGAGAAACCGCTCGTCGTGACCGCCCGCGTAGGGCCGAGGATCCCCCAGCCGGCGCCCGACCCAGGTCGCCATCGGGACGCTCACCGCGTTCCCGACCAACTTCCAGCGGTGGCCGACGCGCGGGGTCTCCCGCAGCGCAGGCTCGGTCCAGTCCGCATCAAAACCCTGAAGCCGCTCGGCGTCCTGGAGTGCGGGCGTCACGATGCTCCCATCCGGCATCCGGATGGCAGGCGCCGAGGGTATGCCGATCGTCGAGCCGCCTTTGAGGGTTGGGACGGCATCGACCGCCCACCCGAGCCCCCTGATGCCTTCCGTCCAGTAGAACCCGCACGCGACCCCCTCTGGGTCCGCGGGATCCGGCTCGACCTCGTTGTCGTGGAAGAGAACCTCGGTCGGATCCTCGCTCCGGGAGGCGAGGATGATCACCCGAAGGCGCCGCTGGGGAAGCCCGAATGCACGATTGTCGATGACGCGGTACGCCCATCGGAAACCGGCTTCCTCCAGGCGATAGGTGACGTAGCCCATCGCCCCGCCCCGGCCGAGCTGCAGCATGAACGGCACGTTCTCCAGAAGGAGCCACGTCGGACCGCGCCCCATACGTGCAACGAGACGAAAGACCTCGTCGACGAGGCCCGAGTTCCGACCGGTGATGCCAGCCGTTCTCCCTGCCTGGCTCAGGTCCTGGCACGGAAACCCGCCGGCGACGATGTCGACGGCCGGAAGCTCTTCGATCTCGCGTATGTCGCCGGCCAACGGGACGTGGGGAAAACGCGCACCGAACACCGCACGGGCCCCGGGTTCGATCTCCGACGCAAACACGGTCGAGTGTCCCGCGCGCTCGAGACCCAACTCGATCCCTCCGATCCCCGCAAAGAGACCGGCCGTCGTCAGGCGAACAGACATTCGGTCAGTCTGCCGACAGCGTCAGACGGAGCCGCTTGGCACGCCGGGCATTGCCCGGGGGCGTCACCAAGGTCTGTCGCGCATCAGCTGCCTCGCCGCGGCGGTCGGGAGGCGAGCTGCTCGTCCCCTGCGCCGCACCACGCGTTACGGACCGACCCGGCTGTTGGGAACGGCGAAGAGCGTCCCCTGGCGCAACGACCTCGCCAGCTCCGAGAGCCGTTCCTGCGCCGTGGCGAGCGCGTCGACAAGATGGTCATCGGCTCCCTCCGCACGCAGCGTCTTCACCGCGCGCTCGCACCGAGCGCGGGCTTCCTCGATGTAGAGCATCGCAGCGTCGACTTCGGCGAAGTGTCTCTCGTCCATTCGGATCGGCCGCCCTGGAACAAGGCAGTATGGGCGGGCTCGACGACGGACGTCGCGTCGACCCACGTCGCTCTCCCGAGCACCGCGGCGGTAGGGTCGCACGCGTGATCCTCGCCAACGGCCTCATCCGGACGCTCGACCCGCAGGTGCCGACGCAGCGGGCGCTCGCGATTGCAGGCGAGCTGGTCGCCGGCGGCGTCGGCGTGCACGAGACGGCGCTCGCCTCGCCCGAGGTGATCGACCTCGGCGGACGCGTCGTCGTTCCCGGCTTCTCGGACTCGCACGTCCACTTCCCCACCTGGGCGCTGGCGCAGAGCCAGATCGGTCTCGACGGCAGCGCCTCGCTGGACGAGGTGCTCGACCGGATCCGCCGCGCGCCGCGCGCCGCGGAAGGGCGCTGGCTCCGCGGCTACGGCTGGCGGAGCGGCGACTGGCCGGGCGGCCGCGAGCCGACGAAGGAGGATCTCGACGCGGTCTCCGGCGGAGCGCCGGCCGCGATGATCTCGAAGGACTACCACTCGCTGTGGGTCAACTCCGCCGCGCTGGCCCTCGCCGGCGGCGACCTCGAGGTCCCCGGCGGCGTCGTCGAGCGCGACGCGGCCGGGGAGCCGACGGGCGTGCTCCGCGAGGAGGCGGCCTGGCGGTTCAAGGACCGGTACATGACCGTCGCCGACGACGAGTACCTGGAGGCGATGCGCGCGGGGATCAAGCTCGCGCACTCCCGCGGCGTGACGGCGGTGCACGACAAGGACGGCTGGCTCGGCGCGCTCCGCCTCTGGCAGCGCCTCGAAGCCGCCGGGTCGCTGTCGCTGCGGGTGTGGCAGTCGATCCCGCACGACCAGGTCGAGCACGCCCAGGCGATCGGAGCCTCGTCCGGGCTCGGCAGCTCGTACCTCCGGCTGGGCTACCTGAAGGCCTTCATGGACGGGGCGCTCGGCTCGCAGACGGCGTGGCTCCTCGACGGCAGCGGCGTGCAGATCACGAGCGGCGACGAGCTGGCGGAGATCATCCGGCGAGGCGCGGCGGCCGGCTTCCCCGTCGGCGTCCACGCGATCGGCGACCGCGCGAACCGCGAGGCGCTGAACGCCTTCGAGGCGACGCAGGATGTGTGGAAGCCCCTCGGGCTGCGGCCGCGCGTCGAGCATGCCCAGCTGCTCGACCCGTCCGACCTCCCCCGCTTCGCCGCGCTCGGCGTGGCCTGCTCCGTCCAGTTCTCGCACGCGCCGTCCGACCGAGACCTCGCCGAGCGCCACTGGGGCGACCGCGTCGCGGGCGCCTACGCATACCGCTCCCTTCTCGACTCGGGCGCCGTCCTCGCCAACGGCTCGGACGCGCCGATCGAGGAGCTTGATCCGCTCGCGGGCATCCGTGCCGGGGTGCGCCGCACGATCGACGAGCGCCCCGCCTGGCACCCGGAGCAGGCGCTCACGGTCGACCAGGCGTTCCACGCGACGTGCGTCACGCCCGCCTGGCTCGCCCGCGACGAGCGCCGCCGCGGCACGCTGATCCCCGGCCATCTCGCCGACCTCGTCGTGCTCGACCGCGACCCGTGGGACGACCTCGACGCGCAGGTCGTGGCCACCATGGTCGGCGGCCGCTGGGTGCACAACCCGCCTCCCTGGGACTGATCGCGCCGCACGCGTAGCCCGGTGCGCGGCGCGGCCCCCCGGCGGAGCCCGTCTCCAGGGTGGCGAAGGTGTCTCTCCCAGCCTGGCGCTGCGTCGGCCACCAGTCGTTTTTCGTACGCCTTACGCTGACGGAACCGACCGTTTGCGGACGGTGGGAAACCTCGCAGCGTCCCGTTCGACGCATCTCAGGAGGCCCACCATGAAGCTCCGTCTGTCCCTCGCCCTCGCCGCGGTCGCCGTTGTGGCGGCGACGACCGTCGCTGCGTCGGCCGGCACCTCGGCCGCGCGGGTCTACGAGTTCCGCGGGGAGCTGCTCTCCGCGAGCTCCTCGTCGGTCCAGCTCCGGGTCGAAGGCGGCACGCACAACGCGCTCAAGGCGCTCATCGGCCAGAGCCAGGACCAGGCGTTCGCCGTCGGCTCGACGACAGAGGTTCTCGTCTACGCGCACGGACGTCCGCACCGCGGCACCGTCGCCGACCTGCGCCAGGGCGACGAGATCGTCGTCCGCGTCCGCGCACCGCACGGCGCGTCGCTCGCGTCCATCGAGACGACGCCGGCGGCGACGATCGCCGACCACACGACCCCGGCGAAGCACTCGGCCGGGCCGCTGTACCTCTACGTCGGCACGGTCACCGGGCCGCAGCCCGACGGGCACGTCTCCCTGCACGTGACGAGCGGGAACTGGCGCGCGCTCCACACCATGCTCGGCCAGCCGCTCGACCAGACGTTCGCCACCGACGACGGCACGATCTACCTGCTCTGGCAGGGGAAGGTGCCGACGGTCATCGACCCGAGCCAGCTGAAGGCGGGCGACCGCATCACGGTGCGCGTGCACACCTCGAAGAGCGCGACGCTCGCGCAGGTCGAGTCGACGCCCGCCGCCCACGTGGGCGACCACGAGCCGGGCAACCCCGAGAGCGAGTCCTAGCCGCCCGAGGCCCCGAAGAGCCGGAACCGGCGACGCGGCACGCGCGCCGGTTCCGGCCGCTCGGGCAGGCGGGTGCCCTCGACGATCGCGCGCGGCACGCCGTCCGTGAGCCACCGCGCGAGCGGCTCGTCCTCGAGCGCCGCAGCGGCGGCGCTCAGGCCGACGGCCCGAACGCCGGGAGCGTGCGCGTCGCTGGCGACGAGATGCGCGGTCCGGCGTTCGAGCAGCGTGCGCGCGCACGCGGCGGCGCGCTTCGTGCCCCGGCCGTCGAGCGACGCCGCGGTGAGCTGCACGAGCGCCCCGGCGGCGACGGGCGCGTCGAGCAGGCCCGGGTTCGTCTGCACGTCGAAGTTGCGCTCCGGGTGGGCGATGACCGGGGTGAAGCCCGCGGCGGCCAGCCGGGCCACGCGGTCGGCGAAGTCGAGCGGCCAGCCGACGTACGGCGTCTCGACGAGGAGGTACGTCGGGTTCCCGCCGAGGCCGAAGCGCCGCAGCTCCTCGACGGGCCGGGTCAGCTCGTCAAGGTCGAGCTCGCCGCCGCCGACGACCCGGACGATGCCGGCGGCCGCCGCCTGGAGCTCGGCGAGCGCCGCCTCCATGCCGGCGGCGGTCGTCGCGTGGTCGTGGCGGACATGCGGGGTGCCGGCGAGCACCTCGATCCCGTCGGCAGCGGCCGCGCGGCAGATCTCGAGCGCCTCGTCGAGGTCCGCGGCGCCGTCGTCCAGCCCCGGCAGGACGTGCGAGTGGAGGTCCACCACGGCCGTGTCCTCTAGGAACGCGGCAGCTCGGCGAAGGCGCGGAACAGCTCGGCCGCCGTGTCGATCCCGAACGGGACGTACTCGGCGAGGAGCCGCTCGTTCGGCGAGTGGAGGTTCGCGTCGGGCAGGGAGAACCCGCTGATCACGGTCGGGATGCCCCGGTCGGCGAGGGCGGGCACGATCGGCAGGGTGCCGCCGGTGCGGACGAGCGCCGGCCGGACGCCGAGGACGCGCTCGAAGGCGTCGAGGGCGAGCTGGATCGCGGGCGCGTCGGGCGGGATCAGGCCCGGCGGGGACGACGACCAGCGCTCGATCTCGAGGTCGGCGCCCTCGGGAGCCGCCTCGCGCAGCAGGCGCTCGACGACCGGCGCGATCTCGTCCGCCGACTGGCCCGGCGCGAGGCGGATCGACACGTTGGCGACCGCCTCGACGGGCAGCACGGTCTTCTGGAGGAGCGGCGAGCCGCCGGCGATGCCGTTCACGTCGAGCGCGGGCTCGGCGAACGTGCGGAGGTAGAACTCGCGCGCGGCCTCGCCGTCGGTCGGCCGGGCGCCCTGGTCGGCGAGCTCGTCGGCGCCGGCCGGGAGCTCCTCCCAGCCGCGCAGCTCCTCCTCGGTCGGCGCGACGACACCGGCGCGGAGCGGCTCGACGAGCCGGCCGTCCCGCGCGATGAGCGCGTCGAGGGTCCGGACGAGCGCGTGCACGGCGTTGAGCGCCGCGCCGCCGTACATGCCCGAGTGCAGGTCGCGCTCGCCGGTGCGGAGCGTGAGGTGGAAGTAGACGAGCCCGCGCGTCGCGACGTTGAAGGCGGGCAGGCCCTTGCGGATCATCCCGCTGTCGAAGATCACGGCCGCGTCGGCCCCGCGCTCGTCGGCCTCGAGGAAGTCGACGATCGAGTGGCCGCCGGTCTCCTCCTCCCCGTCGCAGCAGAAGCGGACGTTGACGGGCAGCTCGCCCGCCTGCGCGAGGCGGCGCGCCGCGGCGAGCAGCAGGTAGAGCTGGCCCTTGTCGTCGGCGATCCCGCGGGCGTATGCGTGGTCGCCGCGGATCGCGAGCTCGAACGGCTCCGACTCCCAGAGCTCGAGCGGGTCGGGCGGCTGCACGTCGAAGTGCCCGTAGCAGAGCACCGTCGGCGCCGACTCCGGGTCGGTCGAGGCGCGGATCTCGCCGATCGCGAGCGGCTGCCCGTGCCAGTCGACGAGCTCGCACTCGCCCCCGGCCTCCCGGACGAGCGAGCAGACCCACTCCCCCGCGCGCTTGACGTCGTCGGCGTGCGCCGGATCGGCGGACACGGAGGGGATGCGGATGAACTCCGCGAGCTCGTCGAACCAGGAGGTATCGGCCATGCGCGCATGCTACGCACGCCGAACCGAGGGCCAACGGCCTACCCCCTCGCACCGTGTGTTGACTCGACACAAGGTCGGCGGGTTCGCGCGAGCGGACCCACTGCCGAAGGGGAGGGCATCGGGAGGGGAGCCGGAGGCGCCCCTCCCGACGAGCGAGACGCCGCAGGCGGCGAGCGGCTAGGCGACGTCGCGCATCGGGCCGCTCTCGGCCAGCGCGCGCAGCTTCTTGAGGCCCTGGTTCTCGATCTGGCGGATGCGCTCGCGGGTCACGTCGAACTGGCGGCCGACCTCGTCGAGCGTCCGGGGCTGCTCGCCGTTCAGGCCGTAGCGGAGCTCGAGCACCCGCCGCTCGCGGTAGCTGAGGAGCGTCAGGCACTTCGCGAGCGCCTCGATGCGGAACGTGGCGTCGGCGGCCTCGTCGGGGGGCGGGACGTTCTCGTCCTCGAGGAAGTGGCCGAACTCGGACTCGTCGTCGTCGCCGACCGGCTTCTCGAGCGACACCGGCGTCTGGGCCGTGCGGCGGATGGCGTCGACCTCGGCGACCGTCATCTCGAGCTCGAGCGCGATCTCCTCGTTCGTCGGCTCGCGGCCCTTCTCGGCGCGCAGCTTGCGCTCGACGCGGACGATCTTGTTCAGCTTCTCGACCACGTGCACCGGCATGCGGATCGTGCGGGACTTGTCGGCGAGGGCGCGGGCGACCGCCTGCCGGATCCACCACGTGGCGTAGGTGGAGAACTTGTAGCCCTTGCGCCAGTCGAACTTCTCGGCGGCGCGGACGAGGCCGATCGTGCCCTCCTGGATCAGGTCGAGGAAGGGCAGCCCCTGGTTGCGGTAGCGCTTCGCGATCGAGACGACGAGGCGCAGGTTGGCCTCGACCATCTCCTGCTTGGCGCGGTCGTCGCCGCGCTCGATCCGCTTCGCGAGCTCGACCTCCTGGGCGGCGGTGAGCAGGCTCACGCGGCCGATGTCCTTCAGGAACAGCTGGAGCGAGTCGGTGGAGATCTCCGCGACGGCCTCCTCGGGGACGTCGTCGGGCTCCTCCTCGGGCTCGTCGACGGCGTCGAACGCCTCCGGCGGCGGCTCGCCTTCCAGATCGAGCTGCGCCTGGTCGTCGTCGGGCCGGTCCTCGAGCGTGCCATCCGCCACCTGGCCCGCTGCCCCCCTCTTCGCTCCCATCGCCCTCCTCTGCTGAAGTGCGTGCGCCGGACGCGCGGTCGGTACGCCGCCTGCGGGAGCAGGTCGGTGCCGAACTGTCGCATCGGAAGCGGACGGACGCCTGGGCCGCTCGGCTTATCTTTTGGGACCCTTGGTCCCATTCGTCGCGAGCTGGGAGACGAACGCCGAGGCCTGCTTGCCGAGAGCCGACGCCGGCCCCAGGGACCGGGCGAGCCGGAACTGCTTCAGCGCGTCGTCGCGCAGCCCGACCCAGGCCGAGAGCAGCCCGAGATGGAAGTGGACGGACTGGCTCTGCGGGAAGCGCTGCGTCAGCTTCCCGAGGCGCGAGAACGACGGCGTCAGGTCGTCCTCGTCGAAGAGGCCGACCGCGGCCGCCGTCTGGGCCTGGTCGTCGTCCGGATGCAGCTTCGCGGCACGGGCGTAGACCGCCTCCGCGGAGTGCTGGTGCCCGCCGCGCTGCAGGACGGCCCCGCGCTCGAGCAGCGGCTCGTCGCCGGTCGGCTGGAACACCGGGTAGAGCCCGTCGTCCGGCTGGAAGTAGTTCGGGTGCAGCACCTCGTCGGCGCGCATCTCGTAGAACGTGTCCCGGCCGCTCGTCTTCGCCGCCTCGAAGGCGGTCGTCGCGTCGGCGAGATACCCGCGGCAGACGAGGGCGATGCCGTAGTTGAACCGGACGACCGCGTCCTTCGGGTGGTCGCGCACGAGCGTCTGCAACGGACCGATCGTCCCGTTCGGCCACCGGGCGAACGCCCGGCGGACGGCCGCGACGGCGGTCGAGGGCACGCCGGGCACGATCAGCGGGCTCGGCGCGGTCGCGCACTGGGTCTTCGGCTGGGGCGGATTCGAGCCCGTCGCCAGCACGACGCCGACGACGGCGCCCGCCGCGACGACGGCCGCCGCCAGGACGAGGAGGCGGATGCGGACGGACGGCGTCACTTTCTGCACACCAACGTATCGGGAATGTGACGAAGGCCCGATATCGTTCACTTCAATATGGCCAGTTATAGAGAGTTGCTGGAGCAGACGAAGGGCGAGATCCGCGAGGTCGACGCCCGCGAGGCGCAGACGATCGAAGGCGCGCAGTGGATCGACGTCCGCGAGGCGGACGAGTGGCAGGAGGGGCACATCCCGGGCGCCGTGCACATCCCGCGCGGGTTCCTGGAGTCGCGCATCGAGCAGGTCGCGCCCGACCACGACCGCCCGATCGTGGTCTACTGCGCCGGCGGCGCGCGCTCGGCGTTCGCCGCGAAGTCGCTCGGCGCGCTCGGCTACTCGGACGTCGTCTCCCTGACCGGCGGCTTCACCGACTGGAAGCGCAACGGCAACGAGATCGCGGTGCCGCGCACGCTGACGCCCGAGCGCCGCACCCGCTACTCGCGCCACATCCTCATCCCCGAGGTCGGCGAGGAGGGCCAGCTGAGGCTGCTCGACTCGCGCGTGCTGATGATCGGCGCCGGCGGGCTCGGCTCCCCCGCCTCGCTCTACCTGGCGGCGGCGGGCGTCGGCACGCTCGGGATCATCGACGCGGACATCGTCGACGAGACGAACCTGCAGCGGCAGATCGTCCACTCGCTCGACACGCTCGGGACGCCGAAGGTCGACTCGGCCAAGCGGACGATCGAGGCGCTCAACCCCGACGTCGAGGTGCGCACGTACCGGGAGCGCCTGACGAGCGAGAACATCGACCGGATCCTCGACGACGGCTGGGACGTGATCCTGGACGGCGCGGACAACTTCCCGACCCGCTACCTCGTCAACGACGCGTCCGTGTGGCGCGGCATCCCCGTCGTCCACGGCTCGATCTACCGCTTCGAGGGCCAGGTCACCGTGTTCAAGCCGAACGAGGGGCCCTGCTACCGCTGCCTCTTCCCGCAGCCGCCGCCGCCCGAGCTGGCGCCGTCGTGCTCCGAGGGCGGCGTGCTCGGCGTGCTGCCGGGCATCGTCGGGTCGCTCCAGGCGAACGAGACGCTGAAGCTCGCCGCCGGGATCGGCGACCCGCTCGTCGGCCGGCTGCTGCTCTTCGACGCGCTGAGCACCGAGTTCAACGAGGTGAAGATCGAGCGCAACCCCGACTGCCCGGTCTGCGGGACGCACCCGACGATCACCGAGTACGTGGACTACGTGGAGTTCTGCGCGGGGACGGCGCACGCATGAGCGTCGTCGTCCGCATCCCGCCGGTCCTCCGCGCCGAGGCCGGCGGCGCCCGCGAGGTCGAGGCGTCCGGCGCGACGGTGCGCGAGCTCCTCGACGACCTGAGCGGCCGCCACCCGCAGCTGGGCGCCCGCGTCGTCGACGCGGGCGAGATCCAGCCGTTCGTGAACGTCTACGTCGACGGCGAGGACGTCCGCACCCGCGACGGCCTCGAGACGCCGGTCCGCGAAGGGTCGACCGTCATCTTGCTACCGGCCATGGCCGGCGGCAGCTGTGCCTGCTAGCTCGCTGCTCGACCTGATCGGGAACACCCCGCTGGTCGAGCTGGGCCGGCTGTCGCCTCCCGGGCGCACGATCCTCGCCAAGCTCGAGGGCCAGAATCCGACCGGGTCGATCAAGGACCGGGTCGCCCTCGCGATGGTCGACGCCGTCGACCTCGAGCCGGGCCAGGAGCTGCTCGAGCCGACGAGCGGGAACACCGGCATCTCGCTGGCGCTCGTCGCGAAGCTGCGCGGGCTGAAGCTGACCTGCGTGATGCCGGCGAACGCGACGCCCGAGCGGCGCCAGCTGCTCGAGCTGTACGGCGCGGAGATCGTCGACTCGCCCAGCGAGCTCGGCTCCAACGGCGCGGTACGCCTGGCCCAGGAGATCGCGGAGCGCGAGCCGAGGTACCGCATGCTCTTCCAGTACGGCAACGAGGCGAACCCGCGCGCCCACTACGAGGGCACCGGCGCCGAGATCGCGCGCGACCTCGACCGCGTCGACGCCCTCGTCGCCGGGCTCGGCACCGGCGGGACGCTGATGGGCACCGGCGCCCGCCTGCGCGAGAGCTTCCCCGGGGTGCAGGTGGTCGCCGCCGAGCCGCTTCCCGGCGACCCGGTGATGGGCCTGCGCTCGCTCGACGACGGCTACGTGCCGCCGATCCTCGACGTCGCGCAGCTCGACCGGAAGCTGCTCGTCTCGAACGGCGAGGCGGCCGCGGCGGCCCGCGCGCTGCTCGACCGCGAGGGCATCTTCGCCGGGGTCTCGTCCGGAGCCGTCGCGCACGTCGCCCGCCGCATCGCCGAGGAGCTCCCGGACGGCGCGGTCGTCGTCTGCGTGCTGGCCGACGCCGGCTGGAAGTACCTGTCCGCCGCCTTCTGGCAGGAGGCCGACCCCGAGGAGTCGATGGAGGCGACGCTCTGGTGGTAGTCCCCGAGACGATTCGCGCCGAGCTGCGCCGGCACGCGGCGGACGAGGCGCCCAACGAGTGCTGCGGGCTGATCGTGTTCCGCGACGGCCGCGCCGAGCGCTACGTGCGCGGCCGCAACCGCCTCGCGTCGCCGTACCGCTACGAGCTGGAGATCGACCCGACCGTGTGGTTCCTCGAGGACGACGGCTACGAGCTCGCCGTCTTCCACTCGCACCCGGAGACCGAGCCGATCCCCTCGCGCACCGACCGCGAGCTCGCGGGCCTCTGGTCGGGCAAGCCGTTCCTCATCTACGGCCTGGCCCACGACGACCTGCGCGCCTGGCGCGTGAGCCGCGACAAGGTCGAGCCGATCGAGCTCCGGGCCGTCTAGCGCCCGTACCTGGTACATCGCGCACGGTGCCTGGAGGTGCGAATCGGCCCCGGGGCGATGTACCAGGTACGAGGGTGGCACGAGCCGTCTGGGGCCGCCCCGATCCCCTGCCGGAGCGACCTCCCGGTGCAGACGGCTCAGCAGGTCATTTGACGGTGAACGACCCGTGCATGATCGACACGTGCGGGTCGCAGACGTACTTGTAGGTGCCCTTCTTCAGGGTGACCTTCCACGTCACGTTCTGGACGGCGCCGACCGAGGTCTTCTTGTCGACCCCCGGGCCGGTCAGGTGGAAGTTGTGGATGTTCGACTTGTCGCTGATCTTGAGCGTGTAGGTGCCGGCCTTGAGGCTGGTCACCTTCTTCCCGCCCTGCGTCAGCGTGATCGTGAAGCCGGGACCGTCCGTCCCGGTGAGGGTCGTCCCGCCCGCGAACGCGGCCGGGGCGGCGAGTGCCGCCGCGGCGGCGACGACCAGTGCGACGAGCTTCATCTCACTCCTCGTGCTGCGATTTCCCTGCCCTGTCCCCCAAGGGTACGCTCGCCGCCATGGATCTCGCGTCAGTCGTCTCGCCCGAGTCGCTGCTCGAGCCCCAGGGACGCTTCCTCACCGATCTGATGGGCCGCGGCGTCGTCGGCACGGCCGACGCGGTCGTGCTGCCGTCCTCGGTGGACGAGGTCGCCGCCGTGATGCGCTGGTGCTACGAGCACGACGTGCCGCTGACGGCCCGCGGCGGCGGCACCGGGCTCGCCGGCGGCGCCGTGCCCGTGCAGGGCGGCGTGGTGATCGGCTTCGACCGCCTCAACCGCGTGCGGCAGTTCGACCCGCTGCTGTGGCGGATGCACGTCGAGGCCGGCGTCACCACCGGCGACGTCCAGCGCCTCGCGCGCGAGAGCGGGCTCCGGTTCCCGCCCGACCCGGGCGCCGCCGAGGTCTCGCAGATCGGCGGCAACGTCGCCTGCAACGCCGGCGGGCCGCACGCGTTCAAGTACGGCGTCACGCGCCAGTGGGTGACCGGCCTCGAGGTCGTCGTCCCGCCCGGCGAGATCGTCCGCCTCGGCGGCCCGCTGCGCAAGGACGTCGCCGCGTACGACCTGACCGGGCTGTTCGTCGGCTCGGAGGGCACGCTCGGCCTCGTCACCGCGGCGTGGCTGCGGCTGATCCCGGCGCCGGAGCTCGAGCTGCCGGTGATCGGCCTCTACCGCGACGTCGACGCGGGCGTCGCCGCGATCGAGCGCGTGCTCGGCTCCGGCGTCGTCCCGGCGGCGCTCGAGTACCTCGACGGGCAGACCCTCGGGTACGCGGGCGACGGCTACCCGTTCGGCCTCCCCGCCGGGACGGGGTTCATGGTCGTCACCGAGGCGGACGGCTCGCCGGACGAGGCCCGGCGCGTCGCGGCCGAGCTCGCCGACGCCCTCGCGGAGGACGCCGTCGCGGTGCACGCGCCGGCCGACCCGGCGGAGGTGGCCGATCTGTGGCGCTGGCGCGGCGGCGTGGCGTTCGCGTTCGTCGCGCAGCGCGGCGGCGCGTTCAGCGAGGACGTGTCGGTCCCGGTCGACCGGCTGCGGGAGGTCGCGCGCGGCACGCTCGCGATCGGCGAGCGGCACGGCGTCCCCGCGCTCTCGTTCGGCCACGCGGGCGACGGGAACATCCACTCGACCTTCCTCTTCTCGCCCGACGACGCCGACGAGGAGGCCCGCGCCGACGCGGCGTGCCGCGACATCTTCGCCCTGGCCCTCGAGCTGGGCGGCAGCGTCAGCGGCGAGCACGGCATCGGCTGGCTGAAGCGCGGCCAGCTCGAGCGCCAGCTCGGCCCCGTCGGCTACGACCTGCACACCCGGATCAAACAAGCATTCGACCCGAAAGGGCTGCTCAATCCCGGAAAGAAGCGCTGAGCTGAGACAATCCCCCGGCCGGGGGACGGTCTGACAGGAGTTCCTGCCGAAACGGAGAGCGGGTGGAGGGACGGTCGCGGTCGTTGGCGTCGCAGGCGCCGGACGAGCTTCGTGCGGCAACGCTCGACGTCCTCGGCCAGGGGGTCACGGTCACGGACGCGCGCCGCCCGGAGCAGCAGATCGTCTACTGCAACGACGCGTTCCTGCGGCTGACGGGCCACACGCGCGAGACCGCGCTCGGCGCCGATCCGCGCTTCCTCGACGGCCCGGGAACCGACGCCGGGACCGTCTCGGCGCTGCGCACCGCGCTCGCCGACGACCAGCCGTTCTTCGGGCAGCTCCTCAACTACCGCCGCGACGGCACCCCGTTCTGGAACGCCGTCTCGATCACCCCGCTCCACGACGAGGACGGCCTCACGACACACCACGTGACGACGCACACGGACGTCACGCCGCTGCGGCAGGAGGGCCTGCTCGCGGAGCAGCACGGCCGCCTCGAGCTGCTCGACGCGGTCGCGCGCGGCGTCGCCCACGACTTCAACAACGTCCTGCTCGCGGCGTCCGGCTACGCAGAGCTGCTCGCCGCGCGGCTGACCGCGCCCGAGCACGAGGGGCTGCGCCACTGGGCGTCGCAGATCGTCGACGCGTGCCTGAACGGCCAGAGCCTCACGCAGCAGCTGCTCGGCTTCAGCCGCAACCGGATGGGCGGCGACCCGCCGTTCGACGTCGCCGCGGTCGCCGCGCAGACCGTGGCGCTGGTGCACGGGCTCCTGCCCGCCGGGGTGAAGCTCCGGAGCGTCCTGCCCGAGCGGCCCGCGCTCGTCCGCGGCGACCCGGCGCAGCTCGGCCAGGTGCTGCTCAACCTCCTCGTCAACGCACGCGACGCGGTCACGCCGCCGGGAGAGATCGCGGTCACCGTCGCCTGCTCGGAGGCCACCGTCGAGCTCGAGGTGCGCGACACCGGCGCCGGGCTCGACGATCCCGACCGCCGTCCCGATGCGTTCTTCACCCGGGAGGACGGCGGCAACGGTCTCGGCCGCCTGACGACCGACGCGCTCGTCCGCCGCCTCGGCGGCAGCGTCGACGTGCGGGCGGAGCCGGGCGTCGGCACGACCGTCGTCGTCGCCCTGCGCGCGGCCGTCGCCTAGCCCGCCGGGCCTACTCCCAGCACGTCAGCTCGAACCGGTTGCCGAACGGGTCGCGGCACATGAAGCGCGGCCGGCCGACGATCTCCGTCGTGTCGGCGGTCTCGACTCCCGCGGCGTCGAGCCGGGAGCGGAGCGCGCCCAGATCCTCGTCGACGAGCAGGCAGAAGTGCGCGCTCTCCGGCGGCCGCTGGTCGCTCGCGAAGAGGTGGAGCTCCAGGTCGCCGCCGGCGCGGAACCAGATCAGCTCACTCGGGTCGAGCTTCGGCGGGACGTCGCGTTCCTCCAGCCCGAGCACGCCGCCGTAGAACGCGCGCGCCGTCTCGCGCCCGTCGGGCGGGATCGCGACCGAGACGTGCTGCAGCCTCACTCCGCGTCCTCCGCGTCCTCCGCGTCCGCCTCCCGGCGTCGCGGCTTCGGCGTGAACGTCACCGTGAGGCGGTCGATCCGCTGCCCCTCGACGGAGTCCACCTCGAACCGCATGCCGTCGTGCGACACCGTGTCGCCCGGCTCGGCGGCGCGACCGAGCTCGCCGAAGACGAACCCGGCGACCGTGTGGTAGTCCTCGTGCGGCAGGTCGACGTGGAACTCCTCGTTGAAGTCGTCGATCGGGAACGTCCCGTCGATGCGCACGGTGCGGTCGTCGATGCGCTCGATCGTCTCGTCCGGCAGGTCGAACTCGTCCTCGATCTCGCCCACGATCTCCTCGAGCAGGTCCTCGAGCGTGACGATGCCCTCCATCTGGCCGTACTCGTCGATGACGACGGCGAGGTGGTTGTTCGTCCGCCGGAACTCGGTGAGCAGCGCCGCCAGGTCCTTCGTCTCCGGGACCATGTAGGCCGGGCGGACGAGCTGCTCGAGGTCGACGGCGGCGATCCCGCGGTCGTGCATCGCGGCGACGAGGTCGCGGATGTGGAGCGTCCCGACGATGTCGTCGAGCGACTCGCGGTAGACCGGGTAGCGGGTGTAGGGCGACTCGAGCACCGCCTGCAGCGCCTCCTCGGGCGGCAGCGCGATCGAGATGGCGACGACCTCGGGCCGCGGCACCATCACGTGCGCGACCTCCTTGTCGGCGAAGTCGAAGACTTTGTAGACCATCTCCTGCTCCTCCTGCTCGATCTCGCCCTGCTCGGCGGAGGTCGAGAGGAGCATCCGCAGCTCGGCCTCCGAGTGCGCGCCGTGCTCCGGCCCGGGCGGCTCCATGCGAAGGAGCCGAAGGATGACGTTGGTCGACTCCTGGAGGAGCCAGATCAGCGGCCGGAAGACCGTGAAGAAGAGCCGTACGGGCGTGGACACGGCGAGGGCGGTGCGCTCGGGATGGCCGAGCGCGATGCCCTTCGGCACGAGCTCGCCGATCACGACCTCGAGGTACGTGATGATCAGCAGCGCGAAGACGACGGCGAGGAAGCTCGCCATCCACGCCTCGAAGCGGTGCGCGAGCACCTGCTCGCCCAGGGCGCCGATGCCGAGCGAGGCGATCGTCACCCCGAGCTGCATCGCCGAGATGAAGCGCGGCGGGTCGGCGGTGATCCGCAGGACGCTCCGGGCGCGCCGGTTGCCCTGGTGCTCGAGCTCCATGATCCGCGTCCGGCGGGACGTGACGAGGCCGTACTCGGCCGCCACGAAGAACGCGTTCAGCAGGATGAGGCCCGCGACGGCGAGCAGCTCGAGGAAGAGAGTCATGCGCCTCTGGGCGCGCGGGTACTGGGCGGCAGATCGTCGTCCAAACGGATCGCCGTCCAGTATAGAGCGTCTTCGCACGACACGAACACATGTTCTATGATGGCAGGGTGCGGATCGCCTATCGGGAAGAGCCGTGCAAGGTGGCCCTCAACCGCGTGCGCGGGATGGGGTTCGAGTGGTCGCTCAACCCGTACATGGGCTGCGTGCACCGCTGCACCTTCTGCTACGTGCGCGCGTTCGAGCGCCGGGCCGACCGGCCCTCGGACGATCGCTACGGCACGTCGATCCGGGTCAAGATCAACATCGCCGAGGTGCTCTTCCAGGAGCTCCACCGGCCGTCCTGGAGCGGCGCGACCGTCGCGATCGGCGCCGCGACCGACCCCTACCAGCCGGCGGAGGGCCGCTACCGGCTGACGCGCGCCTGCATCGAGACGCTCGGCCGCGCCGCCAACCCGCTCTCGATCATCACGCGCGGCCCGCTGATCGTCCGCGACGTCGACGTCCTGGTCGAGGCGGCGCGCCGCGCTCCGGTGTCGGTGACGTTCTCGGTGCCGACGCTCGACCCCGGCGTCTGGCGCACGACGGAGCCGGGCACCGCGCCGCCGCGGCAGCGCCTGCGCGCGCTGCGGACGCTCGTCGACGCGGGCATCCAGGCCTCGGTCGGCATGGCGCCCATCCTCCCCGGGCTCTCCGATCGCCCGGAGCAGCTCGCCGAGGTCGTCCGCGCCGCCCGGGAGGCGGGCGCCTGCGGGATCTGGGCGAACCTGCTCCACCTGAAGCCCGGCACCCGG
This sequence comes from Gaiellaceae bacterium, assembly GCA_035546715.1. GTDB lineage: Bacteria > Actinomycetota > Thermoleophilia > Gaiellales > Gaiellaceae > PALSA-600. The sequence goes on along the minus strand of DASZWI010000241.1, from coordinate 1,705 downwards.
GAGCACTTCCTCGAGCACCTGGCCCGCGACTGGCCCGAGCTGCTGCCCGACTACGAGCGGCTGTACGCCGGCGGACGGGCCTACCTGCCGGCCGCGGAGACCGGCCCGGCGCGCGAGCGCGTGCGCACGCTGGCCCGTTCGCACGGCGTCCGCGACCGCCGTCCGGCGCCGATCCGGCCGCCTCGTCCGCCCGAGCAGCTCTCCTTCCTGCCCGTGTCCGCATAGAATGCCCGGCCCATGGCAGACGAGATCACCACCCTGATCGTCGACGACCACGAGGTCGTCCGCGAAGGCCTGCGGCTGTCGCTCTCGCGGGCGCCCCACATCCGGGTCGTCGGAGAGGCCGCGGACGGCGCCTCCGCGGTCGAGCTGGCCGAGCGGCGCCGCCCAGACGTCGTCGTGATGGACGTCCGCATGCCCGGCATGGACGGCCTCGAGGCGACGAAGCTGCTGACGGAGCGCGTCCCCGACGCCAAGGTGCTGATCTTCACCGCGTACTCGGAGCGCTCGCTGCTCGGGCGCGGCCTCGAGTCCGGCGCGAAGGGCTACATCCTCAAGGAGGCGCCGCACACGACGCTCGTGCGGGCGATCGAGAAGGTGGCGCAGGGCGAGGGCTACGTCGACCCGGCGCTGATGCCGGCGTTCCTCGCCGGCAAGGACTCCAGCGACATGCTGACGACCCGCGAGCGGGAGATCCTCCAGCTCCTGGCCGACGGGATGTCGAACGCGGACGTCGCCGGGCGGCTCTTCATCTCGCAGGAGACGGTCAAGAGCCACGTGCGGCACATCCTGACGAAGCTCGAGGCGGACACCCGGACACACGCGGTCGCGATCGCGCTTCGCGAAGCGATCATCGACTAGCTTCGCGCGCGACGGTGCCGGGCGAAGCGACGAGCCACTGACGGTGTCCGAGGGCGGTGACGCGCTCGATCGCCTCATCGCGGCCGAGCAGGACGAGCGACGGCGCATTGCGCTCTTCCTGCACGACGGGCCGGTGCAGAACCTGTCGGGGATCGCGCTGATGCTCGACGCGGCGTTGCACTCGATCGACGCCGGCCGTCTCGACGAGGCGACGGAGGTGATCCGCCGGGCGCTCGAGCGCCAGCGGACGACCGTGCGCGAGCTGCGCGACCTGTCGTTCGCGCTCGAGCCGGTGGTGCTGCGCGACCAGGGCTTCGGCCCGGCGCTGCGCGAGCTCGCCTCGCAGCTCGGCGCGCGCCACGAGCTGCGGCTCGACCTGGACATCGAGCAAGCCGACGACCTGCACGACACGGCGCAGGTCGCGCTGTACACCATCATCCGCGAGCTGCTCGACCAGGCGATCCGCCGCGGGCCGCCGAACCGCATCGGGCTCTCCGTGTCCCGCACCCCCGACGGCGGATCGGTCACCGTCGTCGCCGACGACGCGGAGCCGGAGCGCCGCCGCCGCTCGTTCGAGACGATCGACGAGCGCATCCGCCAGCTGCACGGCACCATCGAGGTCGCCACCGACGACGACGGCACGCGCGTCGTCGTGACGCTGCCGCCGTACGCGGGCAAGAACTGAGCCCTCCGGACACGGCCGGCGTCGTCCTGCCGGTCGAACCAGGGTCAGACCCGGGTCTGACCCTGCCGGTCCGCCCCGGCAGCCCGCCCCGCCCGAAGGGAACCCCTCCCGGAGCAGCCCTTTCTCGCTTCGGACCGTCGAACCAGGGTCAGACCCGGG
>DASZWI010000240.1:0-5964 GCA_035546715.1 Gaiellaceae bacterium | reverse complement strand
GACGCTGATCGTGTGGGTGCTCACGCCCCCGGCCGCCTTTCGCTCACGCGATCACCTCGCCGGGGAGCGGCGCCTCGAGCACGTCGACGGAGGCGGCGCCGGCCGGCACCATCGGGAAGCACTTCTCCTCCGGGTCGCAATGGACGTCGACGACGGCGCTCCGGCCGGCGTCGAACGCGGCCGCGAGCGCGCCCTCGAGCTCGTCCTCGCTCTCCACCCGGAAGCCCGCGCATCCGTAGGCCTCCGCGAGCTGGGCGTAGTCGGGTACCGCCTTCGTGAGGTGCGTCTGCGCGAAGCGCTCCGCGTAGAAGAGCTCCTGCCACTGACGCACCATCCCGAGCCAGCCGTTGTTGATGATCACGACGACGATCGGCAGCCCCTCGAGCGCCGACGTCGCGAGCTCCTGGCACGTCATCTGGAAGCAGCCGTCGCCGTCGATGCAGACGACGGTCGCGTCCGGCCGCGCGGCCTTCGCCCCGACCGCGGCCGGCAGGCCGTAGCCCATCGTCCCGAGACCGCCCGAGGTGATGAACGTGCGCGGCTTCTCGCACTCGACGTACTGCATCGCCCACATCTGGTGCTGGCCGACGCCGGTCGTCCAGACGACGTCCTCGCTCCGCTCGGCCGCGAGGTCGCGCAGCTTCTCGATCACGGTCTGCGGCTTCAGCACGCCTTCGGTGCGCCGGTACTTGTACGGGTAGAGCTGCCGCCACTCCTGCAGCTGGGCGTGCCACGGAGTGCGGTCGCGCTGGTCGAGCGCGCGCAGCTCGCGGGTAAGCGACGAGAGCGCGAGCTTCAGCGGGCCGACGACGGGAATCTCGGCGGCGCGGATCTTCCCGACCTCGGCTGCGTCGATGTCGAAGTGGATCACCTTCGCGCCCGGCGCGAACGCGGAGACCTTGCCGGTGACGCGGTCGTCGAAGCGCGACCCCACCGCGATCACGAGGTCGGCCTTGTTCAGCGCCCAGTTCGCGTACTTCGAGCCGTGCATGCCCGGCGCCCCGTAGACGAGCGGGTGCGAGTCGGGCAGCGCGCCCTTCGCCATCAGCGTCGTCACGGCGGGCAGCCGCGCGTGCTCGACGAGGGCGAGCAGCTCGGCGCACGCGTCGCCGTTCAAGACGCCGCCGCCGGCGTAGACGATCGGCCGCTCGGCCTCGGCGATCGCGCGCGCGGCCTCGGCGAGCTGGCGCGGGTGCACCTTCGACGGCGGCTTCCAGCCGGGCAGAGCGACCTCCTCGGGGTACTCGAAGTCGAGCTCGGCCTCCTGCACGTCCTTCGCGATGTCGACGAGCACCGGCCCCTGCCGGCCGGTCCGGGCGACGTGGAACGCGGCCTTCATCACGGCCGGCAGCTCGGCGACGTCCTGCACGAGCCAGGAGTGCTTGACGATCGGCATCGTGATGCCGGTGATGTCGACCTCCTGGAACGCGTCGGTGCCGATGAGGCTCGACTTGACCTGCCCCGTGATGCAGACGAGCGGCGTCGAGTCCATCCACGCGTCCGCGATGGCGGTGACGAGGTTCGTCGCGCCCGGCCCGGAGGTGGCGATCGCCACGCCGACCTTCCCGGAGGCGCGCGCGTAGCCCTCGGCCATGTGGCCCGCGCCCTGCTCGTGGCGCGCGAGCACGTGGCGGACGGTCGTGCCGCGCGCCCACGCGTCGTACGTCGGCAGGATCGCGCCGCCCGGGATCCCGAAGGCGACCTCGACCCCTTCCGCCTCGAGCGAGCGGAGCACCGCGTCGGAGCCCAGCATGCGGGTCAACGCCGCACCTCGTCGAACAGCTCCAGGTCGGTGCGCGTCTGCGGCAGCAGCTCGATCACCGCGTCCGCGAACGACCGCGTCTCGCTGGGGCCGTTCCCGCGCGCCCGCATCGCCGTGCCGACCGCGCGCTCCAGGGTGCGGGCGGCGGAGCGGCGCTTCAGGCCCTCCCCGAGGAGCAGCGACGCGGTGAGCAGCATCCCGCTCGGATCGGCGACGCCGAAGCCGGCGACGTCGTCGGACTCGGAGCTGCCCGGTGCGAACACGCCCGGCCCCTGCTCGGGCAGCCAGGCCTGCGCCACCGCGCCTCGGGAGCCCGCGAAGTGCGCGGCCGCGTCGACGATCCCGCCGAAGAGGCTGCTGTCGGTGGCGATCACGTCCAGGTCGCCGGGGTGCTCCTGGAGCCGGACGAGCGCCTCGCCCAGCGTCAGGCGGGTCACCTGCATCCCCGCCCAGCGGGCGTGCTCGGCGTCGACCGCGGCCTGCCAGCCCGCGGCCTCTCCCACGACGGTGACCCGGCCGCCGCGCGACGCGGCGCAGCTGAACGCGCGCTCGAGCGCGACCTCGTCGGCCCAGTCGCCGACGGGGCCGAACACGAGCACGTCGGCGTCGTCGGCGAGGTGGACGCGCGCGACGCGCCAGGCGAGGTCGAGGTCGGCCTTGACGCCCTCGAAGGCGGGCTCGTCGGGCGACGCCACCAGGATCGCGTCGACGTTGCGGTAGGCGGCCCGCGTGCTCGCGGGCAGCGCGTGCCCGCAGCGGGTGATCCCCTCGCCGGCGAACGGCAGATGGACGTCGTCGAGCTCGAGCGCGTGCAGCTTCGACACGCGGTCGAGGGCACGCGCGGCGGCGGCCATCAGCTCGGGACCCACCCCATCGCCTGCCAGGCAGGCAACGGTCTTGGTTCTACTCATGCTCGCACCTCCTGGAAGACGTAGTCGTCGGTTTCGAGAACAGCTTCGAGCGCGACCGGCCCGCCCCTGTCCGCCAGCTCCTTGAAGCGGCGGAACGCGGCGTCGACCGCGTCCCGGTCGAGGGAGTAGCCCGCGTCGACGCAGGCCTGGGCGAACGCGTGCCGGCCGGAGTGCTTCCCGAGCGGCAGCGTCATGGCCCGGCCGAGCACGGCCGGGTCGATGATCTGGTAGGTCGAGGCGTCCTTGAGCAGGCCGTCCTGGTGGATGCCCGCCTCGTGCGCGAAGGCGTTCGCGCCCACGATCGGCTTGTTGCGCTGCACGGCGTAGCCGGTCAGCCGCGACACGAGGCGCGACACCTCGTACAGCGCCGCCGGATCGATGCCCGTGGTGACGCCGAAGGCGTCCTCGCGGACGCGCAGCGCCATCACGACCTCCTCCAGGGCGGCGTTGCCCGCGCGCTCGCCGATCCCGTTGACGGTGCACTCCACCTGGACGGCGCCCGCGGCGATCCCGGCGAGCGTGTTCGCGACGGCGAGGCCCAGGTCGTTGTGGCAGTGCGCTGAGACGACCACCTCGGAGAGCTCCGGCACCGCGTCGACCAGGTACTCGAAGAGCGCCGCGTACTCGAGCGGCGACGCGTAGCCGACGGTGTCGGGCACGTTGACGACGGTCGCGCCGCTCTCGACGGCGGTGCGGCAGGCCTCGGCGAGGAACGCACGGTCGGAGCGGCTCGCGTCCTCGGCCGAGAACTCGACCTCGTCGACGGCCTGCGCGGCGTAGCGCACCGACCATTCGATCCGCTCCAGGACCTGCGCGCGCGTCAGCCCGAGCTTGCGCTCCATGTGCAGGTCGCTCGTCGCGAGCACGATGTGGACGCGCGAGCGAGGCGCACGCTCGAGCGCACGCGCCGCGGCGTCGATGTCGTCCTGCGTGGAGCGCGCGAGCGAGCAGACCGTGACCGCGCTCGCGGCCTCGGCGACCGCCGCGACGCCCGCGAAGTCCCCGGGCGACGAGGCGGCGAAGCCGGCCTCGATCACGTCGACACCGAGCGCCTCCACGGCGATCGCGATCTCGACCTTGGCGTCGGGACGCAAGGCGATGCCCGGCGATTGCTCGCCGTCGCGAAGGGTGGTGTCGAAGATCTGGATCCTGCGCACTCGTTGCTCCTTGGTTGGGCGCCACGCCCGATGCGTGACGCACGACTCCCGTCGGTGACGGTGGGCGTGTGCGGCGTCGATGGCCGCGTGAGTGCGCGCTCCCCCTAGAGGGGGAGAATGCCGATAAGAACGACGATCGTCCGGCCGCACGTCGGTGTCGCCGTCAGCGGCGAGGACGTGCGCATGAGGTGGCCGGCGCGTGTCATGGGTGTCTCAGGATGCCTGCCCGTCCCTGCGTTGTCAAGCTTCAGAATCTGAAGCGAGCCCCGCCTAGCTGTCGATGCGGGCGGCGAGCTCGCGGGAGCGCTCGGTCGCGGCGTTGATCGCGTTGAGGAACGCGGCGCGGACGCCGGAGGCTTCCAGCTCGCGGATCGCCCGGGTCGTCGTGCCGCCGGGGGAGGTGACCGCCTCGCGCAGCTCGACCGGGTGGATGTGCTCGTCGCGCAGCAGGAGCGCGCTGCCGAACATCGTCTGGACGACCAGCCGGGTCGAGACCTCGCGGCTGAGCCCGAGCAGGAGACCGGCCTCGATCATGGCCTCGGCGAGCAGCGCGAAGTACGCCGGCCCCGAGCCGGACAGGGCCGTGACCGCGTCCATGTCGACCTCCGCGACGCGCACGACCGATCCGACGTGCCCGAGCGCCTCCTCCGCGACGAGCAGGTCGTCGTCGGTCGCGGCCGCACCGGCGCAGATGCCGGCGATGCCCTCGTGGACGAGCGCCGGCGCGTTCGGCATCGCGCGCACGACCCGCGCGCCCGCGGGGAGGTGCGCCTCGATCGACTTGGTCGTGATGCCGGCCGCGACCGACAGGATCGTCTGGTCCGGTGTGACCGCGTCGGCGACCTGGGCGAGGACGGTCGCCATGTCCTGCGGCTTGACCGCCACCACGACGAGTCCCGCGCCCTGCACCGCGGACGCGTTGTCACCGGTCGCCTCGACGCCGTAGGCCTCGCGCAGGTGGACGAGATGCTCCTCGCCGCGCGCGGTCACGACGAGCTCCTCGGTCCCGCGCCAGCCGGAGCTGAGCAGGCCGCGCAGCAGCGACTCGCCGAGGCGACCCGCACCCAGGATCGCGATCCGCCGGCTGCGCGCCATGCGCTAGGACGCGGCGGCGGCGGAGCGGCTCGGCGCCGCTTCGGGCGACAGCTCCGGGATCAGCCACGCCCGGCCGAACCGGCGCATCTCGCGGATGATCGGCAGCAGCGCCTTGCCCTTGTCGGTCAGCTCGTACTCGACGCGGGGCGGCGACTCGGGATAGCTCCGCCGGAGGACGACGCCCTGGCGCTCCAGCATGTCGAGGCGCTCGGAGAGGGTGCGCGGGCTGATCCCCGGGCACGACTTCTCCAGCTCCATGAACCGCCGCGGCCCCTCGGAGAGGTCGTGGACGATCAGCGGCGTCCACTTGGTCGCGACGAGCTCGGCCGCCGCAGCGACGCCACAAGACGTGTCATGAGTGTCGTGCATCGTCCGCTTCATCAGCCCGAGTGTACTCCGCGGACCTGTCTATCGCTATCCGAATGGAAGCGAGCCGCGCAGCCGCGCACCCTGCGTGCCTGGTACGGCGCAGGGAGCCGATCCGCGCTTCGCCACGGCGGCGAGCGCTGTGCCGGCTACGTGGGTCTCGGAGCTAGGCCGACTCTTCGGCGAGCTCGTCGGAGTCGTCGTCGAGCGCGGCGCCGCCGCTGGTGACGAGCGTGGGCTTGAGGCCCTTCTCGATCGTCTCCTTGGTGATGACGCACTTGGAGACGTCCTTGCGCGACGGCAGCTCGAACATGACGTCGAGCAGCGCGTTCTCGATGATCGAGCGGAGCCCGCGGGCGCCGGTCTCGCGATGCAGCGCCGCCTCCGCGATCGAGACGAGGCCCTCGTCGGTGAAGACGAGGTCGATCGAGTCGAAGTTGAAGAACCGCTGGTACTGCTTGACGAGCGCGTTCTTCGGCTCGGTGAGGATCTGGACGAGGTCCTCGCGCTTGAGCTGGTGCACGGCGCTGAGCACGGGCAGGCGGCCGATGAACTCGGGGATCAGCCCGAAGTTGAGGAGATCCTCGGGCATGACCTCGGCGAGCAGCTCGGCGCTCTCCGCGTCGCGCTTCGAGGAGATCTCGCGTCCGAAGCCGACGGCGTTCTTGCCGAT
>DASZWI010000239.1:0-2006 GCA_035546715.1 Gaiellaceae bacterium | reverse complement strand
GAGGCGCTGCGAGCCTCGGCCGAACGGCAGCACAGCCAGCAGCTCCATCAACTGCTCCTGCAATCGGGCGTCGCGCTTTCCATCATGACGGCCGTCTCGCTCGCGCTCGGCTGGCTGGTCGCGGGACGAGTGCTGACCCCGCTGCGGACGATGACCAGCCGCACCCGGCGGATCTCTCAGCACAACCTGAACGAGCGGCTCGCCCTCCAAGGGCCGGCGGACGAGCTGAAGGAGCTCGCCGACACGATCGACGACCTGCTCGGCCGCCTCGAGGCCGCCTTCGACGCGCAGCGGCAGTTCGTCGCCAACGCCTCGCACGAGCTCCGCACGCCGCTGGCGATGATGCGCACCTCGCTCGACGTCGCGGCAGCCAAAGGATCGCCGCCGCCGGAAATGCTCACGCTCGACACGAAGCTGCGCGAAGGGCTCGACCAAGCGGACCGTCTGCTCGAGAGCTTCCTCACGCTCGCCCGCGCCGAGAGCCAGACGATCGACCGCGTACCGGTGTCGCTGCGCCGGCTCGTCGAAGCAGCTCGGGACCGTCGCATCGAACGGCTTCGCGACCAGCAGATCGAGATGCACGTCCACGGCGACGCCTGGGTCGGCGGCGAACAGACCCTGCTCGCCCGGTTGGTCGAGAACCTCGTCGACAACGCCGCCCGGCACAACGAGCCGCACGGCTGGATCACCGCTGCGATCGAGAGCAGCGGCTCGTCCGCCCGCCTGCGGATCGAGAACGGCGGCAAGCAGCTCGACGAGGCGAAGGTCGGGCAGCTGGCACAGCCGTTCCGGCGCCTGGTCGCAGACCGGACCGGGTCGCGCGACGGCTTCGGTCTCGGCCTCTCGATCGTCGTCGCCATCGCCGCCGCCCACGGCGGGCGCCTCGACCTCCGGGCACGCCCCGGCGGGGGGCTCGCAGCCAGCGTCGAGCTGCCGCTCGCGGCATCCGCCGTCCGCGAGGTCGACGGATGAGGGTGCTCGTCGTCGAGGACGTGCGGCGGCTCGCCGACGACGTCGCCGAAGGCCTGCGCGACCAGGGAATGGCAGTCGACGTTGCCTACGACGGGCTCGACGCGGCAGTCAAGGTCGCGGTCTATCCCTACGACGTCGTCGTCCTCGACCGCGACCTCCCCGGCCTGCACGGAGACGAGCTCTGCCGGATCGTCAGCGAGCGCGACCAACCGCCGATGGTGCTCATGCTCACCGCCGCCGACCAACCGGGAGACCGCGTCTCCGGACTGACGCTCGGCGCCGACGACTACCTGGCCAAGCCGTTCCACTTCCCCGAGCTCGTCCTCCGCGTCCGCGCCCTCGCCCGCCGGAAGCCTCTTGCCCAGAGCCGGATCCTGCGCACGGCCGGGATCGAGCTCGACCCGTTCGCCCGGACCGCCACGCGGGACGGCCGGCAGCTCGACCTGTCGTTGAAGGAGTTCGGGGTCCTCGAAGCGCTCCTGCGCGCCCATCCCGGCTATCGCAGCGCCACCGAGCTCCTGCGCGAGGTCTGGGACGAGAACGCCGACCCCTACACGAAGACCGTCCAGGTCACGATCGGCCGCCTTCGCCGCAAGCTCGGCGACCCGCCGGTCGTCGAGACGGCGCCGGGCGTCGGCTACCGGATCAGCAGTGGCTGAGCGGCCCGCGCGGCGCGGTCGAGACGTGAGAACCGGCATCATCCACACGATCCGGCATCGAGTAGGGGGGATTCGCATGGACGACGATCATCAGTCCGCGAGCAGCGACGTGGGTGCCAACCAGGCGCCCGAGCGTGGCGCGGCGGAGCCGGCCGCGTCCGCTCAGGATCTGAGCAACTGGCGCGGCAAGGATCTCTTCGACCGCGACGGCGAACGACTCGGGAAACTCCAAGATGTCTACTTCGACCTCGAGACCGACGAGCCGCAGTTCGGCACCGTCAAGGAAGGACTGTTCAACCGCCACCTCACCTTCCTGCCGCTGGTCGGCGTGACGATCAGGCCGGACAGCCTCCAGGTCGCCGTGACCAAAGAGCA
>DASZWI010000238.1:0-2120 GCA_035546715.1 Gaiellaceae bacterium | reverse complement strand
CGCGAGGCGCGGCGCGCCGTCGCGACGTAGAGCCCGGCCGTGGACACGGCGTGGCGCGCCCCCTGCACCAGGGTGCCGGCCTCGTGGATCAGCACGACGTCGCCTGCCGACGCTGCACCGCGACATCCTGCCTGGCCCGCCAGTGGGTTGCCCAAGAGACGGCGCTGGTCTAGAGAAGGTCAACGCAGGCCGTCTATCGTCCGGCCGGTGAAGGTCGCGGTCCTGACGACGTCGTATCCCCGTGGACCGCAGGACGGCGCCGGGCGCTTCGTGGCCGACGCCGTCGCGGGCGCGCGCGCCGCCGGGGTGGACGTCGAGGTCGTCTCGCCCGCGACGTTCGGCTCCTTCGGCGTGGCGTACGGAGGAGGGATCGTGCAGAACCTCCGCCGCGAGCCGTGGCGCGCGGCCCTGGTGCCGGTCTTCCTCGCCGCCTACGCGCGCGCCGCGCGCCGCGCGGCGGCGGACGCCGACCTCGTGCACGCGCACTGGCTGCCGTCGGCGCTCGCCGCACGGGCGACCGGCAAGCCGTATGTCCTCCAGCTCTGGGGCACGGACGTCGAGCTGGCACGCCGCGCACCCGCCCTCGCCCGGCCCCTGCTGCGCGGGGCGCGGACGGTGGTGGCCGCCTCGACGGCGCTGGCCGGCGCGGCCCGCGAGCTCGGCGCCCGCCGGGTGGAGGTCGTCCCCTCCGGCGTCGACGTTCCCGAGACGGTCCCCGAGCCGGACGACCCGCCGCACGTCCTGTTCGTCGGTCGGCTCTCGGCGGAGAAGGGGATCGACGACTTCCTGGCCGCGACCGAGGGCCTGCCGCGCGTCGTCGTCGGCGACGGCCCGCTGCGCCCGCGGGTGCCGGAGGCCGAGGGGTTCGTCGCGCCGTCCGCGGTGGCCGAGCGCTACGTCCGCGCCGCCGTCGTCTGCGTGCCCTCGCGCCGCGAGGGCTACGGGATGACCGCTCGCGAGGCGATGGGGCAGGGGCGCGCCGTCGTCGCGACCGCGGTCGGCGGGCTGGTCGACGCGATCGAGGACGGCGTGAGCGGGCTGCTCGTCCCGCCGCGCGACCCGCCGGCGCTGCGGGCCGCGATCGTCCGCCTGCTGGACGACGGGGCGCTGAGGGCCCGGCTGGGCGCCGCGGCGCGCGAGCGCGCCCGCACGGCGTTCTCCCGCGAGGCCGAGACCGCGGCCCTGCTGCGCGTGTGGGAGGACGCGCGCCTCTATCGTCCTACCCCGTGAAGGTCCTCCTCGTCGCCATGTACTTCCCGCCCGCCGGCGGCGGGGGCGTGCAGCGTCCGCTGAAGTTCGCCACGCATCTGCCCGAGCTCGGGATCGAGACGCACGTGCTCGCGCCCGACGATCCCAAGTGGATCCACCGCGACGAGGAGCTGCAGCCGCCGACCCTGGCCTGGGTCCATCGCGCGCGGTTCCTCGGCCCGCGCGGCCGGAAGCCGGCCGAGGAGCTGCACGGCACGCGCGGTCTCGAGCGCTTCCAGCGGCAGGCGCGGCTGGCCGGGCGCCGCCTGCTGGTGCCGGACGAGAACGTGAGCTGGAACCTGACCGCGATCCCGGCCGCCATCTCGATCGTCAAGCGCGAGGGCATCGACGTCGTCCTCACGACCTCGCCGCCCACGTCCGTGCACCTGATCGGCGCCGCGGTCAAGCGGGCGACCGGCGTCCCCTGGGTGGCCGACCTGCGCGACTCGCTCGTCGCGCACCCGCACCGGAACGCCGAGCGGCTGCTCGTGCGCGTGAAGGAGCAGAGCACCCACGCGCTCGCCAAGCTCGTCGCGCGCAACGCCGACGCGATCGTCTGCGTCTCCGAGGCGATCGCCGACGAGATGCGGCAGCGCGACCCGAAGGGCCGGGTCGTGGCGATCGCGAACGGCTCGGACTTCGACGACTTCGCCGGACTCGAGCACCGGCCGAGCGAGCGCTTCCGGATCACCCACGCCGGCTCCTTCTTCGGCAAGCGCGACCCGCGGCCGTTCCTGACCGCGCTGAAGGAGTCCGGTCTGGACGACGTCGTCGCGCGCTTCGTCGGCGACTTCCGCTCGACCGACCGCGAATGGGCCGAGACCCTCGATCTCGGCGACCGGCTCGAGCTGATCCCCTACGCGCCGCGCCGC
>DASZWI010000237.1:0-7692 GCA_035546715.1 Gaiellaceae bacterium | reverse complement strand
CGGGCGACCGCGGCCGCCGACGGCCGGACGCTCGCGACCGCCGAGGCGACGCTGGCCGCCGACCGGCGCCAGCAGGCAGTCGTCTGCGGCGGTGCGGGCGCGGCGGCGCCGGCGACGCCCTCGGGCGACAGCGGGAGCGGCGGCGGGGGCGGGTCGACGCCGTGCGCGACCGCGGTGCAGGCCGTCGTCGCGGCGCAGCAGGCGGAGATCTCGGCGCGCGAGAAGACGACCACGGACGCGGACCAGGTCGCTGCGGCTCAGGTCGCGGTGACGGGCGCCGAGCAGGCGCTCGCAACCGCGCGCAGCAGCGTGACCCTGGCCGACGCCGGTGCGACGTTCACGATGCTCCCGACGGCCGGCCAGGTCGTCCGGCGCGGCCAGGCGCTGTACGCGATCGACGGCACGCCGGTCGTGCTGCTCTACGGCGGGACGCCGGCCTGGCGGGCGTTCCGGCCGGGCATGGGCCCGGGTCGTGACGTGCGGGAGCTGAACGCCAACCTCCGGGCGCTGGGCTACGGCGACGAGACGGTCGCCGGGGACTCCTTCACCACCTCGACCGAGCGGGCGGTGCTCGCCTACCAGGCCGCGCATGGCCTGGAGCAGACGGGCGAGCTGCCGCTCGGCTCGGTCGTGTTCGAGCCCGGGGCCGTCCGCGTGCAGACGATCACGCCCACCGTCGGGGCTGCCGTGCAGCCGGGCGCCGTGCTCACGACGACGTCGACCCGGCACCAGGTCGTCGTCGAGCTCGACGCGGCCCAGCAGGGTCAGGTCGCCGTCGGCGACCGCGTCGAGATCACGCTCCCCGACCAGCGCACGGTCGGCGGCGTCGTCTCGAAGGTCGGCAAGGTCGCGACGACGCCGAGCGGCGGCCAGGGCGACGGCTCCGACCAGACCCCGACGATCGAGGTCGACATCCGGATCTTCGACCAGGCGGCGGCCGGCCGGCTCGACCAGGCGCCGGTCGGCGTCTCGGTGACGACCGGCAGCGTCGACAACGCGCTCGTCGTGCCCGTCTCGGCGCTCCTCGCCCTGGCGGGCGGCGGCTACGCCGTCGAGGTCGCCGAGCCGGACGGGACACACCGTCTCGTCGGTGTGGGCCTCGGGCTGTTCGACGACGCCGAGGGGCTCGTCCAGGTGACCGGGTCGAGCCTGCGGGCCGGGCAGCGCGTCGTGGTGCCGTCGACATGAGCGGCCCGGTCCTGGAGCTCGTCGACGTGACGAAGGAGTACGACTCCGAGCCGCCGGTGACCGCCCTGCGCGGCGTGAGCTTCGGCGTGCACCCCGGCGAGCTCGTCGCCGTCGTGGGGGCGTCCGGCTCCGGCAAGTCGACGCTGCTCCACCTGATGGGGACGCTCGACCGGCCCACGTCGGGCCGGGTGGCGATCACCGGGCTCGACGTCGCGGTGCTCACCGACCGGCAGCTCGCCGCGCTGCGCGCCACGCGCATCGGGTTCGTCTTCCAGCAGTTCTTCCTGGCCGAGCACTCGACCATCCTCGAGAACGTCGCCGACGGCCTCCTCTACGCGGGCGTCGGCGTGGCCGAGCGGCGGGCGCGCGCCGCCGAGGCGCTCGAGCGGGTGGGGCTCGGCGACCGTCTCGGCTCGCGGCCGACGCAGCTCTCGGGCGGCCAGCGGCAGCGGGTCGCGATCGCGCGCGCGCTCGTCGGTCGCCCGGCGATCCTGCTCGCCGACGAGCCCACCGGGAACCTCGACAGCGCCACCGGCGAGACCATTCTCGGCCTGCTCGACGAGCTGCACGCGCAGGGCGCGACGATCGTCGTCATCACGCACGAGCGGGAGATCGCGGCGCGCTTCCCGCGACAGATCGCGCTGCGTGACGGCTCCGTCGTCTCCGACACGACCGCCGACCTCGTCCAGGAAGGAGATCCGAACCGATGATCCGCGTGTGTCTCGCGGCGGCGGTCCTCGCCGCAGCCGTCGCGCTCGGCGTCGGCGCGCCGCCGGCGTCGTCCGACGCGTGTCCCGCCTCGAACGCCCCGAACGAGCTCGTCGTCGCGGGCGGCAGCTCGCAGACCGCGAAGCTGCGGACGGCGTTCGACACGCCCCTGCAGGTGCAGCTCGCGAACACGAACGGCTGCCCGGTGACCGGAGCGCTCGGGGGCGTCGCGGTGACGTTCCAGGCTCCGGCGGGCGGGGCGAGCGGAACGTTCGCCTCGACCGGCTCGACCCGCGCCGTGGTCGGCACGAACGCGCAGGGCGTCGCGACGGCGCCGTCCTTCGTCGCGAACGGGACGCCGGGAAGCTACGCGATCTCTGCGAGCTCGGACTACGGCAGCGTCGACCTCCTCCTCTCGAACACCGCCGAGGGCGTGCCGGCCGCCATCGGCGCCGTTTCCGGCAGCGGCCAGTCCGCGACCGTCGACGGCGGGTACGCCGCACCGCTGCAGGCGCAGGTGCTCGACGCGAACGGGCATCCCGTCCAGGGCGTGGCGGTCACCTTCGCGATCGCCGCCGGGCCGTACGGCGCCGGTGCCACCTTCGCCGGCGGGGGCGCGCAGGCGACGGCGACGACCGGCTCCGACGGCGTCGCGACCTCGCCGCCGCTCGTCGCCAACGGCAGCGCGGGCCGCTTCACGGCGACGGCCTCGACCGAGGGGCTGTCGGCGGTCGCGACCTTCGACCTCGACAACCATGCCGCGGTCGTGACCGTGGCGTCCGTGGGCGGTCCGTCGCCCGCGACGGTGACCACCCGGTTCGCGCATCCGCTGAGCGCGCGCGTGCTCGACGCCTCCGGCCGGCCGGTCGAGGGGGTCGGCGTCACGTTCGCGCTCGGCGGGACGGCCGGGGGCGGCGGCCCGGCGTTCCTGTCCGGCGGCGTGCAGGCGGTCGTGGCGACGAACGCGGACGGGGTCGCCGTCTCGCCGGCGATCGTCGCGGGCACCGCGCCGGGGAACGTCGCCGCGAGCGCCTCGATCGGCGGGAGCGCCTCGCCGGCGACCTGGGTCCTGCGCACCCTGCCGGCACGCGTGCACGCGGTGCGTCCGCGGCAGACGGCTGCCGTCGGCGGCCGCTACCGGCGGCCGCTCGTCGCGCGCGTGACGGATGCGAGGGGACGGCCGCTGGACGGGGTGACCGTCACGTTCGCGATCGCCGCCGCAGCGGCCGGCGACGCCTCGGCCTCGTTCGCCGGCGGCGCCGCGCAGGCGACGGCCGTCTCCGACGCGTCGGGGCGCGCGGTGTCGCCGCCGGTGCTCGCCGGCTCGACCGCCGGCACGGTGACCGCGACCGCCGCGGTCGCCGGCTCCGCCCCCGTCGACTTCCACCTCGTCGCGCAGGCCGCCGCCGCCGACACGGTCGTCGCCGGGGCCGCTTCCGGCACGGCTGCGGCGCCGGGATCGCGCTTCCCCGTGCGTCTCGCGGTGACGGTGAAGGACGCGGAGGGCAACCCCGTCGCGGGCGCGACGGTCGTCTTCAGCGCGCCGCGTCGCGGCGCCACGGGCCGCTTCGCCGTCCACGGGCGGCGCGTGCGGGTCGCCCGCGCCCGGACGAACGCCGACGGCGTCGCCGTCGCGCCCGCCTTCGTCGCGGGGCGCACCACGGGCGGCTACGTCGTCACCGCCTCGGTGCGCGGCGCGTCCGGGCGCGCCGCGTTCGCCCTCGTCAACGGGCGGGCCGGGTGAGCGTGGAGCGGGACGGCTCGCTCGAGCCCGCACGCCTCGGCCTTGGGGATCTCGCCCGCGTCGCGAGCGTCGGGCTGCGCACGCGGCGGCTGCGGGCGGCGCTCTCCGCGCTGGGCATCGCGATCGGCGTCGCGGCGATCGTCGCCGTGCTCGGCCTGTCGTCGTCCTCGCAGGCGGGACTGCTGGCCGAGATCGACAAGCTCGGTACGAACCTGCTCACGGTCACGAACGGTCAGAGCCTCTTCGGCGAGCAGGCGGAGCTGCCCCTGGCGGCGGCCGGGATGATCTCGCGCATCGGGCCCGTGACCGACGTGGAGGAGACGGGCGCGACCTCGGCGACCGTCTACCGGAGCCCGCTCATCCCGTCGGTCAACACGAACGGCCTCGCCGTGCAGGCCGCAAGCCTCGGGCTGCGGCCTGCGGTCGGGACGACGCTGTCGGCCGGCGCCTGGCTGAACGCGGCCACCGAGAGGCTGCCGGTGGCCGTGCTGGGCGCGGACGCGGCGAAGCTCCTGGGGATCGACCGGATCGACCCGCGCCAGCGGATCTGGCTCGGCGGCCGGTGGTTCTACGTCGTGGGCATCCTCGCGCCCGCCCCGCTCGCCCCGGAGATCGACGCGTCGGTTCTCGTCGGCTTCCCGGCGGCGGAGCGGTACCTCGGCTTCGACGGCCATCCGACCACGGTCTACGTGCGCTCGGAGACCAGCCAGACGGCGGCCGTGCAGGCGGTGCTTGCCTCCACTGCGAACCCGGAGGCGCCGAACGAGGTGAACGTGAGCCAGCCGTCCGCGGCGCTGACCGCGCGGGCCGAGGCGGACAGCGCGCTCAACGGGCTCTTCCTCGGGCTCGGCGCCGTGTCGCTGCTCGTCGGCGCCGTCGGCGTCGGGAACATCATGCTCATCGGCGTCCTCGAGCGGCGCTCGGAGATCGGCCTCCGCCGCTCGCTCGGCGCGACGAAGGGGCACATCCGGACGCAGTTCCTCGCCGAGGCTGTGCTCCTGTCGCTCGTCGGCGGCGCGGTGGGCGTCGCCGCGGGTGCGCTCGCGACGGCCGTCTACGCGCAGACGAAGGGCTGGACGACGGTGATCCCGACGCTCGGCTGGGCCGGCGGGCTCGGCGCCGCCGTCGCCATCGGCGCCGGCGCGGGTCTCCTGCCCGCGATCCGCGCCGCGCGCCTGTCGCCGACCGACTCGCTCCGCACCGTCTGAGTCCGTCGTGTCCCCGCGAGCCATGTCCGAGGGACTGTCCCCCAGACACGTCCCGAAGGGCCACCTGCGCGAGCCCTCTCCCGCCGCGAACGGCCTGGTCGAGCCAGGCTCCCCCGTCGGACATTTCGGCCATGTCCCAGGGACTGTCCCCTGGACATGGCCCGAAGGGACGACGCGAAGGGACGACGACGTGCCGGAGCGGGAGGCCGACCGATGAGTTTCGTCGGGTCAGGCCGTCGAAGCGTGCAGACGAAGACGAAGGAGGAGACGCGATGCACGAGATCACCCCCTGCCTGTGGTTCGACACCGAGGGTCTCGACGCCGCCGAGCACTACGTGTCGGTGTTCCCGAACTCGCGGATCGTGAATGTCCTGCACTACGGCTCCGCGGGGCCGCGCGACGAGGGCACCGTGATGACGGTCGAGTTCGACCTCGACGGCCAGCGCTTCGTCGCGCTCAACGGCGGCCCCGAGTTCACGTTCAGCGAGGCGCTGTCGTTCCAGGTCGCGTGCGAGACGCAGGAGGAGGTCGACCACTACTGGAGCCGGCTGTCCGAGGGCGGCCAGGAGGGCCCGTGCGGCTGGCTGAAGGACCGCTTCGGCCTGTCGTGGCAGATCGTCCCGAAGGCGTTGCCGCGGCTCCTCGCCGACCCCGACCCGGAGCGCGCGCAGCGCGTGATGGCCGCGATGCTGCAGATGGGCAAGCTCGACATCGCGCAGCTGGAAGCAGCCGCCGACGGCGTCGCGGCGTAGCGAGCGCGGACCGAGCGTCCACCCGTCTGCGCAGCCTCGGCGAGCTCTGGACCTCCCGTACCTGGTTCAGCGCCGGCGCCGGCACGAAGACCGGACCGGCTTCGTGCGCCGAACCGGGTACGAGGGGTACGCGAGCAGCCGAGCTTGCCTAGCCCTTGAGCGCGCCGCCGAGGCCGGAGCCGCGCAGGAACGAGCGCTGGAAGAGCAGGAACCCGGCGATCGGGACGAGGCACGCGATGAACATCGCCGCCAGGAAGACGCCGAGCTCCGTCTGCGACTGGATCGTCGGCAGGCGCACAGAGAGCGGCTGCTCGTCCGGGTCCGTCAGCACGAGGAGCGGCCAGAGGAAGTCCTTCCACGACGCCAGCACGGCGAAGACCGAGACGACGCCGAGGATCGGCTTGGACATCGGGAGCACGATCGACCAGAAGAGCCGGAACGGCCCGGCCCCGTCGATGCGGGCGGCCTCGAAGATCTCGTGCGGCAGGTTGTCGAAGAACCGCTTCATCAGCACGACGTTGAACGCGCTCGCCCCGGCCGGCAGCCACACCGCCCAGTAGCTGTCGATGAACGAGTGGTGGATCAGCGGCGGGTGCACGATCTCGATGTACAGCGGCACGAGCAGCACCACCGCCGGCACGAAGAGCGTCGTCAGGAGCAGGCCGGTGATCAGCTTCGCGTAGCGCGGCCTGAGCACCGAGAGCGCGAAGCCCGCGGTGGTCGCGACGACGAGCTGCGTGAGCCACGACCCGAACGCGAGCACGACCGTGTTCCAGAAGTAGCGGCCGACGCTCACGCCCGACCAGGCCTCGCTGAGATTGCTCCAGGCGAACCCGTGCCGGAAGAGCGCCATCGGGTGGGAGATCGTGTCGTTCGTCGGCGTGATCGCCGACTTCGCGAGCCAGAGGATCGGGCCGAGCCCGGCGACGAGGAGCACGACGAGCAGCAGCGCCTGCGCGCCGCCGACTCCCCAGCGGACGCCGGGCCGCTTCCAGTCGGCGCTCGAGAGGAGCGCGCCCCCGGCGCTCTCGGCGCTCTCGGCGCGCGGCCGGCGACGGCGCCCGAGCGCGATCACCGGCTGCTCCAGGAGCGCGTCGCGCGCAGGTAGACGAGCGAGAAGAGCGCGAGGAAGACGGCGAGCATCAGGCTCAGCGCGGTGGCGGCGCCGTAGTCGCCGCCGAGCGAGTTGCCGAACGCGTAGTCGTAGATCAGCAGGAGGACGGTCAGGGTCGAGTTCGTCGGGCCGCCCGAGGTGAACAGGTACGGCTCGAGGAAGACCTGGGCCGTCCCGATGATCTGGAGGATCATCGTGACCAAGAGCACCCCACGCAGCTGGGGAAGGGTCACGTGCCAGACCTTGCGCCAGAGCGAGGCGCCGTCGACCGAGGCCGCCTCGTAGAGCTCGCGGTTCACGCCGGTGAGCGCCGCCAGGTAGATGATCACCGTCCCGCCGGCGTTCGCCCAGGTCGACTCGAGCACGAGCGACGGCATCGCCCAGCTCGGCGACTGGAGCCAGGGATACGGGCCGAGGTGCACCCAGCCGAGGATGGTGTTGAAGACGCCGGTCGTGCTCGCGTCGTAGAAGGTCTTCCAGAGCAGCACGGCGACGACCGGCGGGATCACCACCGGCAGGTACGCGAGCGCGCTGTAGACGCCGCGGAAGCGGCGCACCTCGCTCATGAGCACCGCCGCGACGAGCGGGATCGGGTACCCGAAGATCAGCGCGAGCAGCGCGAAGTACGCGGTGTTCCGCACCGCGGTGGGGAGGAGGGGGTCGTGGATCACCGCGCGGAAGTTGTCGAGCCCGACCCACGTCGCCGGCTGCACGAGGTTCGTGTGCTGGAGCGACATGACGACCGTGCGGACGATCGGGTACCAGGAGAACGCGCCGAACACGAGCAGCATCGGCAGCAGGAAGAGGAGCGTTGTCAGGCCGCCTCCGCGCACCCACGTGACGGGCGTGCGGCGCGCCCGGGAGCGGGCGCGGGCGCCGCCGCCCGGACGGACGGCGTCGCGCTCGCTGGCCGGGGTCATGGGTTCGACGGCGGACACGGATGTCTCGGGGACGGGGCGGGCGGCCGGGGTCGTGCCC
>DASZWI010000236.1:0-1790 GCA_035546715.1 Gaiellaceae bacterium | reverse complement strand
GAGCCCGCTCCATCCGCTCCCTGCCGGCGAGGCCTACCTGCGCTCGAGGACGACCACCGGGATCGTCCGGTTCGCCGTCTTCTCGTACTCGGCGAACTGGGGGAAGGCGCGCTTCTGCGCCTCCCAGATCCGATCCCGCTCCTCGCCCGCCGTGTCGCGCGCCGTTACGTCGATCGTCTCCGTGCCGAGCTCGATCTGCGTCTCCGGCCGGGCGAGCAGGTTGCCGTACCAGGCCGGGGCCTCGGTGTGCCCGCCCTTGGAGGCGAAGATCGCCCAGCCGCCGTCGACCTCCTGGTACATCAGGGGGTTGACGTAGGCGTTGCCGGTCTTCGAACCCGTGTGGTGGAGGAGCAGGAGCGGCGCTCCCTCGAACCGGCCCCCGACGCGCCCGTCGTTCTCGCGGAACTCCTCGATCACCTGCTGGTTCCAGCTCTTCTCTTCGCTCATGCGTGCGTGAACGCCCGCAGGCGCCGATCCCTTCCCGCACGTGCCGCTCGCGTCCTCGGTGCCCGCTCACGAAGGAGGCGGTCGGGGCTTCGACCCCTCGTCCTCCGCGGCTGGGATTCAGGCCGGCGCGGCGGGGAGCTGCACCGTGACGCGGAGCCCGCCTTCGGGACGCGGCGCGAGCGCGAGCGTCCCGTCGTGCGCCTGGGCGATGCTCTTGACGATCGCCAGGCCGAGGCCGACGCCCGCATGGTCGGTGCGGATCCGCTTCGTGCCGCGGAGGAACGGCTCGGCGAGCGTGGCGACCGACTGCGCGGTGAGCTTCTCGCCGGTGTTCTCGACGGTGAGCACCGCACTCCGGGGCCGGAGGCCGGTCGTCACCCACACCGTCCCGTGCTCGGGCAGGTTGTGGACGATCGCGTTGTGCACGAGGTTCGTGCTCAGCTGCAGCAGCAGCGCGTGCGAGCCGACGGTGGGGGCCGCGTCGCCGGACGTCTCGAGGGTGAGACCCCGCTTCTCGGCGAGCGGGAGGAGCGTCTCCGTCGCCTCTTCCGCGACGAGCGACAGGTCGACGTGCTCGCGGACGAACGACCGCTGGTCGGCCCGGCTGAGCAGGAGCATCGCCTCGGTCAGGTCGATCGCGCGCGCGTTCACGGCGTGGAGGCGCTCGACGAGCTCGTCGTGGTCGCGGCTCGGATCGCTGCGGGCGACGTCCAGCAGCGTCTGCGTGATCGCCAGCGGCGTGCGCAGCTCGTGGGAGGCGTTCGCGGCGAACCGCTGCTGCTCGGCGACGTGGGCCTCGAGCCGCGCGAGCATCGCGTCGAAGCTGTCGGCCAGCTCGCGGAACTCGTCCTGGCGGCCCTCCAGCTCGATCCGGTGGGACAGCGACCCGGTCGCGGCCACGCGCGTGGCGTCGGTGATGCGCGTCAGGGGAGCGAGCATGCGGCCGGCCAGCAGCCAGCCGCCCACGAGCCCGAAGACGAGCAGGAACGCCATCACGACGGCCGCGAGCGGCGCGAAGTCGCGCAGGAGGTCGGAGTGGCTGCGCACCACGAAGATCACGCCGGGATGCACGCCGCGCGAGAGCGCGAAGTAGCCCACCACGAGCAGCAGGGCGCCCGCGAGCATAAGGAAGCCGGCGTAGCTGAGCGTGAGCTTGAGGCGGACGCTGAGACCTGGCGCCCTATCCACCGTCGCCGTCCTCGGGCCCGGCGTCGATGCGGTAGCCGACGCCGGGCACGGTGGCGATGACCCACGGCTCGCCGAGTCGCTTGCGCAGCCCCGACACGGTGATGCGCACGGCGTTGGTGAACGGGTCGGCGTTCTCGTCCCACGCCCGCGCCAGG
>DASZWI010000235.1:0-20606 GCA_035546715.1 Gaiellaceae bacterium | reverse complement strand
GGGACGCCGGCGCCGGCGCGCGCCGCCCGGACCGAGGCGGCGAGCTCCGGCGCGTCGGAGGCGATGACCGGGACGCCGAACGCGCGCGCCAGATGGAGGAGGCCGCTGTCACTCGCGGTGACGTACGGGAGCAGGAGCGCGTCGGCTGCGGCGAGCGCGGTGTGCAGCTCGGTGTCCGAGGCGTAGCCGATCCGCACGTCGGCCCGGCCGGTCTGCGCGAGGCGCTCCAGCACGGGCCGCTGGCTCTCCGCATGGAGCTCGCCGAGGACGAGCAGACGCGGCGCGGCAGCGCCGAGCCCTTCCCAGACGTCGGCGAGCAGGTCGTAGCCCTTGTAGGCGCGGATGAAGCCGAGGGCGACGAGCAGGCGCCCGTCCGGCTCGAGGCCGAGCCGCTCGCGGGCCTCGGCCCGCTCGAGCTGCACGAGCGGCTCCGGCACGGGGTGGTCGACCACGACCGGCTCGACGCCGGCCAGCTCGCGCAGCGCCGTCGCGGCCGGCGGCGTGTGGACGATCACGCGGTCGACGGCGCGGTAGATCTCCGCGAACCGGGCCGAGTCCTCCGGCGTCCGCTCGAACGGCAGGACGTTGTGGGCCGTCCAGACGACCGCCGTCCGGCGGCTCAGGCGCCGGAGCAGGAAGGCGTCGAGCCGCCGGTTCAGCGGCGCCTGGAAGTGGACGACGTCGGGCCGGAACGTCCGCACCTCGCGCTCGACGGCGCGCGCCGAGCGGCACCAGCGCCACAGGCGCTCCGGGAACGCGAGGGGGCCGAGGCGAGGGGCGGCGCCCCAGCGATCGTCGGGGAGCCGGCGCACCACTGCGGGGTCCGCAGCGGCCGGATCGAGCGCGACGCTCGCGAGCGTCTCCGGCTGCGCGCCGGCAGCCGCGAGCGACCGCGCGACGAGCGTCGTGTAGACGGGGAGGCCTCCGCGCGAGGACGGATCCACGAGCAGGGTCCGGGTCATCCGCCCACTCCGAGCGCGGGCACGGCGCGCGCCACGACGCGGCGCAGCCGCCGGCGCTCGCCGGTCGAGACGCCCGTGACGGCGAACACGCCCACGTACGTCCCGCCGATCGCGATCGCGGCGACGACCAGCCCCAGGACGCCGCTGTGCGCATAGCCGCGCAGCTCGAGGCCGATCGTCAGCGCCAGGGCGGCCGGCACGAGGTGCGCACGGCCGATCTCGAGCAGCAGCCGCCAGAGCGGCACGCCGAGCCGGCGGCAGACGTACGGCAGCAGGATCAGCAGGTGGTTGCAGACGACGCCGATCAGGGTCCCGAGGGCGACGCCCTGGATGCCCATCGCGCGGCCGAGCAGGACGCTCGCGACCAGGTTGATCGCCGCCTCGGCGAGGCCGATCTGCGCGGCGAACCGGACGTTGCCGAGCCCCCGGAGGATGTAGACGCCGACGCGCGGGAACGCGATCACGAGGGAGGTGAGCGAGAAGTACATCGCGACGCCGGCCGCGTCGCCGAAGCCGGAGCCGACCCAGACGTGGATGGCCGGGCCGGCGAGCACGGAGATGACGAGGGCGAGCGGCGCCGTCAGCGCCAGCGCGAGGCGCGTCCCGGCGAGGAACGTGGCCCGGAGCTCCTCGGAGTTGTCGGACGCGCTCAGCTCGGAGGCGTGCGGGAAGAACATCGACAGCGCCGGCCCCGTGAAGCGCTCGACGAACGCCGACAGCTTCTGCCCGACGGCGTAGACGCCGACGGCGGGCACCCCCGCGACGAACGCCACGACCACGGGGTCGAGCCGCAGGGTCACGATCTCGACGAGGTCGCCGAGCGCGATCCAGCCGGACATGCTGACGAGCGGCCGGATCAGCTTGCGGTCGAACGTGCTGCGCCCGATGTGCACGCCGCGGAGGAGCCGGCGCACGAGGACGTACCGCACGACGTTGGACGCGAGGCTGAACGTGATCGTCGCGATGCCGATCGGCACGAGCCCGCCGCCGAGACCGATGATCACCGCCCACGCGACCACCTGGGCGACCGCCGTGCCCGTCGCGGTGGCGCTGAGCAGGTCGAAGCGCTGGAGCCCGACGAGCGCCGCGCCGAACGTGTCGGACGGGATGCCCGCGGCGAAGTCGATCGTCGACAGGACGACGAGGATCATGGCCGCCGTCCGCTGCCCCTCCGGCACGTGGAAGAGCACGGGGAAGAGGAAGGCCAGGCCCGGCGACGCGGCGACGAGCAGCAGGGCCGCGGGCGAGAGCGAGAGGAAGGAGGTCGAGACGGTGCGCCGCGCGGCGTCGAGGTCTCCCGTCGCCTTCGACTCGGCCACGAACTTGACGGCAGCGCGCGCCAGCCCGAACTGGAGCAGGCTGTAGTAGAGGACGGACGACGTGACGAGGCTCCAGGTGCCGTACGCGTCCTTGCCGAGCCCGCGTACGAGCACCGGCGTCACGAACAGCGCCAGCAGCAGGGAGACGACCGAGCTCGCGTAGTTCGACGCGACGCTCCGCCCGAACAGCCGCGGCAGGGCGCGGCGCGGCGGCTGGTCCGCAACCGCGGTCATGAGCCGTGCTCCAGCCGTCCGGGCCGGCGTGGAAGACTGAGCCGGTGGCCGAGCGCCCGACGATCGCCCTCGTCTCCGACGCGGCCGGCTACGGCGGCGCCCAGGTCTACCTCGGGCAGCTGGCCACGCACCTCGGCGCGCGCTGGCGCTTCGTCGTGCTGGTCGGCGACGAGGTCGCCGTCGAGACGGTACGCCGCCTCGAGGCCGCCGGAGCCGAGGTCCGGCGCGTGCCCGGCGTCCGCCGCATCCCGCGGCCCCGCGCCGTGCTCGCGCTGGCCCGCGCCCTGCGCGACGTCGACCCCGTGCTCGTCCACGTCGGCCTGACCGACCAGGGCGACGGGCTGGGGCCCCTGCTCGCGGCCCGGCTCGCCCGCCGGCCGACGATCGCCACGCTGCACCTGGTGATCCCAGAGCGCGCGCGCCGGCGCGAGTGGGTCTCGACCTTCGCGCTGCGGCTGCCACGCATCGTGATCGGCGTCTCCGAGTCCGTGGCCGCCTACGTCCGCAGCCGGGGCGGCCACGCCACGGTCGTTCTCAACGGCATCGACCCGCCGGAGCTCTTCGCCGACGCCCGCGCGCGGCTCGGCCTCCCCGAGGGCGCGCTCGTCGTCGGCGGCATCGGCCGCATCGACGAGCAGAAGGGGTGGGACGTCCTCTGCGACGCGATGGCCGCCGTCCGGGCCGCCCGGCCCGAGGCGGTCGCGATCGTCCTCGGCGACGGGCCCGGGCTGGCCGAGCTCCAGGAGCGCGGCGGCGACGCTGTGCGCTTCGCCGGCTACCGGGAGCGCGCATCCTCGTTCCTGCCGGCCTTCGACGTCCTGGCCGTCCCCTCGCGCTACGAGGCGTTCGGACGGGTCGCGGCGGAAGCCATGCTCGGGGGCGTCCCCGTCGTCGCCTCGGCGGTCGACGGGCTCCCCGAGGTCGTCGGCGACGCCGGCGTCCTCGTCCCGCCCGAGCAGCCCGGCGCGCTCGCCGAGGCGATCCTCGACCTGCTCGCCGATCCCGCGGCCCGCGCCGAGGTCGCCGCCCGAGGGCAGGCTCGCGCGGCGGAGCGATTCGCCGCGGACCGGATGGTCTCCGAGGTCGAGGCCGTCTACCGCGAGGTCGCCGGATGAGGCGCCCGCGGTGAGATCGTTCCCCGCCGAGCTCGCGGGAGCCCGCATCGTCGTCGTGTCGCCGCACCTCGACGACGCCGCGCTCTCGCTCGGCGCGACGGTCGCGCGGGCGGCGCGCGCCGGCGCGGACGTCGTCGTCGCGACGGTCTTCGCGGGCGACCCGTCGAGCGACACGCCGGCGGGCGACTGGGACGGCCGCTGCGGGTTCGCCACGCTCGGCGACGCCGCGTCCGCGCGGCGGGCCGAGGACGAACGGGCCTGCGCCGCGCTGGGTGCGACGCCGGTGTGGCTCTCGTTCTCCGACGAGCAGTACGCGCCCGAGTCCGACGACACGATCTGGGATGCGCTCGCGCCGATCGTCGGCGACGCCGACGTCGTCCTCGTGCCCGGCAGCCCGCTCGCGAACGCCGACCACATGCGCCTCGCGGCGCTCCTCGTGCCGCGCCTACGCACGCCGCACCTCGCGCTGTACGCGGAGCAGCCGTACGCGGCGAACGTCCTGATCGGCCGCGGACACTCGTGGCGACCGTTCGCCGCAGCCGCGCGCATCGGGCTGCGCAGCCGCCTCGGCCGCCGGCCGGCGGCGCGCCGTGTTCCGGAGCCGGTCGCACGCCTCGTGCCGGCGGAGCTCGAGTGGCGGCCGGTGCCGCGGACGCGCCGGGACGTCGCGGCGAAGGTCGCCGCGATCCGCGCGTACGAGTCGCAGTGGGCAGGCCTCGGGATGCAGCTGCTGACGCGGATCCGCCTGCACGAGCTCGTCGAGGGCGGCGAGTACGTCGCGCTCGCACGCGTGCCGTAGCCCGCCGGTCACGACGCCTCCACCCCGACGCCGAACCGCCGCTGGGCCGTCCCGGGCGCGAAGCGTCCCGCGAGCGCACGCCGCGCGAGCCCGGGCGACGCGACGGCCAGCGCCGCCTTTGCCCGCGTGCGGGGCGAGAAGCCCGGCCCCAGGGCGACCTCCAGGGAGTGCCGCCGAGCGGCGGCGCCGCCGTCGGCGACCGCCTCCTTCGCGCGGAGGAGCGTGGCGCGCCGCCGCATCCCGGTGACGGCCTCGTCGATCGTGCGCCGCTCGTCCGGGGTCAGCTCGTACGTCGCCGAGACCTGCTGCAGCAGGCGGATCTCCTCCGCGGCGTTGAACGCCCCCTCCGCGCTGATCGAGCCCGCGCCGAGCCGCCAGCGGTAGAGCGGCTCGTCGACCATCCCGACGAGCGCGCCGTCGAGCACGAGGCGGATGAACCCCGCCCAGTCGGAGGTCGCGCGATAGCGCTCGTCGAAGCCGCCGACGGCGACGAACCGGCTCCGCCGCATCGCCGGCCAGGCGAAGAAGCAGTGCCGCAGCACCGCGAGCCGCTGCCGCTCGACTGCGAAGGGGACCGCCTCGAGGAACCGCCACAGGACCTTTCCGCCCTGCTCGACGAACGCGTCGGTCGCGACCACGTCGAGGTCGGGGCGCGCGACGATCGCGTCGGCGATCGCCTCCAGGCGGCGCGGCAGGAAGACGTCGTCCGAGTCGAGCTGGACGACGAACTCGCCGGTCGCGAGCGCGACGGCGGTGTTGAGCGCCGCCGCGGCGCCGCCGTTGCGGCGGCGCACGACCGTCACGCGGTCGCGCAGCGCGCCGAGGGCGCCGTCGAGGTCGTCGGGGGAGCCGTCGTCGCAGATCACGATCTCGTGGGGCGGCTCGGTCTGCTCGAGCGCCGACCGGACCGCCTCGGCGATCACGTCGGCGCGCCGGTAGTACGGGATGACCACCGAGAGCGTCGGCCGCTCGCGCGGCGCGAGCGGGCCGGCAGGCGCAGGTGCGAGGAGCCGGGTCACGTCGCCCCCGCCGGAACGGGCTGCGCGACGAGCGGCGGCACCCGCTCGATCGCGGGCCGCTCGAGCTTGCGGTACCCGGTGTGCGAGGCGATCGCGGCGAGGACGGCGACGCCGCGCACGCCGTCGAGCGCCGGCTGGTCGGCGAGGTTGCGGCGGCCGCCCGCGCCGGCGAGCGCAGGGGTCGGGAGCGTGGGCGGCGCGGGCGGCGTGGCCATGTCCCGGTTATAGGTCGGCTTCCCGGGACCAGCCCTGGCCGGAGGGGTAGGTGGACCTGGACCACCGGGACGGACCTGGTTCAGCCCAGGCGCAGCCGTCCCGCGACGGCGCCGCCGACGTCCCGCGCGCGCTGCTCGAACGGATCCGGCAGGGCACGCAGCGCGCCGCGGATCGCCCGCCGGATCCGGCGCGGGGTGCGGCGTACGAGGCGCCCGCGGAGGTCGTCGCGGAGCCACACGGGCAGGTCGTCGGGAGCGAGGCGCAGCGGCACGTCGTCGGCGGTCAGCAGACGGGCCATCAGCTCCACGTAGGCGTCCATCGCGAGACTGGCCCTGGCACCGGGAAGCCAGACCTTCGGGTGGTTCCAGTAGTGGAGCAGGAACGGCTCGTGCTCGCCGTACGCGCAGCGAAGCGTCTGCCGGTCGACGACCCGCAGCGCCTCGTTGTGCGGCGGCCCCGGGAAGACGTCGAGCGGGAAGACCTCGATCCGGTCGGGCGGGACCTCCGTCGCGAGCAGCGCGTTGAGCACGTCCTGCTCGGGGAAGGCGAACGGGTTGGCGCGCACGACGTCGCGCGGCAGGTCGAAGGGGAGGTCGGCCCGGTTCGGCGGCACGCGCTCGCAGAGCTCGAGCCACCGCGGCATGAAGTCCGGCCACTGGTCGAGGTCGAGGGCGATGAAGCCCGCGCCCAGGTGCGGGTCGCGTCTCGGCGGCCGGTCGAGGCCGAGGATCTCCTGCCACTCCGGGAAGTGGCGCTCGGGGAACTGGTCGGCGACGAGCACGATGCGCCCTGCCTGGGCGCACGCGACGACCGGGCCGAGGTGCCGCGTCACGATCACGTCGCTGTCCACGAGCACGACCGTCCCGGTCAGGCCGAGCAGGTGCATGACGGTCTTCAGGAAGACGACGAACACCCCTTCGCGCGTGACGGGCGGCTGCACGAGCTCGCACTCCCGTTCGAGGACGGCGCGCTGGTCGGGCGTCAGGCCGGCGTCGAGGACGACGATCCGGTCGTCGTGGCCGGTCAGGCGCAGCGAGTCGACGAGGGCGACGGCGCCGACGAAGAAGCGCTCGTCGGCGATCGTCACGTACGTCACCTCGCTCGGTGGGGCGTTCACGGTCGGTACCTCCATGTCGTAGTGATCCTCAGGACGGGCCGCCGAAGAGCCGCCGGAAGGCGGCGGCGGCCGCGGGAAACTGGCCGTTCTCGAGCTCGTGGTCGCCGTCGGGGGCGTCGTGGTCGAAGTAGGCCTGGTAGGCGACGTCGTGGGACGCGATCCAGGCGTGCATCTGCTCGATGAACGTCGGGTCGTCGCCGCCGCCGTGACCGTCCTCGCGGCGGGTCAGCGCCCATTCGGGGAACGAGAGCGGCTTGCGATGGGCGGCGGCGAACCGCGCCTGCCAGGCGAGACCGCCCGGCTCGTTCACGAGGTGCCGCCAGCGGGTCAGGGGGTCGGCGACGACCTCGCCGTCCCGGCCCCACGCCTGGTCGTAGACGTCGAGGCCAACGTAGTCGACGTACGCGTCGCCGGGGTACGCGGCGGCGAGGCCGCCGGGGATGCCCCAGAACTGGCCGAGCCCCTCGGCGGGGCACCAGTCGAAGCGCAGTCCGGGCGCGACGGACCGCATCGTCGTGACGATGCGGCGGAAGTAGGCGACGTAGGCGGCCGGCTGCTTCGCCGCCGACCAGCCGGCCCAGCCGGCGTTGAACTCCCAGCCGAGCCGGACGATCGTCCGCTTCCCGAGGCCGGCCGCGGCCAGCTTGCGGGCGAGCGTGCGGAACTGCCCGTCGTAGGCGCCGGCCGCGCCCGCCGCGAGGTCGGTCCGGCCGCCGGGGAGCATCGGGACGGAGAGCACGAGCACGTCGTGCCTGAAGCTCCGGGACGCCGGCCCCCAGATCCGGGGGATGAACCAGGGCGAGACGATCCCGCTCCAGTGCTGCCGGTCGGGGAACTCCAGGACGTAGTCGACCCGCTCGCCCGACCAGCGGGCGAACCGGTCGACCTTGCCCGGATCGGCGGGGCCGACGTAGACCCCGCCGTTGCCGGGACGGGGCGGCGCCGCGGCGTCCGCGCCCGCAGCGGCGGCCAGGGCCGCAAGCAACGCCGCGAGGCAGAGGAGCAGACGACTCACGGCGCCACCAGCTCCGCCGTGCGGCGGAGGAAGACGTCGTCGACGTCGGCCGGATCGAACGCGGGCGGGTCGGCGATGCCGCGCGCGACCACCGCGAGCGCCGGCTCGCGCGGGTCGAGCGAGCGGGCGCGGGCGAGGTCGGCGCGGGCGCGCGACACGTCTCCGAGCTTCAGGTCGGCGACCGCGAGCTCGAGGTGCGTGTACCAGTTGTCCGGGTCGCGTCGAGCCGAGGCGCGAAGCGACGACTCCATGGCGCTCCACTCGCCGAGGCGTGAGTGGATCAGGCCGGCCGTCAGTCCCGGGTCGCCGGCGAGCGGATCGAGCCGAGCCGCGAGGCGGAGCGCCGAGAACGCCCGGGCCGGCTGGGCCGCCCAGACCCGCTCGGCGAGCGCGACCTCGCGCGCCGACAGCCAGGGCAGGGCGATCGCGACGGTCGCGACCGCGCCGGCGACGATCGCCACGGCGGCCGCGGCGCGCGGGGCGCGCCGCGCCGGCTCGCCGCCGGCGGGGCGGGAGACGCGAGCCGCGATCCCGAGCGCGGCGAGCGCCGGCACGCTGAGCGCCGGGAACTCCCAGAGCCAGTCGACCGAGCCGTGCACCGCCCAGTACGCGAAGACGCCGAGGCCGGCGGCGATCGCGGACTGCGCGAGGGGGTCGCTCCGGCGGCGGTCGCGCACCGCACGGGCGAGCGGCAGCCCGAGCGCGACCAGGAGCAGCGCCGCGCCGACGAGACCCGTCTGCGAGAGCACGCGCAGCTCGAGGCTGTGCGGGTAGCGCGGCTCCTCGCCGCTCCTCCGCTCGCGCGCGTAGAACGTCGCGAAGTTGTCGGTGCCGACTCCCGCCAGCGGGTGGGCGACGAACAGATCGGCGGAGACGCGCCAGAAGTCGTAGCGGTTGCTGCCGAGCCCGGCGGCGAGGTGCGACGAGCCGGGCTGCGGCGGCCCGTCGTGCGTGAACTCGTGCCACGCGCTCCGGGCTCTGCCCACGGCGTCGTGGCGGATGCCTTCGACGACCCCCGCGCCCACCGCCAGGAGGACGGCGGCGGCGAGGGCGAGGGCCGTCCCGCGGACCAGCCGCGGGCCGAAGGTCGCGCGCCGATCCAGGCCGGCCAGCAGGAGGCCTGCGGCCGCCGCGACGGCCGCGGACAGGAGCACGGAGACCAGCGCGCGATGCAGTGCGCCGGCGGCGTCGCGACCCTCGTTGAGGGCGCGGTAGACACCCAGCAGGCGCGGCGCGACGAGCGCCGCGGCGGCCGCCGGCACGGCCGCCGTCCAGAGCGTCCGCAGCCGGTTGGGGGCGAGGAGGAAGAAGAGGACGAAGGTGAGCGGCAGCGCGACCGTCGACGCCCGGCTCTGCACGATCAGCGCGAGGTCGACGAGGACGGCGCACGCCGCGAGCGACACCGCGCGCAGCCAGGCCGGCGCCTCGCGGCGCGCCGCGGCGGCGAGCGCGGGCCACACGGCGCACAGGAAGAGGGCGGCGTTCGCGTTCGGGTACCCCATCGGCGCCGCGAACCGCCCGGCCACGAACCAGCCGCCGGGATCGGCGGCGCCGGTCGCGGACGCGAGCTCGGCCAGGCCGAGCGCGGCGACCCCGATCGAGTAGGCGACGAGCACGCCCAGACCCGCGGAGGCGCGCCAGCTCGCCCACAGCGCGACGGCGAGGACGATGCCGTAGAGGAGCGTCGTGTTCGCGCCGGTCCAGGCGTCGGCCGGGACGGCCGCCCACGCAACGGAGCCGTAGCTCCACGCCGCGAACGCCGCCATCCCGAGGAGCGAGACCACCACCCAGCGAGGCCGCGGCACCGGCCGCCGTGCGGCGACGAAGCCGACGACGGCGACGGCGAGGAGGAAGAGCGCCCCCGGCGGCCAGCGCGTGGGCTCGATGCCGCCCTGCTCGGCCGCCCAGTAGAGCGCAACGGCGAGCGCGGCCGCGGTCGGGGCGAGGGCCGGGCTCCCCGCGAGCACGGCGGCGACCCGCGCGCCGGCCGCGGATGCGGCGACTCCGGCGGCCGCCGAGCCGCCGCGGGTGGCGCTCGACCAGCTCAGCGGTAGAGGGCGGACTTGAGCCGGCGGGCGACGCGCTTCGCCGGCGTGTCGCGTCCGGCCAGCCAGGTGACCGCGTGGTGGCTGACGAATCCGCGGGCTGTGTAGAACTCGCGGTGGAACATCCCGTTCCGCTCGTCCTCGCCGATCTTCTGGACGAGCGCGAGCGTGCGCGGCGCGCCCGGGTCGCGGCGGTAGTCCGGCCGGTTCGTCCGGATGTACGCGAGCGCGAGCTGCGTCGTGCGCATCCAGAGGTCGTCGAAGACGACGTGGCCGCCGGGCCGCAGCAGCAGATCCGCGAAGGTGAAGTCGACGAGGATGTCGTCGAAGCGGTGGCTGCCGTCCACGAAGACGAAGTCGAAGCGGCGCCCCTCCGCGAGCAGCGCCGGCAAGGCGGTGCACGAGGGCTCGGCGCGGAGCTCGAACGCGTCGGCGAGCCCGGCCCGGCCCACGTTCCGGACGCCGCGGAAGTCGTAGTTCGCCTGGAACGGGTCGATCGCGATGTGCTTCCCGCCCGTCCCGAGCATGATCGAGACGGCCGACTTGCCGAGCCCGCAGCCGACCTCGAGCGTGTCCACGACGCCGTGGTCGCGCACGAAGCGAAACAGGAACTCGGCCTCCGCGTCGCTGATCTGCGAGCGGTCGCGCGGACCGATCTCCAGGCGCTCGAGCGCCGCGCGCAGGTCGGAGAAGCCGGTCCTAAGCCGTTCCCGGCTCAGCTGGGGGTCGACGACAGTCGCCACGCAGCGCATCGTGGCAGCGCCCCCCGGCAGCGCCGCCCCCCAAAGGTCCAGTGAAACCGGACTGAAAGACAGTGCGACCGCACTCTGGACAAGCGCAGACTGACTCCCGAGAACCAGGGCTGGTGTGATTCCCGAGACCCGATCCACGGAGGGCGAAGAATGAGCAAGTCGAGGAGCAGTGTCGGTAGCCGGAGAGCGGCTGGAGCCGCGGCGGCGTTCGCGGCGCTGGTCACCACGACGTTCGCCCCGAGCGCGCTCGGCGCGGGCCACAAGGACAGCTCGAGCCTGGGCTACGCCGGCCCCGGCGGCAAGCAGGCGTCGATCCAGCCGCCGACGGCGGCGCCCGCGGGCGCCCAGGCGAGCAAGGACAACGGAACGCTTCCCTACACCGGAGCGGACATCGCGCTCGTCGGCGGCGCGGGGATCGTGCTGATCGGCTTCGGCGTCGGCATCCACGCGCTGTCGCGCCGCCCGAAGCACGACGGCTGACCCGCACGGCCGAGCGGGGGCACGGCGGCCCCGCCCTCCGCGAGCCGTTCCCCCGTACCTTGTGTTGACTCGACACAAGGTGCGGTCCGGCCCGGGCGACGGCTGCGCGCGGGGGCGGGGCTCGCGCGGAGGCGGCTAGGCGCCGAAGAGGCGGCGGAACGTCGCCGCCGAGCGGGCGAACCGCGCGTCGTCGAGCGCGTGCGCTCCGTCCGAGGCGTTGTAGTCGAAGTAGACGGCGTAGCCGGTGTCGCTCGAGGCGATCCACGACGCCATCTGCTCGACGTAGAACGGGTCGTCGCCGCCGCCGTGGCCGTCGGGCCGCACCGTCACGCCCCACTCCGGGAAGCTGACGGGCTTGCCGTGCGCCCGCGCGAAGCTCCGCTGCCACGCGAGGCCCACCGTCTGGCGGAGGAAGTCGTTCCAGCGCGCCTGGGGGCTGCCGTACTCGGCGATCCAGCTCTGGTCGTAGACGTCGAGGCCGATGTCGTCGACGTAGGCGTCGCCGGGGTAGGCCTGGGCGATGTCGAAGGCGGGCCACACCCCGGCGCTCGGGTTCCAGTCGAACCGCAGGCCGGGGGCGATCGCGCGCATCGTCGTCACGACGCGCCGGAAGTACGCGGCGAAGGTCCGGGCGTCGTCGTTCGACCGGACGCCCCACGGGTACCAGCTGCCGTTGAACTCCCACCCGAGGCGGAGGATGGCGTTGCCCTCGCCCGCGTCGGCGAGCTGGCGCGCCAGCGAGGCGAACCACGGGTCGTAGGCGCCCGCCGCCCCGGCCGCGAGCGACCCGCCGCTCGACGGCACCAGCGGGACGCCGAGCACGAGCGTGAGGCCCGAGTCCTGCCAGCGCTTCAGGATCCAGGCGCGGGCGGCCGCCGACGGCCAGGTCCCGAACGGGAGGTAGTCCTCCGCGTACCCGACCGACGAGCCGAGCCACGCGGAGAACGCGTCGACGCCGTCGCGATTGCCCGCGCCCACGTACACGCCGAGGACGGAGGCGAGCGTCGACCGGTTCGAGCCGCCGGACGCCGGGCGGGCCGACGCGACCCCGGCCGCGAGGGCAGCGAGGGCGAGCACCACGACGAGCCTGAGGGCGATCCGCCGCGAGGCGCGGGCGGGCCGGTGGGGACGGAGGCGCGGCATGTGCCGCAACCATCGACATCGCGGGTCCCCCGGGCGTCACCCGCCCGGGGGATCCGAAATCCCTGCTCAGCGCGTCGTGTCGAGCGGCTCGCTGACGGCCGCGGAGCCGAGCAGCAGGCCGGCCTCGTGCGCCCAGCGGGCGGCAGCCGTCCGGTTCGGCAGGCCGAGCTTGCGGTAGATGTTGGTGAGGTGGAACTTCACCGTCTGGACGGTGATCCACAGCTCCCCGGCGATCTGCTTGTTCGAGAAGCCCCGGCCGACGAGCCGGATGATCTCCAGCTCGCGCCCGGACAGGCCGGCGGTGCGCGCGGCCGCCGTGTCGTCGTTGACCGGGCCGTACGGCACGAAGACGCTCGCGTCGAGCGCATGCACGATCGCGGGGCCGAGCTCGTCCGGCTCGATCGTCTTCAGGATCCACCCGCGGGCGCCGCGGGCGAACGCCGCCTGGAGCTGGGCCGGGCTCGCCTCCGCCGCCAGCATGATCACGGCGACGTCCGGGTGCCGCGCCTGCAGCCGCTCGAGGCAGGTGAGCCCGTCGAGGCCCGGCATCTCCGTGTCGAGGAGGACCACGTCGGGGTCGGTCTGCCCGACGAGGGGCAGGACCTTGGGACCGGTGTCGGCCTCGCCCACGACGACGAAGTCGGCCCGGGCCTCGAGGGCGTGCCGGATCCCGGCACGGGTCAGCGCATGATCGTCTGCTACGAGAAGGCGCACGCCGCACCTTCCCATCCTGTCGCGACCCCGCCGCCGCCGCACCTGCGGCCGCCAGCGGGGATCAGCCGGTGTTGCTCGTCGTCCACGGGTGGCTCGCTCCCCTCATGACCGATGGAAGGGCACAACCCGAAGACCTCGCAGACGCGCTTGACGCGTCGGCTCGCGCGAGGTTCCGGGCGATCACGCCTTGTGGCGCTGCCCCCTTCTGACCCCTCGGCGACGAGACACGCCCCGTCTCGTGCACAGCATGCAAGTGTGGGTTCGTCATCGCCGTCGCCGCATGCCGACAATGACCCGATCTGGGAGGACGACAGGCCTCTCCCTGTCCCCGCAGGGAGGGACAAGCCCCCTGGAGCAAGTGCCGCATACCTAGGAGACTAGTTGGCTGCGTCTCACTCGAAAGAGTGAATGTGCTGCTAGCTGAGCCAAAACTTAGGTCCAACGAAGCCAAAAGCGAGGTTTTGTCCGGGATTTCGACGTCTTGGGGATCACCGATCCGGGTAGAAAATTCCTCCAAAATCCGATTAGAACCGGTTCCTATCGGCCGAAAGCTGTGCCATACTGGTTTTGAACCACCCGCCGAGCGCCCCGACGGGTCAACTACCATACGACGACCACGTTGGGAGCCGCCCGCATGTCCCTGCCGAGAGGCGTTGTGAAGTACACATGCCCCTGTGGGGCGCAATACCTCGTCGCCATCGAGACGTCCGATCCCGCGTGGCTCGGCGTGGTGCGCGACGCCGCTTCCCAGCTCGACATGGAGGCGATCGACGGGAGCGCCACCTCCTTCGTGTGCAGCCAGTGCGGCCGGACGCACGCCCGCCAGCAGTCCCCGCCGCACACGCGCGAGCTGGCTGCCGTGCCGCGCGGCACCCGCTGAGAGGCCGACGCGGTCTCGGCACTCGGCGCTGCCTGACGAGTGACGGTTGGCCCTAGGGCCCTGACCCCCCGTCACCAGCGGCGTCCGAGAGCTCTGACCAAGCGTCACTCGTCGGAACTCCGATTCGCAGCGCAGCGGCAGAATCCTCCGGTCGCTCATGCCGACCTCGTGGTCGGCCCGACGCCGACGAGGCGCGCGAAGACGACGATGCGATGCGACGCCGAGTACACCGGCGTGCAGGCGCTGAGGACCAGCTCCTCGAACCCGCGCGGGCGCAGGATCGACCAGTCGGTCGGCAGCACCGTCCGGTGGCCGATCACGCGGTAGACGAAGGATCCGTACGGCATCCGCAGCTCGATGCGGTCGCCCCGTTGGAGCTCGTCGAGGTGCCGGAACGGCGCGAGGAAAGTCGTGCGGTGGCCCGCGATCGCGACGACGCCGCCCTCGCCCGGGAACGCGGTCGCGTGCCCGGACTGCGCGTCGTAGTGGCCCGGGCCGCGCGCCAGGTCGCCGGTCGAGGTGCCCTGCACCACGACGATCCGCAGCCCGATCCGGGGGATCGCGATGCGCCCGATCGCGTCGCCGTCCGCGATCGACCGTGCGAAGGCGCGCGCGACGCCGGCGTAGGCGACGAGCGGGTCGCCTCCGCTGGGCGCCGCCGGGACGACCGCGCCCGCCCAGCGCGTCTCGAGCCGGTCGACCTGGCGCGCCAGGCCCCGCTGCTCGTACCACGTGTAGACGGCGGTGATCGGGTCGCCGCGGAAGTAGGTGACGGCGGTCCATGCCACCGCCAGGACGCCCACGGCGATCAGCACGAGGCCGATCCGGGAGCGTACGCGCGAGCCGCGTGGGCGGACGAGCACGGTCACGACGATCGGAGTATCCGGGCCGGATGGCGGGCTGGTCCTGTCCGAGGGTCTGGGAGGACCTCGACCTTGGCCGAGGGGCTGTCCAGGCCTCCGAGGGTGGAGGTCGCAAATCACTCCTCTCAGGGATGGGGACCCGGCGCGTCGCGGCCGAACCGACCTCGACCTCAGCCCGACCTTCGGCGGGCGCGGCGGGCGGCACCCCCTCGTACGCTCGGACGCAGATGGCTTCCTGGTCCGAGGTGTCCCCGCCGCCGCACACCGTGCGGGCAACTCCCTGGTGGAGCCTCCTCGTGCCGCGCGTCGCCCCGGCCTCCCTCCGGCCGGTTCCGCAGGCGGCTCGGCCTTCCCCCGCTCCCGACGTCCAGCGGCCCTGGGCACCCACTCGCCGGCCCGCCTGAAAGGCCTCCTGTCCGGCGCGCGCCGCATGCGCCGGCTGCGGGGGGTACACGGGCGAGGCCGGCGAGCCAGCGCCGCAACCCCGCCGATCACCTCGGAAGGACACCGTACGATTCGGTGGGTGCGGAGGCGGTTCGTCATCGCTGCTCTCGCGCTCGGGCTCGCCTCGCCGGCGGCCGGGACGCCCGCGCGCGGGCACGAGCGCCAGACGGCGATGCCGTCGCTCGCGCAGCGGATCCTCGTCCTCCTCAACCGCGTCCGCATCCAGCACGGGCTGGCGCCGCTCGAGCTCGATCCCACCCTCACGCACGCCGCGTCCCGGCACACCTCGGAGATGCTCCGGGACGGCTATTTCGGCCATGACTCGGCGAACGGAGCCTCGTTCACGACGCGCCTGGCGCCGTACACCGAGGGCGGGGCGGGCCGCTGGTCGGTGGCGGAGAACCTCCTCTGGGCCTCGGGCCCGCTCGACGCCGACCGCGCCATCGCGATCTGGATGGAGAGCCCGGAGCACCGGGCGAACATCCTCGCACCCCGCTGGCGGCAGATCGGCATCGCGGTCATCCACGCCGATCGCGCCCCCGGCTACTACGGAAACCACGGCGCGACGGTCGTCACGACCGACTTCGGCGCCCGCGGCTAGACCCCGCCGCGTCTCGACACTCGCTGGACGCGGAAAACCGACTCGGATGTCAGTCGTGTATGCATCATGGGATGGTGAGGGGAGAGGCCGGGGAGACGATCTCCGCCTCCGGCAAGGCGACCGAGCTGCTCGAGCGCGCCGGTGCTCTGGGCTCGCTCGCGCAGGAGCTGGAGGCGGTTCTGCGCAGCAGGCGCGGACGCGTCGTGCTGCTCGGAGGCGAGGCGGGCGTCGGCAAGACCGCGCTGCTGCGCCGGTTCCGGGACGACCTCGAGCGCGACACAACGGAGCGCGCTGCGCGGGTGCTCTGGGGCGCATGCGCCCCGCTCTTCACGCCGCGGCCGCTCGGCCCGCTGCTGGCGGTCGCCGAGCGCCTGGGCGGCGAGCTCGCCGAGGTGGTCGGGAGCGACGCGCTGCCGCACGAGGTGGCCGCCGCGTACGCGGCGGAGCTGCGCTCCCGCACGCCGACCGTGTTCGTCCTCGAGGACGTCCACTGGGCGGACGAGGCGACCCTCGACGTCCTGCGGCTCCTGTCCCGCCGCGTCGACACGGTGCCCGCGCTGGTCGTGGCGAGCTTCCGCGACGACGAGCTCGAGCGTGACCATCCCCTGCGCCGCGTCCTGGGCGAGCTCGCGACGAGCGACGCCGCCAGCCGCCTGAAGCTCGGCCGCCTGTCGCCCGCCGCGGTCGCCGAGCTCGCAGCGCCGTACGACGTCGACGCGGACGAGCTCTACGAGACGACCGGTGGCAACCCGTTCTTCGTCGTCGAGGCGCTCGCGGCCGGAGACGACGAGATCCCCGACACGGTGCGCGACGCCGTCCTCTCGCGCGCGGCGCGGCTCGGCGCGCCCGCGACCAGGCTCCTCGAGGCGGTCGCGATCTGCCCGTCGGGCGCGGAGCTGTGGCTCCTGGAGGCGCTCGCCGGCGACGCGGTGGAGCGGCTGGACGACTGCCTGGCGTCCGGGATGCTCGACGTCGAGGCGACCGACGTCGCCTTCCGGCACGAGCTCGCCCGGCTCGCCGTCGAGGAGGCGATCGGCCCGCGGCGGAGGGTCGCGCTGCACCGCAAGGCGCTCGCCGCCCTCACCGCTCCCGCCCTCGGCGCCCCGGATCCCGCGCGGCTCGCCCACCATGCCGAGGCCGCCGGCGACGGGACCGCCGTGCTCCGCTTCGCGCGCGAGGCCGGCGACCGCGCGGCCGCGCGCGGCGCCCATCGCGAGGCCGCCGCGCAGTACGCGCGCGCCCTGCGGTTCGGAACGTGCCTGACGACGGCCGAGCGGGCCGACCTGCTCGAGCGGCGCTCGCAGTCCGCCTACCTCACCGACCAGAGCGACGAGGCGATCGCCGCCCTGGAGGACGCCGTGGCGCTCCGCCAGGAGCTCCACGACACGCTCGCCGAGGGCGACAACCTCCGCCGGCTGGGCGAGATCCTCTGGTGTCCCGGCCGCACGCGCGAGGCGCGCCGGCGGGCCTGCGAGGCCGTCGACCTGCTCGAGACGCTGCCGCCGGGACGCGAGCTGGCCATCGCCTACGGGGCCCTGGCGGCGCGCTACGCCGCCGCCGACCGCTGCGAGGAGGCGCTCGCCTGGGGCGCCCAGGCGCTCCGCCTCGCAGAGCGCCTCGGCGACGTGGAGCTGCGTGTGCGCAGCCTCGCGACGCTCGGCGCCTGCGAGCTCGACGACGGCGGCTTCTCGAAGCTGGAGCGCAGCATCGAGCTGGCCCGCTCGACCGGCCTGGACGCGGAGGCGGCCCGCTCGTTCGTCATCCTCGCCGGCGCAGCCGTCGAACGGCGCCTGCACGACCAGGCCGAGCGCTACCTCACGGAGGGGCTCGCCTGGTCCAGCGAGCGCGGCCTCGAGCTGTTCCGGCTGTACCTCCTGGCCTACAGGGGCCGGTCGTGGCTCGACCAGGGCCGCTGGACCGATGCCGCCGACGCGGCCTCGGCCGTGCTGCGCCTGCGCCGCACGTCCGCGACGCCCGGGATCGTGGCGCTCACCACGCTCGGGCTCGTCCGGGCGCGGCGCGGCGACCCCGGCCGGCACGAGCTGCTCGACGAGGCCTGGCTGCTGGCCGAGCCGACGGGCGAGCTCGCGCGCCTCGGGCCCGTGGCTGCGGCGCGCGCCGAGGCGGCCTGGCTGGACGGCGACTTCGAGGGGGTGGCGACGGCGACGGAGAGCGCGCTCGCGCTGGCCGTCCAGCGGCGCTCGGCGCGGCGGGTCGTGGAGCTGGTGGCGTGGCGCCGCCGGGCGGGCATCGAGACGCCGCTGCCGGACTGGGCCGACGCCGAGCCCTGGGCCGCGTGCCCGTACGAGGAGGCCATCGCCCTGGCCGACGGCGACGCCGAGGCGCCGCTGCGGCGCGCCCTCGACGAGCTGCAGCGCGTCGGGGCGCAGCCCGCGACGACGATCGTCGCCCGCCGCCTGCGCGAGCTCGGCGCGCGCGGCGTGCCGCGCGGCCCGCGCCGGCGGACGCGCGAGAATCCGTTCGGGCTCACGTCGCGCCAGCTCGAGGTGCTCGCGCTGCTCGCCGACGGCCGCCGGAACGCCGAGATCGCCGATCGCCTCGTGCTCTCCGAGCGGACGGTCGACCACCACGTCGGCGCGATCCTGCGCAAGCTCGAGGCGCGCACGCGGGGCGAGGCCAGCGCGACCGCGATCCGCCTCGGGCTCGTGGGCCAAGATGGGTAGCGCGAACGCCCAACCTGGGCGACGTGGCGGATGC
This sequence comes from Gaiellaceae bacterium, assembly GCA_035546715.1. Classification (GTDB taxonomy): domain Bacteria; phylum Actinomycetota; class Thermoleophilia; order Gaiellales; family Gaiellaceae; genus PALSA-600. The sequence continues at coordinate 2,170 of DASZWI010000235.1, read as the reverse complement.
GACGCGGCGCAGAGCCGCTTAGGATGGCATCCAGGTCAGGGTTCCACGACGACGAAAGGATGCGAAATGCCTCGGTACGTGGTCGAGCGTACGTTCCCCGACGGCTTGCAGGTGCCGCCGGGAGAAGCGGGTGTCGCGTTCTGCCGGGAGATCGCCGAGAGGAACTCGACCGAAGAGGTGACGTGGGTGCATTCGTACGTCGCGGAGGGCGGCAGGAAGTCGTTCTGCATCTACGACGCCCCGACGCCGGAGGCGATCCGCAAGACGGCCGAGCGCAACGGGCTCCCCGTCGACCGCATCACCGAGGTGCGCGTGCTCGACCCGTACTTCTACGCCGGCGAGACCCGAGCGGCATAGCGCGCCGCGGGCCGGAAGCTTGCCCCGCCGGCGTGGGGGAGGCGAGGCTCCCCCACGCGGCTGCCCGCCTCAGCCGCGGTTGAACGCGGCGGCGAGCGGGTTCGTGCTGGCGAACAGCCCCGACGGGTTCGGGTACCAGAGCCAGACGTGCATCGTGATCAGCGTCGGATGCCAGAAGGTGAACGCCGCCTTCGTCTCGGGGCTCGTCGCCGGGCAGGCCGCCTGGCTGGTCTCCGGGACGAACGTCCCGTCGGTGTAGTGGCAGCCGGCCCCGAACGACCCGTACCGGGCGCCGGGCAGCGGAGCCTGCGCGGGCTTCTTCGTGAAGACCCACTCGAGGGCGCCGAGCTGCCAGCGCGTCCCCTGGTGCTCGTACACCAGGATCTGGGGCTTCCGCACGTCGAACCCCTGCACCTTCGGGTTCATGAAGTGGTAGCCCATGTTCGGGATCATCGGGGTGATGATCCGGTAGCCGTCCGCCTTCGCCCGGGCCAGGTCGTCGGCGTACTCCGCCGTCGCGGCCCGGGCCCGCGCCAGCTGGGCGGCGAACGACGACGGCTGCGCCGCGGTGAGCCGGGCCGGTGCGGACGCGGGCGGATCCGGCGGGATCATCCGCGGCGCCTCGTGCCGGTTCGTGGCGGCCAGCGCCGCCGAGACCGACAGCGCCAGGGCGGCAGCGATGCCGGCGGACGCGCCGGCCAACTGCTTCGTGCTCACGTCTCCTCCTTCGCTCGTAGCAACGGATCGAAGCTACGAACCGCCCCGGGGCACGGGCATCGGGAGGGTTGCCCAGGTTGGCAGCGGCCGCTGCCCATCTTGCGGCCGCCGCCGAACGGGGGCGCTACTGCGGCGGGCCGCTGCCGAGCTTCACGCTGACGGTGCGCGTCACGCCGAGCTGGTCGACGTAGCGGATCGCGACCCGCATCCCCGGCTTCTTCGTCTGGAGCACGGTCGTGATGACCGTCGGGGTGGTGACGGTGCGGCCGTTGATCGCGACGATCACGTCGCCGGCGACGAGCCCGGCCCGGTCCGCCGGACCGCCGTCCACGACGCCGGCGATCAGGCTGCCGGTCGCCGTCGGCGAGCCGCTGCCGTAGCCGTAGCCGTAGCCGGTCGTCTCCACCGCCCTGACCTCGACGCCGAGGAAGGCGGTGGCGCCGATGTGGACGGTCGCCGACGCCTTGCCGGCCTCGATCTGCCTGGCGATCGCCAGGGCGCGCGCGATCGGGATCGCGTAGGCGTCCGTCGACGAGGCGTTCTGGAACCCGAAGCCGGCGGAGGCCGCCGTGTCCATGCCGACGACGTCGCCGTCGGCGTCGAGGAGCGGCCCGCCCGAGTCGCCCGGCTGCACGTTCGCGTCGGTCTCGATCAGTCCGGTGAGCCGCTCGCTGACGCCCGACTCGTCGCTCGCGACGATCGACTTCCCGAGCCCGGTGACGCTGCCCGGGGCGGTGGTCAGCGTGCCCGTGCCGCCGGCGTTGCCGAGCGCGGTCACCGCCTGGCCGACCGTGAGGGGCGACGTGTCCGTCGACACCGTCGCGAGGTTCGACGCCCCCTTGAGCCGGAGGACGGCGACGTCCTCGGTGCGGTCGTAGCCGGCCACGGTGGCCGCATAGCTGCGGCCCGTCCCGGGGACGACGACGCGGATGGTGGTCGCGCCGTTGATGACGTGGTTGTTCGTCAGGACCTCGCCCGAGGAGGTGAGCACCATGCCGGTGCCCGCGGCCTCGCCGTTCTCGTAGGCGAGGTTGGTGTTCACGACGACCACCCCGGTGCCGATCGGCGCGGCCTTGCCGCGCGCGAAGGCGACCGC
>DASZWI010000234.1:0-6238 GCA_035546715.1 Gaiellaceae bacterium | reverse complement strand
CTGGCTCGAGGAGGGGCTCGCCTCGTCGCTCGTCCCCGGCCGCCGCCCGCGCACGACGCTCTCGCCGGGCCTCGTGCTCCGCGGCGGCGAGCCGTGGCTCGCGTACGGCACTCCCGGCGGCGACCAGCAGGAGCAGTGGGCGCTGCACGCGCTCGTCCGCCACGTCGACCGCGGGCTCGACCTGCAGGCGGCGATCGACGCCCCCGAGTGGCACACCGATCATCTCGTCGCGAGCTTCTGGCCCCGCGGGTTCCAGGCGCGGTCGCTCACCGTCGAGTCGCGCCTCGGAGACGACGCGATCGCCGACCTCCGCCGCCGCGGCCACGACGTGACCGTCGCCGACGCGTGGTCGCTCGGCCGCGTCAGCGCCGTCCAGCGCGCCGACGGCCAGCTCCGCGCGGCCGCGAACCCGCGCGGCATGCAGGGCTACGCCGTCTGCCGCTGAGCGTCGCTCCTTGGCCCAAACGGCCATGTCCAGGGGACAGTCCCTGGGACATGGCCGAAGAAGCCGATGCGGCGCGACCCCGCTCCACGCCTGGCGTCGAGCCCTGCGAGCGCGGCGCCCGCGGTGTCCGGTCGGGACGTGTCCCGGGGACAGTCCCCCGGACACGTCCCGAAGGGCCGTGCCTGCGTTTGCGACGGCGGGCGTTGCGACGGCGGTCCACGGCGCCGCGCGGCGCCGGTTCGGCATACTGGAGCCATCGTCGCTGCGTGATCCACAGCCGCCCTCGACCGACGACCGCCGGGTCGCCGGTTCGTCCCTGCGTAGGATGGGCGCGCCCATGAGCGAGACGAAGGAGATGCAGCCGCGGTACGAGCCGGCCGGCGTGGAGGAGCGCTGGCAGCGGACGTGGGAGGACGAGGGCCTCTACCGCGCCGTCCCCGACCCGTCGAAGACGCCGTTCGTCGACGCGCACCCGCCGCCCAACGTGACCGGCGAGCTGCACATGGGCCACGCGCTCCAGCTCGCCGTCGGCGACACGATCGTGCGCATGAAGCGCATGCAGGGCTACAACGTCCTCTTCCAGCCGGGCTACGACCACGCCGGCATCTCGACCCAGAACGCGGTCGAGAAGGCGCTGCTCCGCGAGGGCACCTCCCGCCAGGAGCTCGGCCGCGAGAAGTTCGAGGCCCGCGTCTGGGAGTGGCTGCACGAGTACGGCGGCAAGATCCTCGTCCAGTTCCGGCGCATGGGCGCCTCGCTCGACTACAGCCGCACGCGCTTCACGATGGACGAGGCGTACGTCCGCGCGGTGATGCGCTTCTTCGTGCACCTCTACCGCAAGGGCTGGATCTACCGGGCGAACCGGATCATCAACTGGTGCCCGTACCACCAGACGTCGCTGTCCGACCTCGAGCTCGTGCACGTGGACGTCGACGACGTGCTGTCCACGATCCGCTATCCGCTCGCAGACGGAGACGGTCACATCGCGATCGCGACCGTGCGGCCGGCGACGATCCCCGCGGACGTCGCGGTGGCCGTGCATCCCGAGGACGACCGGTACAAGCACCTCGTCGGGCGGGAGGTGATCGTCCCGTGGACCGAGCAGCGCGTCCCGGTGATCGCCGACGAGCGCGTGGAGCGCGAGTTCGGCACGGGCGCGCTGAAGATCACGCCGGGGCACGACCCGACCGACTTCGCCATCGGGCGCGACCACGGGCTGCCCGAGCCGAGCTGCATCGGCCTGGACGGGCTCGTCACCGCCGCGGGGCTCGAAGGGCTGACGCAGAAGGAAGCCGAGGAGAAGATCCTCGACTGGTGCCGCGAGCGCGGCCTCCTCGAGAAGCGCGAGTCGTACCGGCACACCGTCGCGCTGTGCGAGCGCTGCGAGACGCGCATCGAGCCGCTCATCTCCCTCCAGTGGTGGTGCTCGATGGAGGAGCTGAAGCGGCGGCCGCTCGAGCTGCTGCGCGCGCGCGAGATCGTCTACCACCCCGAGAGCCAGCACCGGTTCGCGATCGACTCGCTCGAGAACGCGCCCGACTGGAACATCTCCCGTCAGATCTGGTGGGGTCATCAGCTCCCCGTCTGGACGTGTCCGGACGGGCACCTGACGGTGCAGGAGACCGAGCCGGAGGCGTGCGCGGACTGCGGCTCGACCGAGCTGACGCGCGAGACCGACGTGCTCGACACCTGGTTCAGCTCGGCCCTCTGGCCGTTCGCGACGCTCGGCTGGCCCGACGACACCGAGGACCTGCGCCACTTCTATCCGGGGCACCTCCAGACGACGGCCCGCGAGATCATCCGGCTCTGGGAGAACCGGATGATCTTCTCCGGCCTCGAGCTGCTCGGAGAGAAGCCGTTCTCGGACGTGATCATCCATTCGACGGTCCTCGCGCCCGACGGCCGGCGCATGTCGAAGTCGCTCGGCACCGGCATCGACCCGCTCGAGGTGATCGAGCGGTACGGGACCGACCCGACGCGCTACGGCCTCCTGAAGAACTCGCTCACGCAGGACGTGCGCTTCTCGTACGCCGCGATCGAGGAGGGGGCGAAGCTCGCGAACAAGCTCTGGAACGCGGCCCGGCTGATCGTCACGTCGTGCGAGGGCGCCCTGCCCGCGGAGCGGCCGGCGTCGCTGGAGGAGCGGTGGATCCTGGCGCGGCTGTCGCAGACGCAACGCGAGGTCGAGCGGCTCCTCGGCGAGTTCGACTTCGCCCACACGACGGACGCGCTCTACCACCTCACGTTCGACGATTTCTGCGACTGGTACCTCGAGGCGGTCAAGGCGCGGCTGTACGACGGCGACGCCGACGCACGCGCGACCGCGACGGCGGCGCTCGAGCGGCTGCTCAAGCTGCTGCACCCCCTGCTGCCGCACGTGACCGAGGAGATCTGGTCGCATCTGCCGGAACGGGAGACGCGACTGATCGTCGCGCCCTGGCCGGAGGCGGGAGGCGAGGAGGAGGCCGGCGCCCTCCAGCGCGTCCAGGAGTCGGCCCAGGTGTTCCGTCGCTCGGGCATCGTGCCGCAGCTGGAAGGCGACGAGAAGCGCATCTTCGACGCCGTGGTGAAGCCGGAGCGCGCTCCGCAGCGCGGCGGCGCCGACGCCGAGGCCGAGCGCGCACGGCTGCGCAAGGAGATCGCGCGGGCCGAGGGGATGCTGGCCAACGAGCGGTTCGTCGAGAACGCGCCGGCCGAGGTCGTGGCGGCCGAGCGCGAGAAGCTCGAGCGCTACCGGCGTGAGCTCGAGGCCGTCGGCGACGCGTAGCCCGGACCCGGTCGCCTGGCTCGAGGCGTTCCCGCAGTGGCCCGCGGGCGGGCTTGGACTCGGGCGGATGCGCGCCCTGCTCGAGCGGCTGGGGCACCCGGAGCGAGGCTACGACGCGGTGCACGTCGTCGGGACGAAAGGCAAGTCGACGGCGGCCCGCACCATCGCCGCGCTCCTCCGGGCCGAGGGGCGGCCCGCCGCCGCGTACACCTCCCCGCACGTGTCGGGCTGGTGGGAGCGGCTCGAGACGGACCCCGAGGGGTTCCGGACGGCGCTCGCCCGGGTGCGCGACGACGCCGAGGCGGTGGGCGCGTCGCAGTTCGAGATCGTCACGGCCGCGGCGTTCGCCGACTTCGCGGCCCGCGGCGTCGAGACCGCGGTCGTGGAGGCCGGCGTCGGCGGGCGGCTCGACGCGACGAACGTCGTCGACGCGAGCGTCGTCCTGCTGACGAACGTCGGCCTGGACCACGTCGAGCTCCTCGGCGAGACGCGCGAGGCGATCGCGCGGGAGAAGCTCGCCGTGGCGGGGCCGGCGGCGACCGTCGTCCTGCCCGACGCCGAGTTCGAGGGGCTCGTGCCCGGCCGGCGGGTCCTCGCCGGCGGCGCCCGCGAGGCCGCGTCCGCCGTGCTCGGCCGCCCTGTCGAGGCCCAGGTCGAGGTCCGCCTCCCGGGCCGCCTCGAGCTCCGTCCGGGCGAGGTCCGCGACGGCGCCCACACGCCCGAGGCGGTCGACTGGCTGCTCGAACGGCTGCCCGAGCCGGGGCCGTACGTGGTCGTCGCCTCCCTGCTCGCGGACAAGGACGTGGACGCGATCCTCGAGCGGCTCGCGCGTGCCGGCGCCATCCTCGTCGCCACGCGCTCGAGCAACGCGCGCGCGTTGCCCGCGGCCGAGCTCGCCGTGCGTGCGCAGGGCGTCTTCGAACGGGTCGAGGCGGTCGACGATCCGGCCGCTGCGCTCGAGCGGGCGCGGCGGATCGGTTCCCCGCTGCTCGTCACCGGCTCGCTGTACCTTCTTGCCGACCTCTCGGTCGCCGAATGGAATGCATACGATGACGCGACCAGGTGAACGCATCAGCGTCCTCTTCTTCGCGCTCGTCCTGCTCATCCTGTTCGTGGGACTCGCGTTTGCGGTGGGGTACGCAGTAGGAAGACTGCTCTTGTGATCGCGAGCTCCTTCGGCAGCCTGCACGACTTCTTCCACTCCGCGACGTGGCACGTCATCCGCAACCTCGCGCTGCTCTTCGTCGTCGTGTTCTGGGTCGCGACGATCTACTGGGTGTACAAGGACGCGCGGCGCCGGATCGCCGACGGGATGCTCGTCGCCGTGTCGACGCTCCTCGGGGTCATCCCGTTCATCGGCCCGCTGGTCTACATGCTGTTCCGGCCGCCGGAGTACCTCGACGACATCCGCGAGCGCGAGCTCGAGATCAGGGCGATGGAGCGCCGCCTCGGCGCCCGCGGCCTGCATTGTCCCGTCTGCCGGGCGGAGGTCGAGGACGACTACCTCGTCTGTCCGGTCTGCACGACGAAGCTCCGCCAGGCGTGCACGACCTGCGCTCGGCCGCTCGAGCCGTCCTGGCAGGTGTGCCCGTACTGCGAGACGCCGATCGTCGCCGACGAGGCTCCGGTCGTCCCGGCGCCGAAGCCGGAGCGCCGCCGCGCGGCACGTCCGGCGGGCACCGCGGGCGAGTAGCTAGCATCCCGCCCGCGCAATGGCCGTCGAACGGACACTGATCCTCGCGAAGCCGGACGCCGTCGAGCGGAATCTCGCCGGTGAGATCCTCGCGCGCTTCGAGCGGCGCGGGCTGAAGCTGCGCGCGGCGCGGCTCGTCGTCGCCTCGCGCGAGACGGGCGAGACCCACTACGCCGAGCATCGCGAGAAGCCGTTCTTCGGCGAGCTCGTCGACTTCATCACCTCCGGACCCACGCTCGCGTTCGTCCTCGAGGGCGAAGGGGCGATCGCGACCTGCCGCAAGACGATCGGGGCGACGAACCCCGCCGACGCGGATCCCGGCTCGCTCCGCGGCGAGTTCGCGCTCGCCATGCCGAACAACCTCGTGCACGGCTCCGACTCCCCGGAGTCGGCCGAGCGCGAGATCGGCATCTGGTTCCCCGACGGGCTGGCCTGACCGTGTCGTCGGAGGCCGCCTCCGACGCCGCCGGCAACCGCGCGTACTGGACACGGGCGAACGAGGCCTACACCGACGAGAACGCGGAGACGAACTGGGGGCTCGACGAGATCGTCTGGGGCATCTGGGCCGTCGGCGAGTCCGAGCTGAACGTCCTCGGCCACGTCGCCGGCCTGGACGTCGTCGAGCTCGGATGCGGCACGGCGTACGTCTCGGCCTGGCTCGCCAGGCGCGGCGCGCGTCCCGTCGGCGTCGACGTGACGCCTGCGCAGCTCGCGACCGCGCGGCGGATGATGGCCGAGACCGGGATCGAGTTCCCTCTCGTCGAGGCGGATGCGGCCGAGACCGGGCTGCCGGATGCGTCGTTCGATCTCGCGGTCTCCGAGTACGGCGCCTCGATCTGGGTCGACCCGTACCGCTGGATCCCCGAGGCGGCGCGCCTGCTCCGCTCCGGCGGCCGCCTCGTGTTCCTGTGCAACTCGATCCTGTCCACCCTCTGCACGCCCGACGACGAGGACGCTCCGGTCGGCACGGAGCTCCGGCGCGCGCAGTTCGGCCTGCGGCGGATCGCCTGGGGCGACGGTGGCGTCGAGTTCCACCTCGGCCATGGCGAGTGGATCGACCTCCTGCGCGCCAACGGGTTCGAGATCGAGCGGCTCGTCGAGGTGCAGGCGCCTGAGGATGCCGAGACGCACCCGTACTACGCCTACGTGACGGCCGAGTGGGCGCGCCGGTGGCCGGCCGAGGAGATCTGGGTGGCGCGCAAGCGGTGAGCTCGCCCCCGGCGCCGCCGTTGCTGCTTGCGTCGACGTCGCCGCAGCGACGGGCGATCCTGGAGCAGCTGCGAATCCCGTTCGACGTCGTCGCGCCCGACTTCGAGGAGGTCGACGGGACGAG
>DASZWI010000233.1:0-4529 GCA_035546715.1 Gaiellaceae bacterium | reverse complement strand
ACGAAGTGGTTGCCCGTGACGACGATCGTCAGCACCACGAGCGCCGGGTAGAGCGCCCCCGCGACCCGCCACGCGAGCGGGCGCGCGTAGAGCACGAGCCCCACCCCCACGCCGAGCGCCCAGCCGGCGTGGAGCGACGGGACCGCGGCCACCGGGTTCGTCAGCGCCTCCGTCGTCGGCGAGCCGATGTTCACGTGCGACAGCCGCTCCAGCGTGTCCTCCAGGCCGACGCCGGCGAGCCTCGGCGGCGCGGTCGGGAAGCGCCAGTGGACGACCACCGCGATCGCCGTCGCGACCAGGAACGCGTTCCGGAACAGCCCGAACGCCGGCCGCGAGCGGCGGTAGAGCCAGACGAAGAACACCGCCGTCAGGACGAAGTGGCCGGTGAGATAGAAGACGTTCAGCGCCCGCACGAGGGCGGGGACGCGGAGGAAGGCGTCCTGCACGTGCAGCTCCCATGCGACGTGCGCGACGCGCTCGAGCGACAGCACGTCGCGGGCGTGGCGGATCGCCACCGGCCAGTCGGGGCGCATCGCACGGCGGGCCAGCTCGTAGCTCTCGACCGCCGCGAGCACGATCGCCACCTGGAGCGCGGCGTCGTGACGCCGGGCGAGCCTGCGCAGCCGCTCCACGGAGCAAAGTCTAGGACGACGGCCCGCGGCGAGACCGTACGATTGCCCCGATGCTCTGGGTCGTTTGGATCGCGCTCGCGGTCGGCGCGCTCGCGACGGTCGGCGGGGCCGTGCACGCGGGGAGGCGCGCCTGGCGCGGCTGGAAGACCTTCCGCGGCGTGCTGTCGGCCGTCACCGGTGCGCTCGACGCGCTCGCGAGGAAGGCCGCCGACACCGCGGAGCACGCAACGGCGACGGTCGAGCGCAGCTCGGAGATCGCCGCCGCCAACGAGCGGCTGCAGGAGTCGCTCGCCGAGCTCCAGGTGCTGCGGGGCGCAGCCGGCCGCGCCAGGAGCACGCTCGACTGGATCTCGCTCCTCCGCCCGACCGAGTGACGCGAGTCGGCGCCGTCGACCTCGGGTCGAACGCGACCCGGCTGCTCGTCGCGGACGTCGTGGACGGCGAGGTGACCGAGATCGTCCGCCGCCAGCGCTTCACCAAGCTGGCCGAGGGCGTCGACGCCCGCCGCCGCCTCCTCCCCGTCCCCATCGCCCGCGTCCGCAACGTCCTCACCGACTACCGCCGCGAGCTCGAGCAGCTCGGCGCCACGCGCACGCTCGCCGTCGCGACAAGCGCCGTCCGCGACGCCGAGAACGGCGAGGCGTTCCTCGGCGAGATCGAGTGGTCGTACGGGTTCCGCACACAGCTCCTCACCGGCGACGAGGAGGCGGCGCTGACGCTCCGTGGCGTCGGCCCGCTCGTGCCCGGGACGCTCGTGATCGACGTCGGCGGCGGCTCGACGGAGCTGATCGCCGACGGTTTCCGGCGCAGCCTCGACATCGGCTCGGTGCGCCTCTTCGAGCGCTTCGGCGCCGACCTCGACGCTGCTGCGGCGTACGTCCGCTCGCTGCTTCCCGACCTCGAGGCCACCGAGGCGGTCGGCGTCGACGGCACGACCGCCGAGGTGACCCACCTCTCCGGTGAGCGCACCATCTCGGCGGCCAAGCTCGACGTCGCGTACGCGCGGCTCGCCGGCGCGTCCGAGCGCAGGCGCCGGACGTGGCTGCTCGAGCCCGACCGGGCCGATGTGATCGTCCACGGCGCGCTGATCCTCCGCGAGGTGCTCCGCCGGACGGGCGCCGCCACGCTCAGCGTCTCCGAGCGCGACCTGCTGAACGGCGCCGCACTCGTCGCCGCCGAGCTGCCCGCGGCCGAGCCGCCGCTGCCCTATTCCTGCTGCTGAGAGCGGTTATTTGCGCGCGCAATCTTTTTGGGCTACGATCCTTGCGTACTCAAGGATTCGTCTTCCGAGCTACGAAGGAGCAACAACGACATGAGCACGATCGAGCAGACGCAGCAGGGTGTCCCGACGGGCACCTGGAACGCGGACACCGTGCACTCGACCGTCGCGTTCGAGGTGCCGTACGCGGTCTCGACGTTCCGCGGCGAGGTGCAGGAGTTCCAGGCCTCGCTCGTCGACGGCAAGCTCACGGGCAGCGCGAAGATCGCGACCCTGAACACCCGCGACGAGAGCCTCGACGCCCACCTGGCCTCCCCGGAGTTCTTCGACGCCGAGCGCTTCCCGGAGGTCACGTTCGAGAGCAGCGAGCTCGTCCGCCGGGGCGACGAGGTCACCGTCGACGGCGCGATCACCATCAAGGGGATCACGCAGCCCGCGACGCTCACGGGCAGGATCGTCGGCCCGGCCGTCGACCACTTCGGCGCCAACCGCCTCGGCCTCGAGCTGAGCACCACGGTCGACCGGACGCAGTTCGGGATCAACTGGAACATGCCGCTCCCGAACGGCGAGCCCGCGCTCGCCAACGAGGTCACGCTCCGCGCCGACCTGACCCTGGTCGGGGCGTAGAGCGATGGACGTCCTCGCGATCAGCGGCTCCCTCCGCCGCGAGTCGTACAACACGCGCCTCCTCCGTTCCCTCGCGGAGGAGGCGCCCGAGGACGTCACCGTGGAGCTGTGGGACGGCCTCAAGGCGATCCCGCCCTACGACGCCGACGACGACGGTCCCGACGCGCCGCGTGCCGTCGAGGACTTCCGCGAGCGCGTCCGCGCGGCCGACGCCGTGCTGATCGCAACGCCCGAGTACAACGCCTCGATTCCCGGCGCGCTGAAGAACGCGCTCGACTGGGCCTCCCGGCCGCTCGCCGAGAACGCCTTCCGCAACAAGCCGGTCGCGGTGATCGCCTCCAGCACCGGCATGTTCGGGGCGGTGTGGGCCGCCGCCGAGCTGCGCAAGGTGCTGAGCACGATGGGCGCGCGCGTCGCCGACGTCGAGCTGGCGGTCCCGCGCGCGCACGAGCGGTTCGACGACGAGGGAGCGCTGCTCGAGGACGAGATCCGCGTGGGCCTCCGGGACGCGCTCGCGACGCTCGTCGAGAGCGCGGCCGCCGAGCGAGCCGCGGCCTAGCCGTCCAGGTCGGGCGGCGGGTCGTCCTCGTACAGCCGCCGCTGCACGACCGCCCGCGACAGCACGCCGACCAAGCGGCCGTCGTCCACGACCGGCACGCGCTCCAGGTCGTGCTCCTCGAGGAACGCGAAGCCCGCGTCGAGCGGCAGGTCGGACGGGATGGTGAAGTTCGGCGGCTCGGCGATCGCGCCGACCGAGGTCGTCTGCGGGTCGCGGCCGGCCGCGACGATCTCGCGCACGAGCGTCTTGCGCGTGATCACGCCGGTCAGCTTCCCGTCGTCGCAGACGAGCACCGCGCGCACCGCGTCGCGCCCCAGCGCCTCCGCCGCCTCGCGCGCGCTCGACGCGGCCGCGAGCGAGAACGGCTCGGGCACCATCGCGTCGCGCACGAGCTGCTGCACAGACTCGGTCACGGATACAGGCCTCGTGCCTCGAGCGCGGCGGAGACCTCGCGGATCGCCGCGACGAGCGCCGCGTCCCGCAGCGCGATCTCGCGCATCTGCGCGACCTCCCAGACGCGGTCGAATGCGTCGGACATCTTGTCGGCGAGACGCCGCCTGATCTCGTCGCGGTCCCAGAACAGCCGCCCCAGATCCTGCACCCACTCGAAGTACGAGACGGTGACGCCGCCGGCGTTCGTGAGGATGTCGGGCAGCACCGGGATGCCGCGCTCGGCGAGGATCGCGTCGCCCTCGACGGAGGTCGGGCCGTTCGCGCCCTCGACGACCAGCTTCGCGCGCACGTCGCCGGCGTTCCGGCCCGTGACCTGGTCCTCGCGCGCGGCCAGCACGAGGATGTCGCACTCGAGCGCGAGCAGCTCGGCGTTCGAGATCCGCTGGACGCCGTCGACGTAGCCCTCGAGCGACCCGTGCTCGGCGACGTACGCGTGCAGCTCCGGGATCGGCAGCCCGTCCGGGGCATGGACGCCGCCCGAGATGTCCGAGACGGCGACGACGGTGGCGCCCTTCTCGTGCAGCTCGGTGGCGGCGATGCCGCCGACGTTGCCGAAGCCCTGGACGACGCACCGCTGCTCGGCCAGGTTCCACCCGAGCCGCTGGCACGCCCGCTCGACGACCATCACGACGCCCGCGCCCGTCGCCTCGTGCCGGAACACGGAGCCGCCGATCGAGATCGGCTTGCCCGTCACGATCTCGGGAACGGCGTAGCCGACCTGCATCGAGTACGTGTCCATCATCCAGGCCATCGTCTGCTCGTTCGTCGCCATGTCCGGGGCGGGGATGTCCTGCTGCGGGCCGATGAACGGCGCCAGCTCGGCGGTGAACCGGCGCGTGATGCGCGCCAGCTCGTTCTGCGACAGCGCCCGCGCGTTGCAGCGCACGCCGCCCTTCGCGCCGCCGTACGGCAGGCGCAGGAGCGCGCACTTCCACGTCATCCACATCGCGAGCGCCGCGCACTCGCCCAGATCGACGCCCTCGTCGTAGCGGACGCCGCCCTTCGTCGGCCCGAGCACCGACGAGTGCTGCACCCGGTA
>DASZWI010000232.1:0-3234 GCA_035546715.1 Gaiellaceae bacterium | reverse complement strand
GTCGACGCCTCCGGGCTCGCCGTCCAGCCGCTCGGCGACGACTGGCCGCAGTACGCCCACCCGGCGCGGCCCGAGTTCCTGCTCACGCTGCCGCACCGCGATCGCACGTCCGGGTTCTTCGTCGCGCGGTTGACCGCATAGATTCCCGTCGTGGCCTGGAAGGACTGGATCCGGACGGTGGAGGTGGAGCCGTCGCTCTACGCGGCGAACTTCGCGGTGCTCGGCGAGCAGATCGAGGCGCTGTGCCGGGCCGGCTGCCGGATCTTCCACTTCGACGTCGGCGACGGGCACTTCGTCGAGCCGATCACGATGGGGCCGATCGTCCTCCAGTCGATCTCCGAGCTGATCCACCGCTACGACGGGGTCATCGACTGCCACCTGATGGTCGACAACCCGACCCGGCACTTCCCGCAGCTCGCCGCCGCGGGCGCCGACAGCGCGACATTCCACTACGAGGCGGTCGACGACGTCGGCGCGACGATCGCCGTGGCGCGCGAGCACGGGCTCGAGGTCGGGGTGGCCTTCAAGCCCGAGAGCGAGCCCGAGGCCGTCGCGGCCGCCGCGAAGGGCGCGGACTTCGTCCTGTGCATGGCGATCGAGCCGGGCTACTCCGGGCAGCCGTTCCGGCCCGAGACCTTCGACCGCGTCGCGCGCCTGCGCGCCGCGCTCCCCGACGACGTCTACATCCAGGTCGACGGCGGCGTCGGTCCCGCGAACATCCGGCAGCTCTACGCGGCCGGGGTCTGCCTGCTGGTGGCCGGGTCGTCGATCTTCGACCGCGAGGATCTGCCGCGCGCGTACCGGCGGCTCGTCCAGACCCTGGTGTGAGCCTCGCGCGCGCCGTCGAGCTGGCGCAGGCGGCCGCGGGGCGCGCGTACCCCAAGCCGACGGTGGGGGTCGTCGTCGTCGCGGACGGCGAGGTCGTCGCCGAGGGCGTCACCGAGCCTGGGGGCCGCCACGGCGAGGCGGTCGCGCTCGCCGCCGCCGGCGAGCGCGCGCGTGGGGCGACGCTCTACGTCACGCTCGAGCCGTGCGCGCACTGGGGGTCGAACCCTCCGTGCACGGACCTCGTCGCGCAGGCCGGCGTCGCCCGGGTGGTGGTGGGCGCGCGCGACCCGAACCCGGTCGCGGCGGGCGGCATCGAGCGGCTGCGCGAGGCCGGGGTGGAGGTGGAGCTCGCCGACTCGTTCGAGGCGCGCCGGACCGAGGAGGCGTGGCGGACCTGGGTCACGCTCGGGCGGCCGTTCGTCGTGCTCAAGGCGGCGGTCACGCTCGACGGCCGCGTCACCGTCCCGGGGCGGCGCTGGGTGTCGGGCGAGGCGAGCCGGCGGCTCGTGCACGAGCTGCGCGCCCAGGTGGACGCGGTCGCCGTCGGCACCGGCACGGCGCGGGCCGACCTGCCCCGTCTGGACGCGCGCGACGTCCCGACCCCGAAGGGCCAGCCCCGGCGTCTCGTGTTCGGGCGCGGCGCCCTGCCCGTGGAGCTCGATCTCGAGCGCCGTGCGGGTCCGCTGGCCGACGAGCTCGCGGCGCTCGGCGCCGAGGGCGTCCAGTCGCTGCTCCTGGAGGGCGGCCCGACGCTCGCCGCCGCGTTCCTGGACGCCGGGCTCGTCGACAAGGTGCTGCTCTTCGTGGCGCCCGTCGTCTCCGGCGATGGCCCCGGCCTCCTGACTGGGCTACGCTCGCCGCTCGCCCTCGGCCGCCTGACGGCGCGGCGGGTGGGTCCCGACGTCCTCCTGGAGGCCTATGTCCACGAACCCTGATCCGCTGGGTCGCGCCGACGACCAGATCGTCACGCTGCTCTCGCACTGGCTGACCCGCCGGCTCGGCAACGACGAGCTGCGGCGCAAGGTCGAGGAGATCGGGACGGACGAGCTCGCCCCGGGGCAACGGGACGCCGTCCGCGAGCTGCTCGCCGAGCTCGCCGCCGCACCCCCGGGCGAGCGCGGCCAGCTCGAGGTGACGGTGCGCGAGACCGTCGAGACGCTCGTCTACGGCGACTGACCCTCGGCCCGGGCCTGCCGGTCGCGTGAACCAGGGTCAGACCCGGGTCTGACCCTGCCGGTCGGCCCGGTACCACCGCCGACCCGCCGGCGAGCCCGGCTCCATGCAGGCCTTTCTCACTCTGGGCCGTGCAACCAGGGTCAGACCCGGGTCTGACCCTGCCGGTACGGCTCGGGGCGCGGATAGGCTGGCTTCGTGTTCACGGGCATCGTGCGGGAGGTCGGAACCGTCGCGTCCCTCACGGGCTCGGACGACGGGGTGCGGCTCGAGATCGACGCGCCGGCGACGGCGGCCGAAGCCGCGGTCGGCGACTCGGTCGCCGTCGAGGGCGTGTGCCTCACCGTCGTGGCGGTCGGCGGCGGGCGTCTGTCGTTCGACGCGGTGCCCGAGACGCTCTCCCGCACCGCGCTGCGAACCCTCGAGCCCGGGTCGAGGGTCAACGTCGAGCCGGCGCTGCGCGCCGGCGACCCGATGGGCGGCCACGTGGTGCAGGGTCACGTCGACGGCGTCGGCTCCGTCCGCTCGGTCGAGCCCGAGGGCGAGGGCCGGCGGCTCTGGTTCGACGCAGGGCCCGACGTGCTCCGCTACCTCGTCGAGAAGGGCTCGATCGCCGTGCAGGGCACGAGCCTCACCGTGGCCGGGGTCGACGACGGCGGGTTCGCCGTCGCCCTGATCCCGCACACGCTCGCCGCGACGACGCTCGGCGACCTCGAGCCGGGAGCGCCGGTCAACCTCGAGGTCGACGTCCTCGCGAAGTACGTCGAACGCCTGCTGCCGCGCTAGCGCCCGCTAGCCTGGTGGCCGTGGCCCTGACGACTCCGTTCGCGACGATCGAGCAGGCGATCGAGGACGTCCGCGAGGGCAAGTTCGTCGTCGTCGTCGACGACCCCGACCGCGAGAACGAAGGCGACCTCGTCGTCGCCGCCCAGTTCGCCACGCCCGAGGCGATCAACTTCATGGCGACGCACGCGCGCGGCCTCATCTGCCTCTGCCTCACCGACCAGCGCGCCGACGAGCTCGGGCTGCGCCCCATGACCGACCACAACGAGGCGCCGCTCGGCACCGCGTTCACCGTGTCGGTGGAGGCACGCGAGGGCGTGACCACGGGCATCTCGGCCGCCGACCGCAGCCGCACGATCCAGGTGGCGATCGACCCGCGGTCGACGCCGCACGACCTCGTCCAGCCCGGCCATGTCTTCCCGCTCCGCGCGAAGCCGGGCGGCGTCCTGG
>DASZWI010000231.1:0-5528 GCA_035546715.1 Gaiellaceae bacterium | reverse complement strand
GAGCGGGTGCTCGTCGCTCGCTACGCGCAGGTAGCCGAGCGTCCGCTCGTTGCGGTGCTGGATGCCGGCCACGGAGACCATCTCCGAGCAGACGAGACCGGCGCCGAACCGCCGTCCCTGGCGGCGGAACGCCTGCACGCTGACGCCCGCCATCGGCGCCAGGACGAGCCGCGACGGCACCTCCACGTCGCGAATCCACCAGCTCGCTGCGAGGTCGACGTCCACGAGCCCGGAATCGTAGCCCCACCCTTGCGGAGCGGCTGTAGGCCCGGCTAGGATTCGCGCCCGCTCAAAGGGACCGGAGGAGACGTTGAAGGAAGTCATTCTCACAGCCGAGGGCTACGAGAAGCTGAAGGATGAGATCGACTACCTGCGCGGCGAGAAGCGGCGCGAGGTGGCCGAGCGCATCCGCGTGGCACGCGAGTTCGGCGACATCGCCGAGAACGCCGAGTACGACGACGCCAAGAACGAGCAGGCGATGCTGGAGCACAAGATCGCCCAGCTCGAGGAGCGGCTGCTCTCGGCGCGCGTGATCACGAAGAAGGAGATCTCCAAGGACGCCGTGTCCGTCGGCTCGCACGTCCGCCTGCGCGACGTGGACGCCAACAAGACCTTCGAGTACCACATCGTCGGCTCGGCCGAGGCCAACCCCGCCGAGAACAAGCTGTCCAACGAGTCGCCGGTCGGCAAGGCGATCATGGGCCGCAAGAAGGGCGACGTGGTCGAGGTCGCCGCCCCGCGCGGCTCGCTGAAGTTCAAGATCCTCGAGATCAAGGCCGCGTAGCCCGCGCGCCCGGCAGGGCGCCGGCCGGAGCCCTGCGTCCCGGGTACGAGAGGTAGACGTCACGCGGCTCGCGTACGCTCGCGCGCGATGGACGTCGTGCCCCTCGACCCGGGCCGGCTCGCCGAGGCGAGCGACGTCCTCGCGCGGGCGTTCCACGACGATCCCGCGTGGACCTGGATCCTCCCCGAGGCCGAGCGGCGCGCGGACGTGCTGCCGTGGCTGTTCCGGGTCGGGTTCGACGTCACCGCCGCCGACGTCTGGACCACCCCCGGCGAGATCGTCGGCGCCGCGCGGTGGCTGCCGCCCGGTCGAGCGCCGATGCGGATCGGCGCCACGCTGCGGGCGCTCGTCGCCACGCCGTTCCGGCTCGGCGCCGCGACGGGACGGTTCCTGGCCTACGGCCGGGCCGTCGAGGCGATGCGCGCGCAGGTCGCGCCGGGCGCGCACTGGTACCTGGCCGGGATCGGGGTCGACCCCGCGCGGCAGCGGGAGGGGATCGGCGCGGCGCTGCTCGAGCCTGGCCTGCGGGGCGCCGCGCGGGACGCGCTCCCGTGCGTGCTCCTGACCAACAACGAGCGGAATCTGGCCTTCTACGGCGCCCACGGCTTCGAGGTCGTGGACGAGGGTCCGACCCCGGAAGGAGGGCCGCACGCGTGGGCTATGGTCAAGTCGCCGTGACCCCCGCCGCCGCCAAGCGCTTCCCGGATCGCGACGAGATCGCGGCCGTCCGGGCCGAGGCGGAGGCGCTCGAGCCCGGCGAGGAGGGGCCCGAGGAGCGACGGCTCGCCGGCCGCGTGCTCGGCCGTCGCGACATGGGGAAGCTCGTCTTCCTCGACCTCGTCGACCGGAGCGGCCGCATCCAGCTCCTGTGCCCCGCCGCGCGCACCGGCGAGGTGGACGTCCATCTGGGCGACGTCGTCGGCGTCGTCGGCCATGCGACGAAGAGCCGCCGCGGCGAGCCGAGCGCCGTCGTCGACTCGCTCGAGGTGCTGTCGCGCATCCGCTCGCCCCTCCCGGACACCTTCCATGGCCTCACCGACACCGAGCAGCGCTACCGCCGCCGCTACCTCGACCTGCTGATGAACGAGGAGACCCGGAACGACTTCGTCTTCCGGGCGCGGCTCACCTCGGCGATCCGGCGGCGGCTGGACGCGGCGGGGTTCGTCGAGGTCGAGACACCGGTGCTCCAGTCGCAGTACGGCGGCGCGTTCGGCCGCCCGTTCCTCACGCACCACAACCAGCTCGACCAGGACCTCTACCTGCGCATCGCGCTGGAGCTGCCGCTCAAGCGCCTGATCGTGGGCGGCCTCGAGCGGGTGTACGAGATCGGCCGGGTCTTCCGCAACGAGGGCGTCGACTACAAGCACAACCCCGAGTTCACGATGCTCGAGTGGTACGAGGCCTACGCCGACTATCGCGACACCATGGAGCGCTTCGAGAACCTGATCGCCGACGTGGCCCGGGAGCTGCTCGGCACGACGGTCGTCACCTGGCGCGGGCACACCGTCGACCTCGCGCCGCCGTGGAAGCGGCTCAAGCTCGTCGACGCCCTGAAGGAGCACGGCGTCTGGTCGGAGGACGAGAACGAGCTCCGCGCGATCCTCGAGAGCAAGGGGATCGACACGACGAACGACCCGACCTGGTCGCTGCTCGTCGACCACGCCCTCACGAACTACGTCGAGCCGCGCCTGATCGAGCCGACGTTCCTCTACGACTACCCGGTGCGGCTGTCGCCGTTCGCGCGACGGAGCGACGACGACGACCAGATCGTCGAGCGGTTCGAGGGGTACGTCGCCGGGACGGAGGTCTGCAACGCGTTCAGCGAGCTCAACGACGCCGAGGAGCAGGCGGAGCGGTTCCGGATGCAGGCCGAGGAAGGCGCAGGGGGCAACGCCGAGGCGGAGCCCGGCGACGCCGACTACGTCGAGGCGCTCAGCTACGGCATGCCCCCGGCGGGCGGGATCGGGTTCGGGATCGACCGGCTCGCCATGCTGCTGCTCGGCAAGGACTCGATCCGCGACGTCATCCTCTTCCCCGCGCTGCGGGAGCGCGGCCCGGATTGACCAGGCTGCGGCGGCTGCGAGGGTCGGGTCGCGGGGCCGGGCCGCAGCAGGCGCAGCCTGCCGCCGCCGGCGAGCGCTCGGCCGGCCGGATCGTGGCGCCCGCCGCTGGGACGGCGGTCGTCGGGGTCGTCTCCGTGGTCGTCGAGCCGGCCCGGACCGGACGGCCCGTCGAGCTCGTCCGGCTCGAGTGGCGGCGCGGGCGCGCGTGGGCGGTGGCGACCGAGCTCGACGAGCGAACCTACGAGCTGGAGGCGCCCGGCGGAGCGGCGATCGTCCGCTCCGAGGCTCTCGCCGAGGCGGTCGCCGCGCTGCTCGAGACGGACGCCGTCCGCTCGGAGCACCGGCCGTGGGCGGCCCGGTCGCGCGTCGAGCTGACGTGGGACACCGACGCCGTCCTGCCGGGGCCGGTCGTGCTGCGGGCGGTCACGGTAGACGAGGCGGGCACCGAGACGGCGTCGCCGGAGATCCAGGTCTCCGTCGCCCGCCCGGCGCCGGTCGACCCCGAGGCGGAGCCCGAGCCGGACGCGCCCGAGCCCCCTCGCCAGCTGCGCCCGCAGGCGCGCCGCTCGCGCACGGTGCTGGAAGCGGCGATCGACTCGCACCCCGAGCTCTCCGACGAGCGGCGGGAGTCGCTCGAGGCCCTCCTGTCGGTGCTGATCACGTACGCCGAGCCCGACGGGACCCTGCCGGCCCGGTTCGACGACCTCGTCGACGCCGAGTTCGGCGACCTGCTCCGCACCCTCTGATCCCCCGAAACGGGGTTGATTTCCCCGCGGGCCGCTCGACTACTCCCGGTGCGGCTGACGCGCCACCCCCGTAGCTGGGAGTACCATGGCGCCTTCTCGGACAAGGCAATCGGTTTGCACCGCCGATTCAGGCGGGAAGAGAGGTTTCTGAGTGTTCGAACGGTTCACCGAACGGGCTCGCCAGGTCGTCGTACTCGCGCAGGACGAGGCGCGCGCGCTCAAGCACAACTACATCGGCACCGAGCACATCCTGCTCGGCCTGCTGCGCGAGGAGGAGGGTCTCGCGGCACGCGTGCTCGAGTCGCTCGACATCACCGTGGAGGAGGTGCGTGCGCAGGTCGCCCGCATCGTCGGCCAGGGTGACGAAGTCACGACCGGTCAGATCCCGTTCACGCCCCGTGCGAAGAAGGTGCTCGAGCTGGCGCTCCGCGAGGCGCTGTCGCTCGGTCACAACTACATCGGCACGGAGCACATCCTGCTCGGCCTCGTCCGCGAGAACGAGGGCGTCGCCGCACGGATCCTGCTCGACTTCGACGCCGACGCGGAGAAGATCCGCAACGAGATCATCCGCATGCTGTCCGGCCCCGGCCGGCGGCAGGGCGGCGGCGCCGCCGGCTCGACCGGCGAGAAGTCGCGCAACTCCAAGCTGCTCGACCAGTTCGGACGCAACCTGACGAAGCAGGCGTCGGAGGGCAAGCTCGACCCGGTCGTCGGCCGCCAGACCGAGATCGAGCGGGTCATGCAGATCCTCTCGCGCCGCACCAAGAACAACCCGGTGCTGATCGGCGAGCCGGGCGTCGGCAAGACCGCCGTCGTCGAGGGCCTCGCCGCCCGGATCAGCTCGAACCAGGTGCCGGACATCCTCAAGAACAAGCAGATCTACACGCTCGACCTCGCCGCCCTGGTGGCCGGGTCGAAGTACCGCGGCGAGTTCGAGGAGCGCCTGAAGAAGGTGATGAAGGAGATCACCCAGCGCGGCGACATCATCCTGTTCATCGACGAGCTCCACAACCTCGTCGGGGCCGGCGCGGCCGAGGGCGCGATCGACGCGGCCGCGATCCTCAAGCCGGCGCTGGCGCGCGGCGAGCTCCAGACGATCGGCGCGACGACGCTCGACGAGTACCGCAAGTACCTCGAGCGGGACGCCGCGCTCGAGCGGCGCTTCCAGCAGATCCGCGTCGAGGAGCCCTCGACGGACGACACCGTGCAGATCCTGCGCGGCCTGCGCGACCGCTACGAGGCGCACCACCGCTGCAAGATCACCGACGAGGCCCTGGAGGCCGCGGCGACGCTCGCCGACCGGTACATCCAGGACCGCCACCTGCCCGACAAGGCGATCGACCTGATCGACGAGGCCGCGTCGCGGATGCGGATCAAGACCATGACCGCGCCGCCGCGCTACCGGGAGCTCGAGGACGAGATCGAGAAGGTCCGCAAGGACAAGGAAGCCTCGATCGAGAACCAGGAGTTCGAGAAGGCCGCGTCGCTCCGCGACAAGGAGCGCAAGCTCACGCAGAAGAAGCGTGAGCTCGAGGAGCAGTGGCGCGACTCCGAGCAGACCGAGCAGCCCTCGATCGGCGAGGAGGAGATCGCGGACATCGTCTCGATGTGGACGGGCATCCCGGTCTTCAAGCTGACCGAGGCCGAGTCGCAGAAGCTCATCCGCATGGAGGAGGAGCTCCACAAGCGCGTCATCGGCCAGGACGCCGCCATCGTCGCCGTCTCGAAGGCGATCCGCCGCGCCCGCGCGGGGATCAAGGACCCGAAGCGGCCGACCGGCTCGTTCATCTTCCTCGGCCCCTCGGGCGTCGGGAAGACCGAGCTGGCGCGCACGCTCGCCGAGTTCCTGTTCGGCGACGAGGACGCGATGATCCAGATCGACATGTCGGAGTACATGGAGAAGCACGCGGTCTCGCGGCTCGTCGGCTCGCCGCC
>DASZWI010000230.1:0-13728 GCA_035546715.1 Gaiellaceae bacterium | reverse complement strand
TCACGCCGCCGGATCGGACGCCGCGTGGACGGCCTCGGCTCGGGAATCCGGTGGGGAGCCCACTCGACTGCCCGTCGGGCGACGGCGCGCTCGTGCAGGCGCGCCGGCGCCTCGTCGCGCGTCCGTCGGGGAAGGACAGCCGCACGCCCGGTCGGCCACGGGCGCCCGTCCGGCCGGGTGGCGCTCCGCGGGACGGCTCGGGCCGGCACCGGCGTCTCGGCTGCGACCGGCACGGGCTGCTCCCCGGGCTCGGCCGAGGTCGACGCGACGGTCGTCACGGTCACCGTCGGGGGGACGAACGGCGTCGGCGAGTCGAAGGCAGGCTGCGCGGGATCCGGCGGCCTCACGGCGCCCGGCGGGTCGGCTCCGGCGACCTCCGCGGGCGGAGCCGGGTCGGTCGGCGGCGGCGGGTCGACGGCCGTCGCGGACGCTGTCACCGGCGCGTCGGCAGCCGGTGGATCGGCCGCAGGCGCGTCCGCAGGCGGGGCATCGGCGGGCGATCCCTCCCCCGTCGGCGTCTCCGCCGACGCGGAGTCGCCAGCGCCGCCCGCGTCCGTCGCGGAATCGCCCCCGGTGCTCGCGTCCGTCGCGGGGTCGCCAGCGCCGCTCGCGTCGGTCGCGTCGCCGCTCTCCGGGGACGCGTCCGGCGGCGACTCGTCGCCGGGAGCGACGCCCGTCGCGCCCGCGTCGCCGGCCGAGGCATCGCTCGAGCCGTCCGGCGCACCGTCGGCGTCCCCGCCGTCCGGCGGCGACGTGTCGGAGGGCGCCGGCTGGTCGACCGGCGGCGACGTGTCCGTGCTTCCGGGGTCGGCCGCCGCGGCGTCGCCGGCTCCGGCCTGCTGGCCGGCGTCGTCGCCGGACCCCCCCGACGCGTCGCTGCCGTCCGCACCCGCCGGCCCGGACGGGTCCGTCGTGCCCCCGTCGGGCGGCGAGGCGGTCGGGTCGTCCGTCCCGGTCGAGCCGGGCGGCGTCTCCCCCGTCGTTCCCGACGAGTCGCCCGGTGACGTCTCCGTCCCCTGCCCGCCGGTGCCGGTCGAGCCCGCGGTCGTTCCACGTGCCGGTAGGAGCGACTGCGGGTCGACGTAGCCCTGGTCGTCGGCCGCGAGGCGGATGCCGAGGTGGACGTACGGCCCCGAGACCTCGGGATCGCCGGTCGGTCCGATCGTCCCGACGCCGTCGCCCTCGGCGACCGTCGCGCCCCTGGAGACCGAGATCGATCCGAGGTGGGTGAGCGTGACGGCGTAGCCGTCGGATGTGGTGATGGTCAGCGACTTGCCGGAGGACGGCACCGTCCCCGTGTACGTGACCGTTCCGGAGGCGGGCGCGGCGACCGTGCCGCCGCTCGCCCCTGCGACGTCGACGCCTCGATGTTGCCCGCCGGCGTACGGCTGGGCGGGATCGAACGAGAAGCCCTGGAGCACCGCGCCGTCGGTCGGCCAGGTCCACGCCCCGGCGGAGGGCGCGAGAGCGAGCGCGGCCACGACGGCCGCGAACAAGAAGCGTCGCATGGAGCACCACCTCGGTTGTCTGGGAAGAAAACGATCCACCCACCGTAGGAGGAGCTCCGAGCGTTGTCAAACGAGATTACAAAGTTGTCACAGAGAGTCCCGGTAGAGCGCGTTTCGGGACAGGCCGGTGAGACGCGCCACGACGTCGGCGGCGACCCGGCGGGGCGTCCCCGCGTCGACGAGATCGGCCAGCGCCGCGCGAGCCGCTGCCTCGTCGGGGCCGGTCCGGAACGGCCCGACCACGAGCGTGATCTCGCCTCGCGGCGGCTCGGTGAACCGCTCCGCGACCTCGGCCGCGGTGCCGCGTACGACCTCCTCGAAGTGCTTGGTCAGCTCGCGGCAGACCGCGACGGGCACCTCCGGGTCGCGCTCGGCGAGCGATCGCAGCGTCGCGGGGAGCCGCTGGGGCGACTCGAACGCGACGGTGGGATAGGGCCGCCCGGCGATCTCGGCCCAGAGCGATCCGAGCTCTCCCGCCCGCCGCGGCAGGAAGCCCGCGAAGGCGTAGCCGCTCCCAGCCTGTCCGCTGAGGACGAGCGCGGCCTCGACCGCCGACGGGCCGGGCAGGACGGTCACCTTCACCCCGGCGTCGATCGCGGCCCGCACGAGCCGGGCGCCGGGGTCGGAGACGAGCGGCATCCCGGCGTCGGAGACGAGCGCGACGCGCGCACCGGCGACGAGCCGCGGGAGGAGCTCCGCCACCCGGCTCGCCTCGTTGTGCTGGTGGAACGAGAGCAGGCTGGGCCTGAGACCGTGCCGGTCGAGCAGGATGCGGGTGTGGCGGGTGTCCTCGGCGAGCACCAGCTCGGCCGAGCGGAGCTCCTCGAGCACACGCAGCGTGACGTCGTCGAGATTGCCGATCGGCGTCGCGCAGATCGACAGCATCGGCCTAGGCGAGGGCGAGGGCGTCGCGTCCGACGAGCGCGGCGCCGATCAGGCCGGCCCGCGAGCCGAGCTCGGCGGCGACGATCTCGAGCGTCTGCCCGGACGGCGCCAGCGCCTCGGCGAGCACCGCCTGCCGCGCCGCGGGCACGAGCAGCTCGAAGGCGGCGATGCCGAAGCCGCCCCCGACGACCGCGCGCTGCGCGCCGAAGATGTTGACGAACGAGCCGATCGCCACGCCCAGGTGCCGGCCGATCGAGCCGAGCGACTCGTGCCGCTGCGCGACCAGGTCGCGGGCGGTCGCGCCCGGCCCGAGCACGGTCCGCGCGAGCTTGTCGGCCGCCGTTCCCGAGCAGTACGCCTCGACGTGCCCGTGGCCGGAGCACGAGCCCTGGCACGGCTCGCCGTCCTCGACGATGACGACGTGCCCGAGCTCGGTCCAGGCCCGGAAGAGCCGGCCGTCGCAGATCACGCCGCCGCCGACGCCCGTGCCGAGCGTGAGCATGACGAGGCTGTCGACGCCGCGGCCCGCCCCGAGCGTGAACTCGGCGTACGCGGCGCACGTTCCGTCGTTCTCCATGCCGATCGGCAGGCCGAGCCGGCTCTCCATCTCGTCGCGGAACGGCGCGTCGCGGATCGGGATGTTGACCGCCCCGAGCGCGATGCCGTTCCGGTGGTCGATCCGCGACGGGATGCCGAAGCCGATCGCCGCGACGCCGTCCTGGGGCAGCGACTGCACCGTGGCGACGAGCTCGTCGAACAGGGCCGCCTGGCACGACGTGACGGTCGGCCGCTCGACGGTCGGGCCGATGGTGCCGTCGGGCTCGACGATCCCCGCCAGGATCTTGGTGCCGCCGAGGTCCACGCCGATGACGCGCTTGTCGTTCACGATCGAGGGGTAACCTAACCCGCCGGATGGCGCCCGAAGAGAAGCCCTACCGCGTCTACCGCGGCGGCCGGACGAAGGGAAAGGTTCCGACGAGCGCCAGATCGGGCCGGGGCCAGCGCGAGCGCGACCGCGCGGCCGCCGCCGGGGGTGGCGGCGCGGGCGACGGCAGCGGCAGCGGCGGCGTCGCCGAATACCGCGGGCCGGGGGCTCGTCCCCGCAAGCCCAACTGGCGGCGGCGGATCCTGATCGGCGTCGCCGTCCTGGTCGTCCTCTTCGTGGTCTGGGCGGTCGCGAGCTACCTCCAGTTCTCGAGCGGCGTCTCCGACGCGAACAAGCGGCTCCCGAGCGACGTGCACGCCGCGCTGTCGAAGCAGAGCGGGCTGCTGCTGTCGCACTCGACGACGATCCTGCTCCTCGGCACCGACAACGCCGACCTCGTGAGCCGCCAGGGCGACCGGCACTCCGACTCGATCGTGCTGCTCCGCACCGATCCGTCGCACCATCGCCTGTACTACCTGTCGATCCCGCGCGACCTCGAGGTCCCGATCCCGGGCGTCGGGACGACCAAGATCAACGCGGCGATGCAGGCCGGGGGGCCGGCGCTCGCCGTGCGGACGATCCGCGACTTCACCGGCTTGCCGATCGACCACGTGGTGGTCGTCAACTTCGGCCAGTTCAAGGATCTCATCGACGCGCTCGGCGGCGTGACGATCGACGTGCCGAAGGCGATCCTCTCGGACAAGTTCGACTGCCCGTACACGGCGGCGAAGTGCGAGACGTGGAAGGGCTGGCGGTTCGCGAAGGGCAGCCAGCACATGAACGGCCAGCGGGCGCTGATCTACTCGCGCGTGCGCGTGAACCAGCTCGACCCCTCCGAGTCGGACATCACGCGCGAGGCCCGCCAGCAGGCGGTCCTCCAGGCGGTCATGTCGAAGATGACCTCGCCCGGCACGCTGCTGGGCCTGCCGTTCCACGGCTCGAAGCTCGTGAAACCGCTCGCGACCGACCTGAGCGCCTCGCAGCTCATGCAGCTCGCCTGGGTGAAGTTCCGCTCGTCGAACGGGAGCGCGGTGCACTGCCGGCTCGGCGGGGACTTCGGCGGGGGCGGGAACGGGAGCCCGAGCGAGGACAACCCGCTGACGATCGCGATGTTCCTCGGCCGCTCGGCGCCGCAGCCGCCCCCGGCGGGGGAGCCGTTCGCCCCCGGCTGCGTCGTCGGCAAGACGCTGCAGTAGGTCGGCGCGTGGGGATCCTCTCCTTCCTGCTCTTCGGCCTCGTCGCCGGCGCGGTCGCGCGGATCGTCACGCCGGGCCGACACGCGATCGGCTGCCTCGCGACGATGGTCGTCGGGGTCGTGGGCGCCTTCATCGGCGGGCTGATCGGCGACGTCGTGCTCGGGCACAGGGTGCGGTTCGGGTGGGATCTGGGGCCGTTCCTCCTCGCCGTCGTCGGGGCCGTGATCCTCCTGATGCTGCTCGAGTCGATCGCCGGCCGGCGCCGGTTGCGGCGGCCGTGGTGAGCCCGCGGGCGCGAATCCGACGAGGCTTGGAGGTGTGAACCAGCGGGGCCCGGAGAAGGTCGACATCGGGGCCTGCGCGGCGGCGGCAACCGTCCACAGGTAGCCGGGGTCGGCTCGGAAGGCGTCGCAGCGTCGCGGGCGGGGCGGCTCCCTCCGAGCAGCCGCAGCCCAGGGTCCCATCCCGAACCCCCACCCACCCGGGGAAACGCCCACATCGTCGCACCCGGGGTGTGCCGGAGGGGTGACGGGACCGTGCCGATTCGGCGCCGATTGCTCCACAGCGGGCCGCGCCGGCCACGGCCGAAGCGCCGCGAGGGCCGAGCGAGCCGGCGCAGCGGGTCGAGCCGAGTCGAGGCGAGCGAGGTGGACCGAGCCGGGCGGGTCGAGCCACGTGGCTCGACCCCGGGCACGTCGAGCCAAGCGGCTCGCGCCGGGCGACCCGGATCGAGAGATCGAATCCAACGGGCTCCGCGGCACGGCCGCCGGCGGAGGGCACCCTCCCCTCGCGCCGGCGGCCGCCCCGCGCTATGCCTCGGCGGCCTTCTTGCCGTCGCTGCTCGACGAGCTCGACGACTCGCTCGAGCCGGACGACGACGAATCGCCCGAGCCGCCGGAGCCACCGGAGGAGTCGCCGGAGCTCCCGCCCTCACGGGCGGGCTGCTTCGACTTGCGGCCGTAGTCGGTCGTGTAGAAGCCCGACCCCTTGTAGTGCACCGCGACGGGATGCAGCACCCGGACGAGCGGTCCTTCGCCGCAGACCTCGCAGTGCTCGGGGTTTGGATCGTTCATGCCGTGGATCACCTCCGTGAGGTGTCCGTTCGGGCACTTGTACTCGTAGAGCGGCATCTGGGCAGAGCAGGCTACCAGCGACACCTGTCGCAGCTACCCTCGACGGTCACCTCGACGCCGCGAACCGGGCGGCTCCCGCGGCCGTACCGGACCCGGCCGGGCGCCGCCGGCCGCGCCCGAGACGCCCATGCCCCCCGACCCGCGCTCCCGAGCCACGCGTCGCCGCCTCGTCCGGCGTGCGGCCCTCGCCGCCGCCACGGCGGTCGCGACGGCCGGCGCCGCGCTCCTCCTGCCTGCGAGCGCATCCGCCCACGCACGCCTGCTGCGGACGATCCCCGCCGACGGCGCCGTCCTCGCGCGCGCGCCGCGCGCGGTCGTCGTGCAGTTCGACGACGCCGTCCGCTCGGACGGCAAGAGCACCGTGGTGGCCAACGCGACCGGCGACCCGGTCACGGCCGGCAAGACGCGCGCGCACGGACGGACGCTGACGATCCCGCTCCGCGCGCACTTGGCCCGCGGGGACTACAGCGTGCGCTGGAGCATCGTCTCCGACGACGGCCACCGCGAGGTCGGCGTGCTGGCGTTCTCGGCCGGCACCGGCGCCCCGCCCGGAACGCCCGTCCTCTCCGCCGAAGCACGGCTCGGCGCGGCGGGCGTCGTGCTGCGCGTGTTCTGGTACCTCGGGCTGCTCGTCGCGGGGGGTGCGTCCTTTCTCTCCCTCCTGCTGCGCGACCTCGAGCCGGCCGCGCTCCGCCGTCCACTCGCCCACCTCCTCTTCTTCTCCCTGCTCGCGGCGTTCGTCGGCGCGGGCGGGCTGGCGCACGGCACGGTCGAGGGAACGCGCTTCGCGGACGTCCTGATCGTGGCCCTCTTCGGCCTGCTCGTCGCGGCGACCGCGGCGGCGCTCGCGCCGCGCTCGGCCCCGCTGCTGCGCCTCGCGCAGTGGACGTCGCTGCTCCTGCTCCTCGCCCCGACCCTGGCCGGGCACGCGCTCGACCCGGGCCAGCCCGCGGTGCTCGCGCCCGTCGTCGACCTGGCGCACGTCGCCGGCGCCGCGGCCTGGCTCGGCGGGCTCGCCTGGCTGCTCGCCGTCGCGCCCCGCGCGGGCGCCGACGGCCGGCTGCGCGCGACCCGCCGCTTCTCGACGGTCGCCCTCGCCGCGGTCGCCGTCCTCGCCGCCAGCGGGCTCGGGCGCGCCCTGATGGAGCTGGACGCCCTCCACCAGATCTGGTCGACCTCGTACGGCCGTGCGCTGCTCGTGAAGTCCGCGATCTTCCTGCCGCTCCTCACGGCCGGCTTCGTCAACCGCACGCGCCTGCTCGACGCGTTCGCAGCGCTGCGCCGCTCGGTGCGCCTCGAGGTGGTCGCGGTCGCGGGCATCGTCGTCGCCGTCGCCTTCCTCACCCAGCTCCGACCCGGCCGCGACGCCGCGCCCGCCGCCGCGACGGTCGCGGGGATCGCGCTGCCGCCGCGGCTCCCCTCGCGCAACGCCGTCGTCGAGGCACGCGAGGTCGGCTCGCTCGCGGCCGCGATCGCGCGCACCCCTGGCCGAGCGACGCTCACGGTCGTCGGCCAGGACGCGAACGGGGCGAACGGGCTCGACGTCCGCATCGACGGCCGGCCGGCGGCGCCGTGCGGCTCCGGCTGCTACCGGGCCCCCGTCGGCCCGGGACCCGTCGAGGTGCGGATCGGGACGCAGCGCGCGACGTTCGACGTCTCCCCCACCGCTCCGGACGCGACCGCCCTCGTCGCGCGGCTGACGCGCGCGTACCGCGCCCGCCGCAGCGTCGTCTTCACCGAGCGGCTCGCGTCGAATCCCACCAACGCCCAGGTGACGCGGTTCGAGCTCGAGGCGCCGAACCGCCTGGCCTACGTCACCGCCGGCGGCCCGCAGGCAATCGTCGTCGGAGGTCGCCGCTGGGACCGGCCCTCCGCCGGCGCGCGCTGGCAGCCGTCGGCGACGGCGCCGCTGACCGTGCCCTCGCCCTACTGGTCGACCGTGACGAACGCGCACCTCGTCGGGCCGCGCACCGTCACCTTCCTCGACCGCTCGATCCCGGCCTGGTTCCACGTGGTGCTCGAGCCGTCCCGCGACCTGCCGCGACGGGTCGCGATGACCGCCGCCGCGCACTTCATGGTCGACCGCTACTCGCGGTTCGACGGGCCGCTGGCGATCTCGGCGCCCGCCTCGCGGTAGCGCTGCGCCTCCTCGCCGAGGAGCTCGAGGAAGCACGGCGCGTCCTCGAACGCCGCCAGCGCCGGGCCCGCCGCGCGCGGGCGCCGGCCGACCGGCCGCTGTCGGCGGAACGTCGCGATCGCTCCGGCCGCGCCGACGAGCCCGCCGAGCACGAACGAGCGCAGCTTGCCGCGGCGGTCGTCGCCGTCCATGCGACGATTGTAGGCATGCGGCTGACGGCGCTCGGCGATCTGCTTCTCGACGTGATCGTGCAGCTCGACGGGCCCCTCGTGCCCGGCGACGACCAGGTCGCGACGACGCGAACCGGCGCGGGCGGCCAGGCCGCGAACGTGGCAGCGTGGGCCCGCGCGCTCGGCGCGGAGGCGCGGCTCGTCGCCCGCCGCGGCGACGACGCGGCCGGCGAGCTGGTCGCCCGCGAGCTCGCCGGGCTCGGCGTCGAGCTGGTCGGCCCGGCCGGCGGCCGCAACGGCGTCGTCGTCTCCCTCGCCTCGGACGGCGACCGCACGATGGCGTCCGACCGCGGCGCCTCGCCCGACCTGCATCCCGACGACCTGGACGAAACCTGGTTCGATTGCGACGTGCTGCACGTCTCCGGCTACTCCCTCCTGCGCGAGCCCATCGGCGCGGCCGCCGTGCGGGCGGCCGAGCTCGCCCGCGGCCGCGGCGCCCGCGTCTCGCTCGACCTCTCGACGTGGTCGCTGGCGAACGGCGCCTACCGGGAGCGCGTCCGCGAGCTCGCGCCCGACGTCGTGTTCGCGAACGAGCGCGAACGGGCCGCGGTCGGGGACGTCGCGGGGACGACCGTGCTGAAGCGCGGCGCGCGCGGCATCGTCGTCGACGGCGTCGACCACCCCGCCCACGCGGTCGACGTCGTCGATCCCACCGGCGCCGGCGACGCGCTCGCCGCGGGCTTCCTCGTCGGCGGCCCCGCGCTCGGCCTGGAGGCGGCCGCGCGCTGCTGCGGGCGGCTCGGAGCGATGCCGTGACCCGCTTCGCCGGTGAGGTGCGTTCGGCGCTGGACGGCGGCGTCGGCGTGGTGGCGCTCGAGACGACCCTCGTCGCCCACGGCTTCCCGCCCGGCGAGGGCGTGCGGGTCGGCCTCGCCTCCGAGGCGGCCGTCCGCGAGTCGGGCGCCGTGCCGGCGACCATCGGCGTGCTCGACGGGGAGCTCGTGATCGGCCTGACCGAGGCCGAGCTCGAACGGTACGACGCGAGCGCGCGGAAGCTGGGCCCGCGCGATCTCGCCGTTGCGACCGTCCAGCGCGCGGTGGGCGCGACCACGGTCGGCGGCACCCTCGCCGCCTGCCGGACGGCGGGCATACGCGTGATGGCGACCGGGGGCCTCGGCGGCGTGCACCGCGGCTGGCCCGTCCCGAACGACGTGTCCGCCGACCTCGGCGCGATCGCGCGGGCCCCCGTCCTCGTCGTCTCCTCGGGCGTCAAGTCGCTGCTCGACGTCCCGGCCACCGCGGAGCTCCTCGAGACCCTCGGCGTGCCGGTGCTCGGCTGGCGCACCGACACGCTGCCCCTCTTCTACGCGGCGAGCGGCGGACCCCGCGTGTCCGCGCGCGTCGAGACGGTCGAGGAGTGCGCGTCGATCGCCGCTGCCCACTGGCAGCTCGGCGGCTGCGGCCTGCTGCTCGGACGTCCGCCCACGGCGAGCCTCGACGACGTCGAGCCGCTGATCGCGCGGGCGCTCGCCGAGGCGGAGGCGCAGGGCATCCACGGGCAGGCCGTCACCCCCTTCGTCCTCGCCTTCCTGCACCGCGAGAGCGGCGGCCGGACCCTCGAGGCGAACCGCAGCCTCATCGTCGACAACGCCCGCCTCGCGGGCGAGCTCGCCGTCGCGCTGGCCCGGTCCGCCTAGGCGCCGAGGCAGGCACTCTCCTCCGCGGGAGGAATAACGCCGCGATGCCCGACGAGGTCTCGGCCCGGGTGACCGACGCCCAGCGCGAGGAGATCGCCAAGCGCCTGCGACAGGCGTGCGCGGCACGCCGGCTGACGGTGGAGGAGCTCGCGGAGCGGATCGACCGCGCCTACGCCGCGCGCCTCGAGCACGAGCTGGCGGCGCTCGTCGGCGACCTGCCCGGCAGCGGGGTGCCGATGCGCTCCGCGCGGCGGCTGCCCGTCCTGGGCAGCCGGCGCGAGCGAACCGATCGCTTCGTCGTGGAGGGCAGCCGGGCGCAGGTCGCCGCCCGCGCGCTCGCGCAGATCGCGCCGCTCCTGGTGTCGCGCGGCTACACCCTCGCCTCCCACGACGAGACCGCGCTGGTCTTCACGCGGGCCGAGCGTCCCGGCTGGACGATCGCGGTCGCCATCCTCCTCTTCCCGCTCGGCCTGCTGGCCCTGCTCCACCGGCGCACCGCGAACGCGATCGTCGCCTTCGTCGACGGCGCACACGGCACCGAGGTGACCGTGCACGGAATGGCGCCGCTCGGCCTCCGGCGAGCGTTCGCACAGCTGAGGGACTGATGGAGCGCGCAGACGACCGGCCGCCGATCTGCCCCGCGTGCGGTGTGACGATGGTGCCCGCGGCGCTGAGCGCGTACGAGGATCCCGAGGGCGACGCGCCGGACGACGGCTGGATCTGCCTCGAGTGCGAGGAGACCGGCGGCCCGGACGAGCGCTAGGCCGCGGTCACGGCAGCCAGCCGTCGCGGTACGGAGCGGGCTTCCGCCGGTTGAGACCCGCGTACGCCTGCGCCGGCTCGCTCGTCTCGACGCCGACGCCCGCGCCGTGGCGGAGCGCCGTCTCGTCGACCGGGTAGGCGCCCCAGTCGGGGTCGTCCGCGTGGTCGCGGGCCCCGACCGCGATCACCACGCACGGGCCGCTGCCGGCGCCGACGATCACGTGCGCCGTGCGCGGCGGGCAGTGGACGAAGTCCCAGGCGCGGAGCGGCCGCTCCTCGCCCTCGACGATCAGCAGCGCCTCCCCGCTGACGACGAGGAAGTCCTCCTGGTCGGCCTCCCAGTGGTACTGCGCCATCGGCTGGCCGGGCTCGAGGACGTTGACGTTGATGCCGAACTGGTGGAAGCCGGTCGCGCCCTCGCCCGTCCCCTCGAAGATGCACACGGCCGACCGCCCCTCGGCGTGCCGCCAGGCGGCGTCGCGCGCGTTGACGACGAACCAGCCCTCGCCCCTCGGGACGAGGCCGGCGTCCGTCGGCTCGAGCTGCGCCTCGTCCACGAGCTCAGTCCAGCGCGCGCAGGAAGTCCTCGACCTCCAGCGCGGGCAGCGTCTCGATGCGCGTCGAGCCGCGCGCGGCGAGCGCGATCGACATCTTCGCGACCGTCTCGGTATCCGGCGCCTCGACGACGTTCACGAAGTCGAACTCCCCCAGCGTCGCCCACTGGTGGAGCACCCGGCAGCCGAGCTCCTCGACGTCCTGGTTCACCTGGCGGAGGCGCTCAGGATTCGACTTGAGGGTCTGAACCCCCTGCTGCGTCAGCGTCGACAGGAGGATGTAGATCGGCATCGCGCGGCTCCTTGGCTCGTCGTCGTCGCGAGCCTATCCGGGCCGCCTGGTCGTCGTACAGCATCGCGCCGCCGAGGAAGAGCAGCGGCCCGAGGACGAGGTCGGAGAGGAAGACGGCGACCCGCTGGCCGTTGTCGCCCTGGGTGTGCAGGAGGGAGCTGAGGACGTTGTCGGCGACCCCGACGACCACGACCAGCGCCGCGAGCGAGCCGAGGGCGTGCGCGAAGTCGGCGACCCCGAGGCGGCGCCCGCGGATCAGCGCGTCGCGGAACCCGAGCCCCTCGACCATCGCCGCCGGCACGGCGAGCCCGAGCAGCGCGAACCACGCGAGGCCCGGGAGGATGTAGACCGCGCGCAGCACGGGGAACGGCACGTAGACGAGGGCGCCGACGAGCACCGCCGTCCGCGTGATCGGCGCGTCGTGCAGCAGCCTGCACGCCCAGAGGAACCCGGCGACGAACAGCGGTCCCACGATCCAGAAGACGAGCACCTGCGCCCCGACCGTGTGGTGCACCGAGAGCTGGTCGGCGACGGCGAGCGGCAGGCCGAGCGGCAGCGCGCGCCAGAAGCGGGCGCCGTACGCGCGGATCGTCTCGGCGACGAGCTGTCCCACCGTCCGCTCTCCGGGCGGCAGCGGCGGCGGCAGCTCCTTCGTCGCCGCGCGGCGGGCCGGCCGTGCGCCGTTGCCCCTAGCCACGGTCGAGCGCCTCGATCAGCGCGGGCAGGCGCGCGGCGAGCTCGTCGAGCGCGTCGCCGATCCTCCACCTGGCACGGTCGGGCTCGCCGATCGCGTTCGCCAGCACGCGCACCTCCACGGCCGGAACGTCGGCGAGAGCAGCCGCGCGCAGCACGGCGTACCCCTCCATCGCCTCGACGTCGCACCCGTGCGTCCCCCCGACCCTGGCGGAGGTGCCGATCGGCTCGACGCGAGGCTCGGGGAGCGCGGCGCCCGCGCGGGCGACGAGATCGGGATCGGGAGCGGCGCGCAGCTCGATCCCGGTGGGATCGTCGGCGTCGCAGTAGATCGCCTCGCTGCCGACGACCCAGCCGGGTGCGTCGAAGGCGCGCGCCCCGGCGACCCCGACCAGCAGCAGCGCGCTCGGCCGGCTGCGGGCGAGCTCGGCCGCCGTGCGGACGGCCGCCTCCACCGGGCCGACGCCGCAGACGAGCGTCGGCGTGTCGCCCGCGCCGCGGAGCTCGTTCTCCGTCGCTGCGGTGACGAGGAGCACGGCTCCACCGTATCCCGAGCCGGAGCGGGACCGTTCTCGAAGTGGAGGGGCGGCGAGGAGGGCACGGACCCACCCGCCAAACCGCAGGACACCATGCCCACCACCGATCTCAGCGTCGTCGTCGAAGGCAACCGCGCCGTCGTCGGGCTGCGCGGGGAGCACGAGTCGTACTCCGCCGACCGTCTCGCCCGCCACCTGGACGCGCTGCTCGCGGAGGGGCTGTCGATCGCGGTCGACCTGTCGGCGACCGAGTTCGTCGACTCGACCGTCGTCGGCGTCCTGCTCGCGGGCAGTCACCGCGCCAAGACGCGGCTGCTCGGCTTCGTCCTCGTCCTCGGCGAGGGCACCGGCTGGCCGGTGCAGCGCCTGCTCGACGTCACGGGTCTCCGCAGTCAGTTCGCCGTCGTCGAGGAGCGTGCGTTCCGGTAGAACCCAGCCCGTGGGCTACCGCGTCGCCGACGTCACCACGCTCGAGTTCGAGGAGCGGCCGCCGAACCCGGGTCAGGAGCCACGGCGGGTCGCCGACCTGACCACGGCGGCGGGTCTGACGCAGTCGCGCGCGCGGCTGTGGCGCTACCCGCCCCACACGACGGGCCGGCGGCACCGCGACCACGGGCAGGAGGAGGTCTTCGTCGTGGTCTCGGGGACGCTGACGATGCTCGTCGGCGAGGAGGGCGAGCGC
Source organism: Gaiellaceae bacterium (assembly GCA_035546715.1). Taxonomy (GTDB): domain Bacteria; phylum Actinomycetota; class Thermoleophilia; order Gaiellales; family Gaiellaceae; genus PALSA-600. Next base: position 558 of record DASZWI010000230.1, on the reverse strand, counting down.
GTCGACGTCGGCCCCGGCAGCGTGGTCGCGGTCGACGCGATGACGCCGCTCCAGGTCCGAAACGAGGGCGACGAGGAGCTGATCTGTTTCGCCTACGGCGCCCCGCCGGTGCAGGCGGGCGCCGACATGCTCGACGACGTCCCGCTGCCGCCCCGCGCCTGACCGGAGCCGCGCGTCCGACCACGGCCGCGCGCCTGGCCACGCCCCCGCGACTGACCACGCCCGCGCCGCCGCGCCCGGCTCCCGGCCCGCCTCGCACGGACCCGTCTCGAACGGCGGAGTGTGGACCTGTGGATCGTTCGTGACACTTCCGTCACCCTGGTCTGACCACGAAATCGCCCCTCGCGGACGTGTCCGCGGCGGCCGACGAAACGTCGATGTGCAGGGCTTTTCTTGTCCGTGGATTGTCCGTCACAGTTCTGTGACGCTGGTCTGACCACGGGGTCGGCCCCTCGGGACGCGTCCTCGGAGGACAGCCCCTGCCCACACGGGGTCCGACCGCCGCCGGGCCCGGCCCGACGCGGTCTACGCGGCGCGCAGCAGCCGGGCGACGAGGCC
>DASZWI010000229.1:0-3331 GCA_035546715.1 Gaiellaceae bacterium | reverse complement strand
CGCGCCGTGCTGCCGGTCGGCCCGCGCGCCGAGGCGCTCGCCCTGCTCGAGCGCGTCCTGCCGGGCGCGCCGGCGCCCGTCGACCCCGCGCCGGCCAGGGCGCGCTGGAAGTCGCCGCTGCGCTTCCACAACCTCGCCGTCGCGCGGACGGACGAGCTCGTCGCGACCCGGACCGGCCGCCTGGCGCGCGTCACCGTCTGGGTGCCGCTCGCCAAGGCGCAGAGCTTCCGCTGGTCGCAGGGACCGGTGCAGCGCCGGCTGCGGCTGGCCGACGTGTTCGTCGACACGGCCGGCCGCCGCCTCGGCGCGGCCTTCCGCGACCGCGACGTCGACGAGGCGCGCAGGGAGCTCGACGAGCTGGCGGCGGCGGCGCGGATCGCGCGGCAGGCGGCTCTCTGATGCGCACCCGCGTCGCCGGCCTGGCCGCCCTCCTGGCCGGCGTCTGCGCCGCCGGAGCGGCGGCGGCCGTCCACCACCGCGTCGAGCACGCGACGCTCGGCGCCTGGCGCGCGACGTTCTCGTACGACCGGAACGACGTGAACACGAGACCCTCCTACTCGCACCTGCGGCTCTCCGTCGCCAAGGGCTCGAAGCAGCTCCTCGACACGCCGGTCGTCTCGTCGGAGCCGGGAGCCGACCATCCCGAGCCCGCGTTCGGCACGGGCCCGGGCCTCTTCTTCCGCGACCTGGACGGCGACGGCAGCCCCGAGCTCGTCCTCGAGCTGTACACCGGCGGCGCGCACTGCTGCTACGTCGACCAGGTCTTCGACTTCGGCAGCCCGCACCCGCTCAAGGTCGAGCTCGACCTCGCCGACGCGGGCGCCAAGGTTGTGCTCGCCCGCGGCAAGCCGCTCCTCCAGTCGGCCGACGAGTCGTTCGCCTACGAGTTCACCGCGTACGCCGGGTCCGGCGCCCCGATCCTGCTGCTGCGGTACCTCGGCGGCCGCTTCGAGGACGTGACGCGCGACCACGTCCAGCTCGTCAGCGCGGACGCCGCGCGCTGGTGGCGGGCCGCCCAGGCGGCGATCGACCGCAAGGACGACGCGCGCGGCGTCTTCGCCGCGTGGGCCGCGGACGAGGCCATCCTCGGCCAGGCGGCGCTGGCGAAGAAGACGCTCCTCACGTACGCGGCCGGCGGGAAGCTGGGGGGCTACGAGGCCGCGGGCTGGCCGGTCGGGCGCGCCTACGTCACCAAGCTCTGGACGTTCCTCGCGAAGCGCGGCTACCTGTGAGCTGGTCGGCGACCGCGGCCGAGAAGGCGCGCCGGTACGAGGAGGGCGCCGCGCGCGTCGACGACGAGCGCTCGGTCGTCCGTCAGGGCAACGTCGCGTACGCGGCCGGGCTGGCGCTCCTGATGGACGGCGACCCGGCCGCGGGCGAGTGGCTCCGCCGCGCCGCGTCCGACTTGCGGACGAGCTGGGACGTCGGCGGCGCGACCGACGCGTGGGGGCGGCCGATCGGGGCGCTCAAGGCGTCGCTGCTCGCCGGCGACGAGCCCGCGGTGGAGGAGCTGGCGCGCTGGACGCTGGAGCTCGGCACCGCGACCGCCGTGTCGCCGATCGGCCGCTACGCCGCCTGCCTCGCGCTGCTCGCGCTCGGCCGCTGGGCCGAGGCGCGCCACGCCGCCGTCTCGCTCCTCGAGCGCGAGGACTTCCCGCACGACGTCGCCGACGCGCTCGCCGCGATCGCGGCCCACGACGTCATCGCCGCCATCGAGGCGATCGAGTCGGTCGTCGCGTCCTTCGAGCGGCGCGACGCGTACCTCGAGGACATGGCGGTCGCCGACACGGCGCTCGTCCTCCGGCTGCTCGCGGCGCGCCGCGGGATCGAGGTCGAGCTGCCGGCGTCGCCCGTGCTGCCGCCGGCCTAGCCGTCCTCACCCTGGTCGATCGCCGGGTGAAAGGCGATGAGCAGCGTCTGGAGCGGCTGGCTCTCGTCCTCGGCGGCGTCGATCCGGTCGACGAGGTCGGACAGGATCTCGCGGAGCTGCTCGAGCTCGACCTTCGCGTGCACCTGCACCGTCCGCAGGTCGCCCTTCGCGGCGTAGCGCTGGAACGCGCGCTGGAGCTCGCCGAGCTGCGCCGCCTGCAGGTCGCTCGCCAGCCCGCTGGCGCGCACCTCCGGCCCGACCCGCAGGTGCGCGGCGGCCGGCCGGTAGGGCTTCTCGCGGCCGCGGCCCGCGACCGGCTCGATCAGCCCGGCGCGCGCGAGCATGCGCACGTGGAAGTGCAGGTGGCCCGGGTCGACCTCCAGCCGGCCGGCCAGCTCGCGGTTCGTCAGGGCCTCGTCGGTCTCGCCGAGCGCCTGCAGCACCTTCAGCCGCAGGGGATGGCCGAGCGCCTTGAGCTGCTCGGGACGGTCGATCTCGAGGACGTCCCTCGACGGCTTCCGCGGCCTGGCCATCCGGACGTTGTAGTCAGGCGTTCAGGACTTGTCCAGAAGGGACGCGGCGGCCGCGTCCACCAGCACCTCGACGCGCACCGGCGCGAGCCGCACCAGGCTCGCCGGGACGTCGCGGGAGACCTCGCCGCCGAACGCGCCCGCGACGGCCTTCGCCTTCCGCTCGCCCGTGGCGACGAACACGATGCGCTGCGCCGAGCGGAGCGCCGGCAGGGTGAGGGTCACGCGGTCGACGAACGGCTCGAGGCCGGCGGGCCCGCTCGTCGCGAGGGCGTCCTCGACGTCGAGCTGCGGGGAGCCCGGGAAGAGCGACGCGCAGTGCCCGTCGGGCCCGAGCCCGAGCAGCAGGAAGTCCAGCTCGGCGCCCTCGAGCTGCTTGTTCAGCTCCCCGGCCGCGTCGGCCGGCTGGAGCTCGCCGCGGATCCGGTGGATCTCGTCCGGCTGCCGCGCGAGGCGGTCGAGCAGGCTGCGCTTCGCGAGTCCGTAGTTCGAGCGCTCGTCGTCCGGCGGGACGCAGCGCTCGTCGCCCCACCAGAGCACGACCTTGCTCCAGTCCGGCTCGAGCGCGGCCGCGCGCTCGTAGGGGTCGGCGACGTCCGAGCCGCCGGTCAGCACGATCGAGCCGCCCCGGCGCGCCTGGTCGGCGAGCAGCTCCGCGAGCGCGCCGGCCGGGTCGCCGAGGATCCTGACGTCAGGCGGCTGCGCGCTCATCCGGCAAGGGTACGAGACCGGCGGCGTACCCCGCCAGGAGGTAGACGCTCGCGAGGCCGGCCCACTCGCCGTACGGCGCGAGCAGCTCGTCGGTCTCCTCGGCCTCGACCCAGCGGCCCTTCAGGGCCGAGAGGAGCTTGACCAGGCCGAGGTCGCGCGCGAGCCCGCGCTCGTAGCGGCCGAGGCCCTCGAGGCAGACGACGCCGACCGACCACGGCCC
>DASZWI010000228.1:0-43073 GCA_035546715.1 Gaiellaceae bacterium | reverse complement strand
GCAGGGGCTCGTCGTCCCGGTCGTGCCGAGCGCCGAGCGCCTCTCGCTCGCCGAGGTCGCGGCGCGCCGCACCGACCTGGTCGGCCGCGCCGGCGACAACAAGCTGACGACGCAGGACCTCGAGGGCGGCACGTTCACGATCTCGAACCTCGGGATGCCGCAGTACGGGGTGGAGCAGTTCGTCGCTGTGATCAACCCGCCGCAGGCGGCGATCCTCGCGGTCGGCGCGACCACCGACCAGGTCGTGGCGGTCGACGGCGCGCCTGCCGTGCGGCCGATCGTGACGCTGACGCTGACGGTCGACCACCGGGCCGTCGACGGCGCCCAGGCGGCCGAGTTCCTGCGCACGGTCAAGCAGTTCCTGGAAGAGCCCGCCCTGGCGCTGTGACGCAGCCGCCGCGCGTCTGGTACCTCGTCCGCGACTTCGACCGCGGCCGCGACTTCTACAAGCGGCTGCTGGGGTTCGAGGAGACGTTCGTCGACTGGGACGACCGCTGGGCGAAGCTCGAGCGCGGGCCGATGCGCATCGCGCTCGCGGAGGGCGACCCCACCGAGGCGAACGGGGGCGTCGCGATGGTCGACGTCGACGACATCAAGGCCGACGCCGACCGGCTGCGCGGCGAGGGCGTGAACGTGGGCGTGGTGCTCGAGCTGGCCGGCCAGATGCGCCTCGTCGACGTGTTCGACCCGGACGGCAACCGCATCCAGCTCGCGCAGCCGCTCGAATGATCCGCCGCGCCTCGCACGGGGACGTCGCCTTCATGCGCTCGATGCTCGCCCACGCCTACGGGTGGCGGGTCAATCAGCTCGCGACCGACATCCCGCTGGCGCGCTACGTCGACAACTGGGGCCGGGCGGGCGACCTGGCGCTCGTCGCCGCCGAGGGCCCGAACCGGGTGGGCGCGGCCTGGATCAGGCGCTTCACCGCGGACGCCCCCGGCTACGCCTTCCTCGACGCGGAGACGCCGGAGCTGACGATCGCCGTCGTGCCGTCGCGCCGCCGCCACGGCGTGGGGCAGGAGCTGCTCGACGCGCTGCTCGAGAAGGCGAGGGCGGAGGGCTACGGCGCCGTGTCGCTCTCGGTGGAGCAGGGCTCGCCGGCGATCGGGTTCTACGAGCGCAACGGCTTCGAGCGCGTGACCGAGGACGAGGGCGCGGTCACGATGCGGCGCGCGCTCTAGCCGGACGCCAGCGCGTCCGCGATCCGGCCGCGGGCGAGGACGACCGACGCCGGGTCGATCGTGTGGCCGATCGCCGACTCGTGGTAGACGATGTCGGCGCCCGCGCCCTCCAGCAGATCCTTCGCCGCCCGGCCGAACGAGACGACGATGACCGGGTCGAGGCTGCCGTGGAAGATCGTCACCGGCGGCAGCGGCGGCGCGAGGCCGGGCTCCCAGCCCTCGACGACCGGCACGAACCCCGAGAACGCCACGATCGCCGCGGGACGCGGCCGGTCGGCGCCCAAACCGAGGGCGAGCGACATCACCGCGCCCTGCGAGAAGCCGCCCAGCACGACCCGGTCGAACGGCAGCCCGTCGAGCCACGCGCTCGCCGCGCGGTACGAGCTCCGGAACGTGAACGGGTCGGGGTAGCCCACGCGCGGCACGACGTACCAGTGGGCGCCGCCCGGCGGCAGCGACAGCGGCCCGCGCGGCGTGTAGCCGTGCAGCCGCCGCTCCGGGTCGAGCGCGTCGAGGAGCGGGAACAGGTCGTTCTCGTCGGTCGCCCGTCCGTGGAAGAGGACCAGCGCGCCCTCGGCCTGGCCGTCCGCGGGCCGTTCCCGCGCGACCAGGCTCTCCGTCACCTCGCGAGCACCCGGCGCGGCACGGGCAGCGGCGTCAGCACGCCCGCGAGCTTCTCCCGCAGATGCTCGTAGTCCGGGGGCAGCGAGAGGCCCTCGCCCATCGTCTCGAACGGCTCGTCGGCGGTGAAGCCGGGGCCGATGGTGGCGATCTCGAACAGGATCCCGGCCGGCTCGCGGAAGTAGATCGAGCGGAAGTAGAAGCGGTCGATCACCGGTGTCGGCCGGCCTCCGGCGCGCGCGACGACGCGCCGCCACTCGTCGTGCTGGTCCGGGAGCGACGCCCACGCCACGTGGTGCACCGTGCCCGCTCCCTGGAGGCCGCGCTGCTCCGGCGGCTCGTCGTAGACGTAGAAGCCGCCGCGCATCTCCCCGCGGGCCTCCCATCCCGGCTCGAACTCCAGCGCTTCGAGGAACGGCGCGCTGCGCTGGGGATGCGCCGCGTACGCGCGCACGCCCGCGAACCCGCGGATCGCGTGCTCCTCGGGGATCTCCGGGTCGTGCGCGATGAGCGGCTCGTCGGACGAGTCGTCGAGCGCCAGCTCGAGCGCGAGCCCGTCCGGGTCGGTGAAGACGAGGGAGCCCTCGTGCCGCTCGCCGCCGACGCGGTCCTCCCAGAAGTCGAGCGCCGCCTCGGAGGCGACGCGGAACACGACGCGGTGCACCATCCCGTCGCCCGCCCGGCCGCGCGGCAGGCCGGGGTACTCGAAGAACGTGATGTCGGCGCCGGACGAGCCGCGCTCGTCCGCGTAGAACAGGTGGTAGACGGTCGGGTCGTCCTGGTTGACCGTCTTCTTCACCATGCGCAGGCCGAGGACGTCCGCGTAGAACGAGACGTTCGCGGGCGCGTCGGCCGTGATGCACGTGACGTGGTGGACTCCCTCGAGCTTCATGCTCCGTAGCATTCCATCGCGGTGCTGGTCGCTGCGATCAAGAACGGACGGCTCGAGATCGAGGAGCGGCCCGACCCGATCCCGGGCGACCGCGATCTCCTGATCCGGGTCCGCGCCGCCGGGGTGAACGCCCCCGACCTGGCCCAGCGCGCCGGCCGGTACCCGCCGCCTCCCGGCGCGCCGCAGGACGTGCCGGGGCTCGAGTGCGCGGGCGAGGTCGTCGCGGTCGGTGGGAGCGTCGCCTCCTTCGCGCCCGGCGATCGCGTGGCGGCGCTGCTCGGCGGGGGAGGCCACGCGGAGCTCGTGACGGTGTTCGAGCGGCACGCCCTGCACGTGCCCGACGGAATCGACTGGCCGCAGGCCGGCGGTCTGATGGAGGCCTACGCGACGGCGCACGACGCGCTCTTCGCCCAGGCCGGCCTGCAGGCCGGCGAGCGGCTGCTCGTCAACGGCGCGTCCGGCGGCGTCGGGGTCGCCGCGGTCCAGCTCGGCCTGGCCGCCGGCGCCCGCGTCACCGGGACGGCCCGCGCGAACGCGGATCGGGTGGCCGCGCTCGGCGCCGACACGGAGCCCGACGGCGAGTACGACGTGATCCTCGAGCTCGTCGGCGGCGAGAACCTCGCCGCCAACCTGCGCCGGCTCGCGCTCGGCGGCCGGATCGCGGTCATCGGCACCGGCGCCGGGGCGACCGCGGAGATCCACTTCGGCCTCCTCATGCAGCGGCGCGCCCGGATCCACGGCTCGCTCCTGCGGCCCCGCTCGCTCGAGGAGAAGGCGCTCGTCGTGCAGCGGGTCGGGCGTCACGTGCTGCCGCTGCTCGCCGCCGGCCGGGTGACGGTCCCGGTCGACCGCACGTTCCCGCTGGTCGAGGCGCAGGCGGCGTACGACGCCTTCGCGGCGGGCGGGAAGTTCGGCAAGCTCGTCCTCGTCACCGGCTAGGCCGCTACGCTCCGACCCGGAAACCGACCCCTTTCGAGGAGACGAGATGGACGTGGACGTCGCCGTCCTGGGCGGAGGGCCCGGGGGCTACAGCGCAGCGATCCGGGCGGCCCAGCTGGGCGCCAGCGTGGCCTGCATCGAGAAGGAGCCCGCGCTCGGCGGGACGTGCCTGCGCGTCGGGTGCGTCCCGACGAAGGCGTGGGTGCAGACCGCCCACTTCTTGCACCAGGCCGAGGACAGCTTCGCCAAGCTCGGCGTAAAGGTCGGCGGCAGCGAGCTCGACTTCGGCGCCGCCAACGAGTGGAAGGCCGCCGTCGTCGACCAGATGACGTCCGGCGTCGCGAGCCTCTTCAAGACGAACGGCGTCCAGTGGGTCAAGGGCACCGGGACGTTCAAGGACGCGAACACGATCGCGGTGGAGGGCGGCGAGGACGTCACCTTCCGCTCGGCGATCGTCGCGACGGGCTCGTTCCCGATGCGGCCGCCGATCCCGGGTCTCGAGTCCGACCTGTGCGTCGACTCGACCGGCCTGCTCGCGCAGACGGAGGTGCCGAAGCGGCTCGTCATCCTCGGCGGCGGCATCATCGGCTGCGAGTTCGCGTCGATCTTCAGCCGCTTCGGCTCGGAGGTCACGATCGTCGAGATGCTCGACTCGCTCATCCCGCAGGAGGACGCCGACGCGTCCAAGGAGCTGGCGAAGCAGTTCGGGAAGCGCGGCATCGCGCTGCAGCTCGGCAAGCAGTGCACCAAGGTGGAGCAGAAGGGGAACACCCTCACGGTCAGCTTCGGGGAGGGCGAGCAGGTCGACTGCGACCTGATGCTCGTCTCCGTCGGGCGCGCGCCGCTCGTCGAGGGCATCGGCCTCGAGGCGGCCGGAGTCGCGTTCGACAAGCGGAAGGGCATCCAGGCCGACGACCGCCGCCGCACGACCGTCCCGCACATCTACGCGGTGGGCGACTGCGCCGGCTACTGGCAGCTCGCGCACACGGCGTTCCGCGAAGGCGAGGTCGCCGCGGAGAACGCCTGCGGGCACGACGCCGTCGTGGCGAACCGGGCCGTGCCCCGGCCGATCTACACCGATCCGGAGATCGCGGCCGTCGGGCTCACGGAGGCGCAGGCGCGCGAGCAGCACGGCGACGACGTCGCCGTCGGCAGGTTCCCGTGGGTCGCCAACGCGCGCGCCGTCATGCAGAACGAGACGGTCGGCTGGGTCAAGTCGATCCACGAGACGAAGTACGGCGAGCTGCTCGGCCTGGTCATGGTCGGCCCGCACGTCACCGACATGGTCGAGGCGGGGGTGGTCGCGATCGCCGCCGAGTCGACGGTCGAGACCGTCGCCGACGGCATGGCGCCGCACCCGACGCTGTCGGAGGGCATCAAGGAAGCGGGCCTGGCCGCGCTCGGCCGCGCCATCCACATCCCGAACCGCAAGCCGAAGGCGGCCGCCAAGGCGTAGCGCGGGCGGACCCCCGGGTCAGACCCGGGTCTGACCCTGCCGGTCCCGCCCCGGCAGTCCGCCCGCCCGAAGGGGGAACCCTTCCGGAGCAGGCGTTTCTCACGTCGGACCGTTGAACCAGGGTCAGACCCGGGTCTGACCCTGCCGGGAGCGGTCCGGCCCGCGTTTCCCGTTCGTGGGGCGCGGGGTAGAGTCGTCCCCGATGGGCATCGTCAATCGTCGTAACGCCGTCGTCGGCTGGCTGACGCTGATGGTCGCGAAGCGCGTCGTCAAGAAGAAGGCGAAGGACGCCGTTCCGAGCGTCGACCCGGAGACGAAGAAGCCGAACAAGAGCGCGCTCGCGCTCCTGGCGGCGAGCGTCGTCGGCGTCGCGACGTTCTGGCGCCGCCGCAGCGGCGGCGGCGGCCGGCCCGACGCGGCCGACTAGCGCAGCTTCAGGACGCCGCGCGCTCGCGCCAGGCCGGGTCGGCCCAGACGCGCAGCAGCTCGACGGCGGTCGCCGCCGAGATGGCCAGGTCCTGCACGCTGATCCACTCGCGCACCGAGTGGAACTCGTTGCCGCCCGTGTAGAGGTTCGGCGTCGGGAGACCGAGCTCGGTCAGGCGGGCGCCGTCGGTGCCGCCGCGGACCGACGAGCGGACCGGCTCGAGCCCGACCCGCCGCGCGGCCTCCAGCGCCGCGTCGACGACGTGCGGCACGCGGTCGAGCGCCTCGCCCATGTTGCGGTACTGCTCCTCGCGCGCGAACGAGACGGTCGCGCGGGGATCGGTGACCGCCTCCTCCGCCAGCCGGCGCACGAGCGCCTCGTGCTCCACGAGGCGGTCCCAGTCGTGGTCGCGTAGGATGAAGGTGACGGTGACGCCTTCGATCCCGCCCGAGATCTCGTACGGGTGGACGAATCCCTCGCGGCCCTCGGTCGTCTCCGGTGCGAGCGTCTCGGTGGGCAGCGACGCGATGAACCGTGCGGCGATCCGCACCGGGTTGACCATCTTCCCCTTCGCCGTGCCGGGATGGACGCCGACGCCCACGAAGGTCACGGACAGCTTGACCGCCGAGAACGTCTCGTTCTCGATGTGGCCGACCGTCGAGCCGTCGAGCGTGTAGGCGAAGTCGCTCCCGAACCGGGCGATGTCGAAGCCCTCGGTGCCCCGGCCGACCTCCTCGTCGACCGTGAACGCGAGGCGGGCGCGGGCCCGCGGGACCTGGGGGTTGGCGAGCAGCCAGGCGGCCGCGGCCATGATCTCCGCGACGCCGGCCTTGTCGTCGGCGCCGAGCAGCGTCGTCCCGTCCGAGGTGACGATGTCGTGCCCGATGCGCTCGCCGAGCAGGGCGGACGTGGCGGGGGACAGGACCTGTGACGGGTCGCCCGGCAGCACGAGCTCGCCGCCGTCGTAGGACGTCCAGATCTGCGGGTCGACGCCCGCGCCCGGGGCGTCGGGGCTCGTGTCGACGTGCGCGACGAGCCCGACCGTCGGGCCGTCGCCGGCGTCGACGCCCGGCAGCGTGGCGAAGACGTAGCCCTGCTCGGTCATCTCGACGTCCTCGAGCCCGAGCCCGTTCAGCTCGTCGACGAGCAGCCGGCTCAGATCGAGCTGCTTCGCCGTCGTCGGGTGCGCCGGCGAGTCCCGGTCGGACTGCGTGTCGATGCGGACGTAGCGGAGGAAGCGGTCGAGCGCGTCGCGCTCCAGCTCGTCCGCGATCTTGGAGGCGTAGGTCGGCGCAGCCACGGGTGCGGAGTGTCGCAGACCGGAGCGGGGAGGCCGCGAGGTACCTTGGAGTGTTCGTGCCGGAGCCGACCCTCGAGATCGTCTGGGAGCAGTCGTCCCGTGCGGCCGTCTTCACGCGGCTGCCCGACGGCTCGGCGTCCGAGACCCGCCGCCTCGACGCCGCCGGCCTCCTCGAGCTGGCCGCGGCGCCGCCGCAGGACGTGGCGCTCGGCGGCAGCGCCCGCGCCGCCTTCGCCGTCGTCGAGCTGGCACGCCGGTCGGTGGCGGAGGGGCTCGTCCACCCGGAGCTCGGGAACCGCGGCGCGCAATGGTTCGCGTTCTGGGGCTCGACGCTGGAGGAGAGCGTCGACGAGACCCTGACGGAGATCGCCGCCGCGCTGCCCCCGGCGGCGACGGCGGGCTTCGACGGCGACGGCGAGGCGCTCGTCGGCGACCTCTACCCGGTCCTCGTCGACCGGCTGGCGCGCGACCGTCTGCAGGCGGCCGGTGTGCGCCTCGCGGTGCCGCCCGGGCCGGGCCGCCCGTCGGCGGCGGAGCTGTTCCTGGCCGGGCTCGCCGCCCCGGAGCCCGAGCTGCCGCCCCACAACGGCTACGCCGCGCTCCGGCGCCGGCTGGCCGCGTGGGTCGACGAGGGGCTCGGCGCCCTGTCGAGCGCGTCCTGGACGCTGGGCCTGCGCCTCGACGAGCGCGGCGACGACCTCGCCCTCGAGCTGTGGCTGCACGCCGCCGACGATCCGACGCTCGCACTGCCCGCCTCCCTGCTCCGCCGGCGCGGCGGCGAGGACGGCTTCCTCTTCCTGCGCGCGAGCGACCCGCACGGCGACCTCGAACGCGGTCTGGTGACGCTCGCACCGCTGCTCGCGGAGCACGGGCTCGCGTTCGACGCCGACGATCCGGAGGACGTCCTCCTCGACGGGCCGGCGGCGATCCGCTTCCTGCGCGAGGCCGTGCCCGCGCTCGAGCGGCACGGCGTCCCCGTGCTGCTGCCGCGCATGTGGCTGCGCACGCCGAGCCGCGTCCGCGTCGACCTGTCCGCGACGAGCGCCACGCGGGCGAGCGGCCTGCTCTCGACGGGCGCGCTGGCGCGCTTCGACTGGCGCATCGCGGTCGGCGACGCGGTGCTCACCGAGGCCGAGCTGCGCGAGCTGGCCGCGGCCAAGGAGCCGGTGCTCCGCGCCGGCGGGCGCTGGCACGCGCTGCGCCGCTCCGACGTCGAGCGTGCGCTGCGGTTCCTCGAGCGCCGGCGGCGCGGCGGCGGCGTCGTCGACCTCGTCCGCGCCGTCGGCGGGCTCGACACCGACGAGGCGGGGCTCGAGCTCGGCCGCGTCACGCTCGACGCGCCGCTCGAGGATCTCCTGGCCGGCGCGGAGGGCGGCTTCCGGCCGCTGCCCACGCCGCCCGGGATGACCTCGGAGCTGTTCGCCTTCCAGGAGCGCGGCCACGGGTGGCTGCGGCTGCTCGGCGACCTGGGCGTGGGGGCGATCCTGGCCGACGACATGGGGCTGGGGAAGACCGTCCAGGCGATCGCGATGCTGCTGTCCGAGCGCGTCGACTCGGCGGAGCCGCTCGGGCCGACGCTCGTCGTCTGCCCGATGAGCGTGGCCGGCCAGTGGGTGAGCGAGCTCGAGCGCTTCGCGCCGTCGCTGCGGGTGCTGCTCCACCACGGCGGCGACCGGCTCGCCGGCGCGGCGCTCGCGGAGGCGGCGCGCAGCGTCGACGTGGTCGTCACCTCCTACGACGTCGCCGCCCGCGACGTCGACGCGCTCGAGGCGGTCGACTGGGACCGGCTCCTCGTCGACGAGGCGCAGGACGTGAAGAACCCGTGGACGAAGCGCGCGAAGGCGCTCCGCCGCCTCCGCACCCGGCGCCGGCTCGCGATGACGGGGACGCCGATCGAGAACCGGCTCGGCGAGCTGTGGGCGCTGATGGACCTGCTCAACCCGGGTCTGCTCGGGTCGCGCGCCTGGTTCGAGCGCGTCTTCGCCCGGCCGATCGAGCTGCACCGCGACGAGCGCGCGCTGGAGCGGCTGCGCGCGATCATCCGGCCGTTCGTGCTGCGGCGCGAGAAGGACGCGGACGAGGTCGAGCTGGCGCTGCCGCCGATCACGGTGACGAAGGAGCACTGCCGGCTGACCGTCGAGCAGGCGAGCCTCTACCAGGCGACGGTCGACCGCTGGCTGCCGCGCGTCGAGGAGCACCAGGACCGGTTCGGCCGCCGCGGCGCGGTGCTGGCGATGCTCGGGCAGCTCAAGCAGGTCTGCAACCACCCCGAGATGGTGCTGCCGACGGGCCGCGCGCTCGACGGGCGCTCGGGCAAGCTCGAGCGGCTCCTCGAGCTGCTTCGGGCCGTGCCGGCGGGCGAGAAGTCGCTCGTCTTCACGCAGTACCCCGGCTTCCACCGGCTCGTCCCATACCTGGAGGAGCGGCTCGGGGTGGACGTCGGGTTCTTCCACGGCGGCCTGCACGCGCGGCAGCGCGAGGAGCTCCTCACGTCCTTCGCGGCCGCGGACGGGCCGGCGGTCCTGGTCGTCTCGATCCGCGCCGGCGGCCGCGGGCTCAACCTGCCCGCCGCCAACCACGTCTTCCACTTCGACCGCTGGTGGAACCCGGCCGTCGAGCAGCAGGCGACCGACCGCGCCTACCGGCTCGGCCAGCGGCGCCCGGTGTTCGTCCACAGCCTCGTCTGCCTCGGGACGCTCGAGGAGCGGATCGACCGGCTGCTCGACTCGAAGCGCGAGCTGGCCGAGCAGGTGATCGTGGGCGGCTCCGAGGACTGGCTCGGCGACCTCGATCTCGGCGCCATCCGCGCCGCGGTCGCCCTCGCTCCCGACTGGGACGACGAGGACGAGGAGGAGGCGGCGTGAGGCACGGCCCGTGGGCGGCGGCCGTCGCCGCGGCCGTCGGGGGAGAGGACGAGGGGCTGGCGGTGACGGACCTGCGGATCGTGGAAGGCGCCGTGACGGCGCTGGTCGACGGCTGCGAGGTCTCGTTCGCCACGGAGGTCGTCCCGCAGCGGCTCTGGGCGGCCATGTGGCGATTCGCGCGCGGCAACGGCCCGCTCGAGGCGGCCGCCGAGGGCAGGGAGCAGTCCGACCATCTGGAGCACCTGCTGCGCGAGGACTGGGACGTCGCGCTCGTCCCCGACCGGATCCCGCACGCGTGCTCGTGCGACGGGACGGCAGCCTGCGCGCACGCCGCGGCGCTCGGGCGCGCGTTCGCGGAGGCGATCGACGACGACCCGTCGGCGCTGCTGCGCTGGCGCGGGTGCACGCCGGAGCGCGCGCGGCAGCCGCTCGAGCTCGAGGACGACGACGAGCCGGAGCTCGCCCCGCCGGAGGAATGGGAGGCGGGCCCGCTCCCGCCGCCGCGGCCGCGGCGCCCGCTGCCGGCCGGGGCGGTGCTGAAGCGCCTCGGCCCCCTCGGCGTGCGGGTCGGCGACCGTGACGTCGCCGACGTGCTCCAGGCGGCCTACGACGCGTTCGGCTCGATGCCGAACGAGCCGGAGAACGACTCGCCCGGCTCGAGCACGAGCAGCCCGTCGCCCGACTGAAACGCGTTCGGCGCGCACGTCATCGGCTCGACCGCCAGGCTGCGGCGGGCGACGTCGGCGAGCGGGTCGCCGGTGAAGAGCATCACGTAGGGGTACGCCTCGTCGAACCAGACGACGGTGTCGCCGAGGCGGACGCGCGCCCGGCCGTCGGGGTCGCGCTCGAGGTCGGTGAAGCACGTGTCGAGCACGGTCGTCCCGATCGCGCGCGGCTCGCGGAAGTCGAACGCCGTGCCGTCGACGGGCTCGCGCCGGGTCGGGATGCCGCGCTCGTCCGAGTCGAAGCGCGTCCGGCCGGGCGCGCGCAGGACGGCGTCGTCGACCGTCGGTCCCGGGACGGCCAGGTAGGGATGGACGCCCGCGCCGAACGGGCAGGGCGCGTCGCCGACGTTCGTCGCGTCGATCGTGGCGGCCAGGCTCCGGCCGTCGAGCCGGTACTCGACCCGCAGGTCGAGCGCGTGCGGATAGCCCGGCTGGGGGTGCAGCGCGTACGCCATCGTCACGCGGTCGGCGGCCCGGTCGGCGACCGTCCAGTTGGCCCAGCGGACGAGGCCGTGGATCGCGTTGCGTGCCTGGGGCTCGGTGAGCGCGAGCTGCCGCTCGGAGCCCGCGAAGGCGTACCGGCCGTCGGCGATCCGGTTCGGCCAGGGGAGCAGGAGCTGGCCGCGCCCCGAGTGACAGATCTCGTCGTCCGCGTAGCCGTCGAGGACGTCGACCCCCGCCGCGGCGTAGCGCCGGATCCCGCCCCCCACCTCCACGATCCAGGCGGAATGGTCGCCTGAGCGAATCTCGACCTGAAGCCCTGACGGAGGTGTCACATCCGTGACGCTAGCCTGAGACGGTGCGCGACGTCCTGGCCTCCCGGTTCGGGTTCGGCGGCTTCCGCCCGGGCCAGGAGCAGGTCGTCGAGGCGCTCCTGGCGGGCCGCTCGGCGCTGGCCGTCTTCCCGACGGGCGGCGGGAAGAGCCTCTGCTACCAGCTGCCCGCCGTGCTGCTCGACGGGGTGACCGTCGTCGTGTCCCCTCTGATCGCGCTGATGAAGGACCAGCTCGAGGCGCTCGAGCGCCACGGCGTGCCCGCGGCGCGGCTCGATTCGAGCCTCGGGCCCGAGGAGACGCGCGAGGTGAGCCGCCGTCTCCGGACGGGCGACCTGAAGCTGCTCTACGTCGCGCCCGAGCGCTTCAACAACGAGCGGTTCCTGGCGCAGCTGGCCGAGACGCCGATCTCCCTGTTTGCCGTCGACGAGGCCCACTGCATCTCGGAGTGGGGGCACAACTTCCGCCCCGACTACCTGAAGCTCGCCGCGCACGCGCGGACGCTGGGCGCCGAGCGCGTGCTGGCGTTGACCGCGACCGCGACGCCGGCCGTCGTCGCCGACATCTGCGCCGGCTTCGGGATCGACGAGGCCGATGCCGTGGTCACCGGCTTCCACCGGCCGAACCTGACCCTGCTGACGACGCCGGTCGCGGCGGCAGACCGCGACCGCCTCCTGCTGGAGCGGCTCCGCGAGCGCCCGCCCGGCTCGACGATCGTCTACGTCACGTTGCAGCGGACCGCCGAGCGCGTCGCGTCGATCCTCGCCGAGGCGGGCGTGCCGGCACGGGCGTATCACGCGGGGCTCGGCGCGGAGGAACGCGTCGCCGTGCAGGAGTGGTGGTCGGGCTCCGACCGCAACGTCGTCGTGGCGACGATCGCGTTCGGGATGGGCATCGACAAGGCGGACGTCCGCTTCGTCTACCACGTGAACCTGCCGAAGGGGCTGGAGTCCTACTCGCAGGAGATCGGGCGGGCCGGGCGCGACGGCGCGCCGAGCACGTGCGAGCTGTTCGCCTGCGCCGACGACGTGCCGACGCTGGAGAACTTCGCGTACGGCGACACGCCGACCCCGGCGGCGATCGAGGGCCTGCTGCGGGAGGTGCTCTCCCACCCGGTCGGCGAGACGCTCGCGATCTCGGAGCACGAGCTGTCCGGGCGATTCGACGTCCGTCCGCTCGTGCTGAAGACGCTGCTCACCTACCTGGAGCTCGACGGCCTCCTCCGCCAGGGGACGCCGTTCTACGCGGGCTACTCCGTGCGTCCGGCCTCCGAGTGGGAGGACGTCTACGCGGCCTTCGACGCGCGCCGCGCGGACTTCCTCCGCCGCCTGGTCGCGTCCGGTCGCGCGGGCCGGACGTGGACGTCGATCGACCCCGCCGAGTCCGCGGCCGCCCTGGGGGAGGAGCGCTCGCGGATCGTCGCCGCGCTCGGCCATCTGGAGGAGCGCGGCCTCGTGGAGGTGAAGGCGAGCGACGTCCGCCAGCGCTACACGATCCTGGCCCAGCCCGCCTCGCCCGCGGCGCTGTGCGACGAGCTCGTGTCGCGGTTCGAGCGGCGCGAGCAGGCGGAGACCGAGCGCATCCAGCGCGTTGTCGACCTGGTCGAGCACGACGGCTGCCAGGTGCAGGCGCTCGTCGGCTACTTCGGCGAGACGCTCCCCGGCCCGTGCGGCCAGTGCACGTTCTGCCTGACCGGGGTCCCGCGGCGCGTCGCGCGGGCAGACGAGACGCCGCTCGCCGTGCCGGAGCTGGTCGAGCTGCAGGCCGAGCACCCCGAGGCGCTCGCGACTGCGCGCCAGCGCGCCCGCTTCCTCTGCGGCCTGGCGAGCCCGGCCACGACGCGCGCGAAGCTCACGCGGCACGCGCTGTTCGGCGCGCTCGCCGACCGGCGCTTCGGCGACGTGCTCGCGGCGCTCGCCTGACTAGGACGCCGTCGGCCGCCGCTGCCAGCGCTCGCCCCACGTCTCGCGTGTGAGCGCGGACACGAGCGCGCGGCGGACCGGGCGGCCGTCGCGGCTGCGGCCGATGACGTTGACGCGGAAGAGCCGGTCGGCGAGCGGGACGTCGACGCGCGTCGTCTGCGCGGGCAGCTCGAGCGCCTCGAGCTCGGCGTAGTCCGAGCGGACGTCGGCGCGCTCGCTGAAGCGCACCTCCCAGGAGGCGACCGCGGGCACGGGATCCCAGGCGAGGACGAAGTCGCCGTCGCGGCGCACGTCGAGGTTCCCGACGATCGTCGGCCTCGTGCGCAGCGCGGAGCGCAGCGAACGGGGCGGAGCGGCCGCGGGCCGGGGCGCCGGTGGTGCGGCCGGACGCTCGACCAGGCTGCGCGCGCGGTGGACGGCCGCGACGCGCTCGAGCTGTGCGAGCGCGCGCCTGCGCGCCGCGTCGTCGGCTGCGACGCGGCGCAGCCGCTCCGCCAGCGCCTCGACGTCCGGCGCGCGGCCCGCGGCGACCTGCGCGCGGGCCTCGGCGACGATCGCGTCGGGTGAGCTCTCCTGCCCCATCCGCCCACCAGCATGGCGGAAAAGGGGTACGGACCTGCCCACGAATCGGCCGCTGACAGCGGTCAATACCCCTGCTTCCATGGGAGCATGACGATCGCGCTGCTCTGGGAGCTCTGGGCGACCGGCCCCTCGCTCTCCGGCTCGCTCCTCGAGACGCAGCAGCAGCCGCCGCGGAAGCGGCCGTCGAAGCGCCGCTGACGGCCCGAGGGGGTGCCCGCCGGGGGCGGGCGTACACTGGCCCTCTCGATGGGCCAGGCCGACTTCGTCCACCTCCACGTCCACTCGGAGTACTCGATCCTCGACGGAGCGTGCCGGGTCGACGACCTCGTCAAGCGCGCCGCCGAGTTCGAGATGCCGGCGGTCACCCTCACCGACCACGGGTCGATGGCGGGCGCCGTGCAGCTCTGGAAGCAGACGAAGGGAACCGGCGTCAAGCCGGTGATCGGCTGCGAGGTCTACGTCGCCGACGACCGGAAGGCGACCCAGAAGGGCTACGCGCACCTGACGCTCCTGGCGCGCGACGGCGTCGGCTACGGGAACCTGATCAAGCTCTCGTCGCTCGGCTACCTGGAGGGCTACTACTACAAGCCGCGCGTCGACTGGGAGCTCCTGGAGCGGCACGGCGAGGGGCTGATCGCCCTCTCCGGCTGCCTCTCCGGCCGGGTCTGCAAGGCGCTCGAGGAGAACCGGCCCGCCGACGCGGCCGGCGAGCTCGACCGGCTCGCGCAGGTGTTCGGCCGCGACAACGTCTACGTCGAGCTCCAGAACGCGCACCTCGAGGTGCAGCAGCGGCTCGTGCCGCAGCTCGTCGAGCTGGCCGGGAAGGCGGGGCTGCCGACCGTCGCCACCGGCGACGTCCACTACCTGCGCCACGAGGACGCGCGCGCCCACGAGGCGCTGCTCTGCATCCAGTCGGGCGACAGCCTCCGCAACCCGAACCACTGGAAGTTCGAGACCGACCACTTCTACTTCAAGAGCCCGCAGGAGATGGCGCTCGACTTCCCCGGGCAGGAGGCCGCGATGCGGCGCACGCTCGAGGTCGCGGAGCGCTGCAACGTCGAGATCGAGCTCGGCCGGATCCTCCTGCCGCACTTCCCGACGCCCGACGACCGCGACGCGTTCGACTACCTCGTCGAGCTGTGCGAGCGCGGGCTCGAGCGGCGCTACGGCACGGTCACGCCCGAGCTGACCGAGCGGCTCCGCTTCGAGCTGAAGACCATCAAGGAGATGGGCTTCGCCGACTACTTCCTGATCGTCCACGACTTCATCGCGTTCGCCCGGCGCAACGGCATCGGCGTCGGCCCGGGCCGCGGCTCGGCCGCCGGCAGCCTCGTCGCCTACTGCCTGCAGATCACGGATCTCGACCCGATCCGGTACGACCTGCTGTTCGAGCGGTTCCTCAACCCGGGCCGCAAGTCGATGCCCGACATCGACATCGACTTCGCCGTGGAGGGCCGCGAGCGCGTCATCAACTACGTCCGCGAGAAGTACGGCTCCGACCGGGTCGCCCAGATCATCACGTTCTCGACGATGGCCGCGCGCGCCGCGGTGCGCGACGCCGGACGGGTGCTCGAGGTGCCGTACGGGGTCGTCGACAAGATCGCGAAGCTGATCCCGGAAGGCCCCGGCCAGACCCTCGACGAGTGCCTGAAGCCGGGGGCGGAGCTCCGGAAGGCGGTCGACGCCGACCCGGTCGCGCGGGAGATCGTCGAGCTCGCGCAGCCGCTCGAGGGGCTGACCCGCGCCGACTCGATCCACGCCGCCGGCGTCGTCATCGGCGCGCAGCCGCTGATCGAGGTCGTCCCGCTCCAGCAGAAGGGCGCCGACCAGGAAGTCGTCACCCAGTTCAACATGTCGGATGTCGAGGCGCTCGGCCTGCTGAAGATGGACTTCCTCGGCCTGCGCAACCTCGACGTCATCGACAAGGCGTGCGAGCTGATCGGGAACCTCGACATCACGCAGATCCCGATGGACGACAAGGCGACGTACGAGATGCTCGCGAAGGGCGAGGCGGCCGGCGTCTTCCAGTTCGAGTCATCGGGTATGCGCGAGGCGCTGCGGCAGGTGAAGCCGACCGAGTTCGAGGACCTGATCGCGCTCGTCGCGCTCTATCGGCCGGGCCCGATGCAGTACATCCCGAACTACGCCGCCCGCAAGGCCGGCCGCGAGCAGGTGACGTACCTCGACCCGCGCCTGGAGGCGATCGTCGGCCAGACCTACGGCATCTCGATCTACCAGGAGCAGTCGATGGAGATCGCCAAGGCGATCGCGGGCTTCACCCCGGCCGAAGCGGACGATCTGCGCAAGGCGATCGGCAAGAAGATCCACTCGCTCATGGCGTCCCTCAAGGACAAGTTCCTCGAGGGCTGCATCGCGAACAACACGACCGAGCAGGTGGCCCGGCAGCTCTGGGACGACATCGAGAAGGCGCAGGACTACTCGTTCAACAAGTCGCACGCCGCGTGCTACGCGCTCATCTCGTACCGCACCGCCTGGCTGCGCGCGAACCACCCGCGCGAGTACATGGCGGCGCTGATCAGCTCGGTGATGAACACGAAGGACCGCGTGCCGATCTACGTCAACGCGTGCCACGACCTCGGCATCGAGGTGCTGCCGCCGGACGTGAACTCCTCGCAGGTCGACTTCGCGGTCGTCGACGGCAAGATCCGGTTCGGGCTCAACGCCGTGAAGGGCGTGGGGGAGAGCGCCTGCCGCGCGATCATCGCCGCGCGCGAGGCGGACGGGCCGTTCGAGTCGATCTGGGACTTCGCCGAGCGCGTCGACGGCTCGGTCTCGAACAAGCGCGTGCTCGAGGCGCTCGTCAAGTGCGGCGCGCTGCCCGGCTCGCGCAAGGGGATGCTCCAGGTGCTCGAGCAGGCCGTCAGCTGGGGCGCGAAGCACCAGGCCGATCGGCTCGCGGGCCAGGGGTCGATCTTCGACCTGGCTCCGGTCGAGGAGACGCGCCCCAAGCACCATCCGGTCGTCCCGTCGGAGGAGTTCGACGAGAACGAGCTGCTGCGGCTCGAGAAGGAGGTGCTCGGCCTCTACGTCTCCGAGCACCCGCTGAACGCGATCCGGGACCAGCTCCGGCGCAAGACCGACACGCCGCTCGCCGAGCTCGACCGCCGGCGCGACGGCGAGGTGGTCACCGTCGGCGGCATCGTCGCGGCGGTGAAGCAGATGACGACGAAGAAGGGCGAGCCGATGGTGTTCCTCCGCGTCGAGGACGTCACCGGCGCCGTCGAGGCCGTCGTCTTCAACACCACGTACCAGCAGGCGCGGGAGCTGTGCGTCGTCGACCGCATCCTCGTCCTCAAGGGGCGCATCGACCGCAAGGAGGGCGAGACGAAGATCGTCGCGCTCGAGCTGAACGCGTTCGAGGCGGTGGCCGAGAAGCGCGAGGTGCGGCTGAAGATCGACGCGACCCGGGCGCGCGCCGGCCTGATCCGCGAGCTCGCCGACGTGATCCGCGACTTCCCGGGGGAGGCGCCCGTGCTCGTCGACTGCGTCACCTCGCAGGGGCCGAAGACGTACCGGTTCGGGCCGCAGTTCACCGTCAAGCCGGCCCCGGACTTCTACGCCGAGATCAAGGCGCTCCTCGGAGAGTCCGCTCTCGCGTGACCCAACCGGTTAGAAGTGCGTTAAATCTGCCGATGACCCGGGACGGGAAGAACCGGTTCGCGCGTTTAAACGAACAGATGACCGAGGAGACGAGAAGCTAGATGCCCACCGCCGAGACATCCGTCAGGCCGAGCGAGCAGGAGCTCGTCGAGCGGTGGCGCGCGCAGGAGCTCGAGCGGGCCGGCTTCGATCCGGCGGCCGCGGCCGAGCTCGCCGGGCGCTCCGACGTCGATCTCCACCGCGCGGTCGAGCTGCTCCAGAAGGGCTGCCCGCCCGACGTAGCGCTCTCGATCCTGCGCTAGCGCGACCGGCTGCCGCCGGAGGCGCGGTGCCAGGTCCGAGCCGTCACGGGTCCGTGCCGGCAGCGTGACGGCGAGCGCGGAATGCCGCATCCGGCCTGCGTTCGCGCCGCATCGACCGTTCGGGTGACCCCGGTGACACTGGCGCGCCGCCCGGCGGCGCGGGCAGTATTGGGCTCCCATGCTGGGCTCGATCCCTTCGCCCTCGAGCGGGACCTTCGACCTGGGGCCGCTCGTCGTCCACCTGTACGGGCTGACGCTGCTCGTCGCGATCGTCGCGTGCATCCTGCTGACGATCCGCCGCTGGCAGGCGCTCGGGGGCGACTCGGACCTCGTCGTCCGCGTCGCCGTGTGGGGCGTGGCGTTCGGCGTCGTCGGCGCGCGCGCCTACCACGACGTCACCTCGTGGAACGAGGTGCCCGATCCCAAGGCGAAGGGGATCTTCGAGGTCTGGCAGGGCGGCCTCGGGATCTGGGGCGGCATCCTGCTCGGCACGCTCGCAGGCGTCTGGATCGTGCGCCGCAGCGGCGCCTCCGCGCGCCTCTTCATGGACGCGACGGCGCCCGGGCTGCTGCTCGCGCAGGGCATCGGCCGCGTCGGCAACTACTGGAACCAGGAGCTCTACGGCAAGCCGACCAGCCTCCCCTGGGGCCTGCAGATCGACGCGGGCCACCGGATGAACGGCTACCTCCAGTACGCGACGTACCACCCGACGTTCCTCTACGAGCTGCTGTGGGACCTCGCCGGGGTCGCGCTCCTCCTCTGGCTCGACCGCCGCTACCGGATCCGCCCGCCGGGGATCTTCGCGCTCTACGTGTCCTACTACACCTTCGGGCGGTTCTTCGAGGAGCTCCTGCGCATCGACCCGGCGCACCATTTCGCCGGCTTGCGGCTGAACGCCTGGGTGTCGATCGCCGTCTGGCTCGTTTCGACCGGCTTCTTCGTGTGGTGGCAGTTCGTGCGCGCCGCGCCGGCCGACCGGCCCCGGCCGCCGCGGACGGTGCAGAAGGGGCCGGCGATGGCCATCCCGAAGGGGCGCGTCCGGTAGCGGCAGTACCCTGCCGCGGATGGCCCTGCCCGTCCGCGAGCTGGAGCTCGACCTCGACGCGTTCGAAGGCCCGTTCGACCTCCTGCTGACCCTCGTCCTCAAGGACGAGATCCCGCTGCGCGAGATCGAGCTCGCCGAGATCGTGGTCGCCTTCGTCGAGCACCTCGTGGCCCGCGGCGACGCCGACCTCGACGCCTGCGGCGAGTTCCTCGTCCTCATCGCCGCGCTGCTCGAGCTGAAGGCGCGGCAGCTGTTCCCGGAAGAGGAGGCCGAGCTGGCCGAGCTCGAGCCCGAGGAGGCGGCCGAGGAGCTCGCGCGCCGGCTCGCCGAGTACCGCCGGGCCAAGGAGGCCGCCGGCTGGCTGCGCGACCGGCTCGACGAGCGCGGCACCGTCTTCTTCCGTCTCGGCCCGGCGCCGCTCGCGCCGAAGGTCGAGCGCAGGCTCGCCCAGCAGGACCCCGAGAAGCTCGCCGGCGCGCTCCGCGCCCTGGCCGTCGAGCCGCCCGCGCCCTCGACGGCGCACATGGCGCTCCGCTTCCCGCCCGTGTCCCAGTTCCTCGACCGCTGGCGCGCCCTGCTGCGCCGCCGCACCCGCTTCGACTTCGACCAGGAGGTGCAGGGCCTCTCCCGCGTGGAGGTGGCCGTGGCGTTCCTGGCGCTGCTCGAGCTGCGCAAGCAGAACGAGATCGCGATCGCGCAGGCCGCGCCGTTCGCGCCCATAAGGATTTCCCGTGCCACCGCCGAAAGGAGCCTTTCGTGGACCGTCCGCTCCGCCTGATCCAGACGCAGGCCACGCCCGTCGCCGAGCTGGCACGGACGCTCGAGGCGCTGCTCGTGGTCGCGGCCCAGCCGCTCTCCGCGGCCGATCTCGCCGCCGCCGCCGAGACCGACGAGGCCCAGGTGGAGGAGGCGCTCGACGTGCTCGGCGCCCGGTTCGCCGAAGGCCGCAGCGGCATCGTGCTGGAGCACGTCGCCGGCGGCTGGGCGTTCCGGGCCTCGCGCGACGCCGCCGACGCGTGCGCGCGCCTGTTCGACCGTCCGGCGGAGAAGGGGCTCTCGCAGGCCGCCCTCGAGACGCTCGCGATCGTCGCGTACCTCGGGCCGGTCTCGCGCCCCGAGATCGCCCGTATCCGGGGTGTCAACGTCGACGGCGTCGTCTCCGGCCTGGTCGAGCGGGGCCTCGTCACCGAGGGCGGCCGCGACGACGAGTTCGGCGCGATCCGC
This sequence comes from Gaiellaceae bacterium, assembly GCA_035546715.1. GTDB lineage: Bacteria > Actinomycetota > Thermoleophilia > Gaiellales > Gaiellaceae > PALSA-600. The sequence goes on along the minus strand of DASZWI010000228.1, from coordinate 23,199 downwards.
TACCGCACGACGCCGCTCTTCGAGCGCGTCTTCGGACTGGAGTCCGCCGCGGCGCTGCCGCGGCTGGACGACCTCGGGGCCGACACCGCCGCGATCCGCGAGCGGCTCGAGTCGGTTGCCGAACGACGCCCCGCCTGATACGACCTACCGGACGATGGCGGGTGGCCGAAGGTGACACTCACGCCGGTCGAGCGGCCGACCGGCCAGGAGCCGACTCTCACCCTCGAGCTGTCCCGGCTGCTCCGCATCTCGACCCGCTTCGCGAAGGCGTTCGCGCTCCGCTTCACGGAGCGCAGCAGCACGAACGCGTTCCTCGAGCGGCCGCTGCTGCACGAGGCGATCATGGCCACGCGCGAATGGCGCGTGACGCCGTTCCCGCCGCTGCCGCCCGCGCCGGCGGTCGGCTTCCCGCAGGAGGAGCTGACGCCCGACCTGATGATCGCCGGCATCGGCCAGGGGCGCCGCTGGCTCTTCCAGCTGATCGTCGACGTGCGCATCTCGGCGCCGCTCGGCTCGACGTGGATCCGCAGCCGCAAGATGGCGAAGCCCGCCGCCCACGCCGCCGTCTGGGACCAGATCGCCGCGAAGGACGCTGCGGAGCTCCGCTACATCGGCACCCTCTCGCGGGGCGACCAGCCCGACTGGCGCGGGGACTTCGACCGGCTGCCCCTCGCGCACGTCCGCGCCGCGCGCGACGTCCACTGGGTCCCCGAGCTCGACCTGACGATCCGGCAGGCGCTGGCGGAGATGCCCGTCGGCGAGCGCAGTCGCTTCCAGCCCGAGCTGCAGGCGTTCATGCGGCAGGCGCGCACCATCGCGCCCGAGCTGGGCCTCGGCGCCGGCGGGCCGAAGTTCGTGCACGCGCTCGCGAGCCGGCGGGCCCGCTGGCAGCGCCAGCGCGCCGCGGCGCGCAGCTCCTGAGCCGGGAAGACGCCGGCCGGGCCGGTCGTTGAGGGAAGGCGATGCGCGCGATCGTCGTGACGGCCAACGGCGGGCCGGACGTCCTCGATCTCCAGGACGTCCCGGAGCCGGAGCCGGGACCGGGCGAGGTGCTCGTCGACGTCGAGGCGATCGGCGTCAACTACCGCGACGTCTACGAGCGCGAGGGACTGGGCAGCTACACCGCGCCGACGCCGCTCGTGGCCGGTGTCGAGCTGGCGGGCGAGGTCGCCGCGGTCGGCGAAGGCGTCCACGGCGTGCGGGTCGGCGACCGGGTCGCCACTGTCGCGGCGCGCGGCGCGTACGCGGAGCGCGCGCTCGTCGACGCGGCGAAGACCGTGCCGGTCCCGGCCGAGCTGTCGGCCGAGCAGGCCGCGGCGGTGCTGCTCCAGGGGATGACGGCGCAGTACCTCGCGACGGCGACGTACGCGATCCAGCCGGGGGACTGGGCGGTGGTGCACGCCGCGGCCGGCGGCGTCGGGCTGCTGCTGACGCAGATCGTCAAGGCCCGCGGCGGCAACGTCCTCGCCACGACGTCGACCGACGAGAAGGCAGAGCTCGCGCGCGGCGCGGGCGCCGACGAGGTCGTCCGCTACGACGAGTTCGCCGCCCGCGCGAAGGAGCTGAGCGGCGAGGGCGCCGCCGTCGTCTACGACGGCGTGGGCATCTCCACGTTCCTGCACGGGTTCGACGCGCTGCGGCCGCGCGGCCTGCTCGTGCTCTACGGCGCCGCCGCCGGCGCACCGGAGCCGCTCGACCTCGCCCTCCTCGGCCGCGGCTCGTTCGCCGTCACCCGGCCGACGCTCGGCCACTACACGCGCACGCCGGAGGAGCTCCGCTCCCGCGCCGAGGCCGTCTTCGCGTGGGTCGCCTCGGGTGTCCTCGACGTGCGCGTCGGCGCCGTGTATCCGCTCGCCGAGGCCCGCCGGGCGCACGAGGAGCTCGAGGGCCGCCGCTCGACCGGAAAGCTCCTCCTCCTGCCGTAGCGCGGCCCCGCGTCGCGCCGAGGCGCTCGCCCCCGTAAACGCCGGGACTACGATCGACGCGTGGCAGACGTCGACCCCGTGCACGCCTTCGTCGAGGCGGCGACGCACCGGCGGCGGCGGAAGGCCGAGGCGGTCCTCGCCGCCCACCCGGCCGTCGCCGACGATCCGTGGGCGGGGCTCGTGCTCGGCCGCGGCTGGGACGCAGACCCGAGCGAGCCCGGCGGGCCGCTCGGCTGGGCGCCGCTCCTCTACGCCTGCCACTCGTGCCTCGCGACGGCGGACGTCGTCCGCGACCTGCTGGAACGCGGCGCCGACCCCAACGCGTCGGCCCCGCAGGACGACGGCCCCCTGTCGGCGCTCTACGGCGCCGCCGGAGTCAAGCACGACCCGGAGGTGACCCGCCTCCTCCTCGAGGCCGGCGCCGCTCCCGACGACGGCGAGTCCCTCTACCACGCCACCGAGGCGCCGGACCCGGCCTGCGTCCGGCTGCTCCTCGAGGCGGGCGCGACCGTCGACGGCTCGAACGCCCTCGGCCACGCCCTCGACGGCGAGCGCCACGAGCACCTCCGCCTGCTGCTCGACGCGTGCCGGGCGCAGGGCACCGACCCGGACACGCAGGGGCCGCTGATCTCGTTCGCCGTCCGCCGCTTCCGCTGCCCGGAGTGCGTGCGCCTCCTCGCGGCAGCGGGGGTCGACCTCGACCGCCCCGCCGGAGAGCCGTGGCGCCACGACCCGCCGGTCCGCAGCGGCTACCGGCACGCGGTGATCCGGAACCGCGCCGACCTCGTCGAGACGCTCGCCGAGCTCGGCGCCTCGACCGCCACGACCGACGGCGACGCGGCGATCGCCGCCGTCGCGCGCGGGAAGCGCCCCGGGACGCCGCTCGACCTCGACGACCTCGACGCGCAGGAGGCGCTGATCAAGAACGCGCTCTTCGGCGACCCGGACCTCACCCTCGAGCTGGCCGGGCCGAACCTGCTCGGGCCCGTGGACGCCTCGCCCTTCGGCACCCTGCTCCACCACGCCGCGTGGGTCGGCGACCCCGCGCTCGTCGAGCGGCTGCTCGCCGCAGGCGCCGACGTCGCGCTTCCCGCCCCCGCCGGCTTCTCGACGCCGCTCGGGTGGGCGGCGCTCGCCTCCAGCGACGACCCGTCGTCGCCCCGGGACCACCTGCGGGTCGCGCAGCTGCTCGTCGCGGCGGGCGACGCGGTCGACGGAGAGATCGTCGCGGCGGCGGACGGGCCGCTGCGCACGTGGCTCGAGGCGCAGTGCGCCTGAACGCGTGGCTCGCCCGCGCCGGCGTCGCGTCGCGTCGCGGCGCGGACGAGCTGATCAAGGCGGGCCGCGTCACCGTCAACGGCGAGCCGGGCCGGCTCAACACGTTCGTCCAGGCCCGCGACGAGGTGCGTCTCGACGGGCAGCCGCTCGCCAAGCAGCGGCTCGCCTACGTCCTCCTCCACAAGCCGGCTGGCGTCGTCACCACCGCCCGCGACCCCCAGGGTCGCCGCACGGTGGTCGACCTCGTCGACCACGAGGCGCGCGTCGTCCCGGTCGGGCGCCTCGACGCGGACACGACCGGCGCGCTGCTCCTGACGAACGACGGCGACCTCGCGCACCGCCTCGCGCACCCGCGGTACGGCGTCGAGAAGGTGTACGTCGCCGAGACGTGGAAGCAGCCCGACGACGCCGCCCTCGCGCAGCTGCGGGCCGGCGTCGAGCTGGAGGACGGCCGGACGGCCCCTGCCGGCGTGCGCCGCCTGGCCGGCGCGTCGATCGAGCTGACGATCCACGAGGGGCGCAACCGCCAGGTGAAGCGCATGTTCGAGGCGGTCGGTCACCGCGTGCGCCGCCTCCACCGCAGCCGCTTCGGGCCGCTCACGGTCGAAGGGTTGGAGCCCGGCGCCTGGCGCGAGCTCCAACCCTCCGAGATCGAGTCGCGCCGTCGCGCGACGGAGCGTTAGCGGGTCGCCGCCCCGAGCGCGTCGGCCGCGACGACGAGCAGCTTCGCCGCCGCCGTCTCCGCCGCCGCCGTCCCGGGCGAGAGCCGCTGCCCCTGGAACGCCGCGGCGTCGAGCTGGCCCTTGATCTGCGACGCGAGCCGGTCGCGCCTCGACGTGAGCGCCTGGATCGCCGCCTCCGTCAGCGTGTACTCGCGGTCGCTCGTCGCCGAGCCGCTCGCGAGCGCCTTGGTCGACGCCTTCAACGTCGCCTGGTCGAACTCGCCGAACGGCGCGTTCAGCTGCTCGTACTCGGTCGCGAGCAGCTTCGTCAGCGGGTCGCCGAGCGCCTGTGGCACGGCCTGCCGCGTCAGGGCCTCGGTGAGCACGCGGCCGTCGTGGCCGTAGTCGTCCGAGAGCCCCGTGAGCGCGAGCAGCGTCGGCCGGACGTTCGCATGGTCGGTCCACGTCGAGCCGTCGACCCCGTGCCGCGCGACGCCCGGGCCGACGAACCCGACCCACGTGTTCGCGATCTCCGGCTGGATGTCGCCGTGGTTCCACGCGAAGCCCGGGCTGACGCACGGGTTGGCGCCGCACGACGGCGCCGACCCGTTCGCGGAGACGAAGAAGTCGTCGTTCGCCCACAGCGTGAAGGTCGGCGTCCGCTTCGGGTCGCTGTTGACCATGTGGAGCGTCTGCTCCTCGACCGGGTCGGCGAGCGCGACCGTGAGCGCCACCTGCTGCCCATGGCCGACGTAGGGATCCGGCACCTGGAGCTTCGCGACGTCGCGCTCGAGCTGCCGCACCTGCGGGTCGGTCCGTCCCGGCTGGCCGTTCACGTAGACGGTCGGCGCCGAGTCGTTGTGCACGGAGAACGCGGGCTCCGTCGCGGGCAGCGCGTTCGGCCCGCGCAGGTCGTAGTTCACCTCACCGATCTGGTTCGACGGGCACGCGGTCATGTCGACGCAGTTCGCGTGCGCGTACGACAGCGTCCCGTCGCCGGCCGGCGTCCCGACGCCGCCCGCGAAGTGGTCGCCCTCGTCGACGGTGACCACGAAGACCGTGTTCGACCGGTCGATGCCGTGGTCCGCGAGGTTCTGGAAGAACTGCGCGAACGCCTGGTCGTACGCCGCGAGCTGGGCGTCGTGGCCGGACTCGCCCGGGCCCTGCGCGGAGCTGACGTACGCGTCGGTCGTCGTGTTCGGCGTGTGCAGGTCGTGCGCGTCCGAGATGTAGCCGTAGGTGACGGGCACGCCGTTCTCCTGCATCTGCTCCACGTAGCCGAGAGTGTTCTTCGCGAGCATCCCGTCGAAGCCGGGGAACCCGCAGTTGCCGTCCGGATCGGTGATCGGCTGGCCCGCCGTGTCGTTCACGCACGGGTCGCCGCCGGTGATCGCCGGGTCGACCGCCTGCGCGCCGAAGAGCGCCTGGTAGCCGTCGTAGCCGCCGGGCTCGTCCGGGAGCAGGTCGGGCCGCGCATCCGTGTCGCTCGCGCAGCGGCTGTCCGCGGTCTGGGCGCAGTGGATCGCGATCCCGACGAAGTCGGTCTGCGCCTGGTGCGGGTTCGACTGCGCCTCGAGGAACTGCGGCGAGCCGGCGCCGAACACGGTCGTGATGTCGCCCGTGGCGGCGGTCGAGGTGTTCTCGAGCTCGATGTTCGCGGTGCCGACGCCGCCCACGTCGCACCCGGCCCGGGTGAACGGCACCCACGGGGCGGGCGTCGTCTTCTGGCCGTCGAACACCATGTTGGGCAGCGGATCGGCCGGGTCGACCTTGTCGGTCCAGTACTTGAACGTGCTCGAGAACCCGACGCTCCCGTCCGGCCGGAAGAAGCCGTAGGCGTTCGAGACGGTCTGGCCCTGCCGGTCGGGGTAGAGGCCGGTCAGCGTCGACAGGATCCCGCCGCCGGTGTGGGAGATGATCTCCGTGTGGTCGTTCGTGAAGAGCGTCCCGTTCTGCCGGAGGAAGCTCAGCAGGTGCGGCATCTGCTCCAGGTCGGACATGACGTTCGGCGCGTCGCGCCGGTAGTGGGTGTTGTCGAACTGCAGGTAGACGACGTGCTTCACCTGGCCGGCTCCGTTCGAGAGCTGGCACGAGCCGGCGCCGGCCACGGCGACGTTCGTGCGCCCCGCACCCGCAAGCGCTGCAGCGGCTGCGCAGATGCCGACGAGGAGCGCCGCGAGCGCGGCGCGGGCGAGTCCCCTCATCATCCTCCCCCTCCTGGCTCGGGCTCCTCCCCCCGAGGAGTCCCTGACGGCCGCGAACCTACGCCCCTGCGGGGCGCTCTGCAACGGCGGTCCGGTTACGAACGGGGAACGAAGCCCATACGGTCGTACATCGCCCGCAGGGTCGGCGCGGCGGTCGCCTCGGCTTTCTCGGCGCCGAGCGTCAGCAGCCGCCGCAGCTCGCCCTCGTCCGCGCGCAGCTCGGCGTACCGGGACTGGACCGGGGCGAAGAGCTCGACGAGCGCCTCGCCGACGTCGGTCTTGAGGTCGCCGTAGCCTCGGCCGTCGTAGGCCGCCTCGATCTCCGGGATCGGCCGCCCGGTGGCGACCGACAGGATCTCGACGAGGTTGGAGACGCCCGGCTTCTCGTCCGGGGCGTAGCGCACCTCGCGGCCCGAGTCCGTCACCGCGGTCTTCAGCTTCTTGCGGATCACGTCGGGCGGGTCGAGGACGAGCACCGTGCCCTGCGGGGTGCCGCCGGTCGTCGACATCTTCTTCGTCGGCTCCTGGAGGTCCATGATCCGGGCGCCGACGTCGGGGAAGACGCCGCGCGGGATCTTGAACGTCTCGCCGAAGCGCGCGTTGAAGCGCTCCGCGACGTCGCGGGCGAGCTCGATGTGCTGCCGCTGGTCGTCCCCCACCGGGACGATGTCGGTCTGGTAGAGCAGGATGTCGCCGGCCATCAACACCGGGTAGGTGAAGAGGCCGGCCGAGACGGAGTCGCGCCCCGCGGCCTTGTCCTTGAACTGCGTCATGCGGCCGAGCTGCCCGTACCCGGTGACCGACGACAGCAGCCAGGCCGCCTCGGCGTGCGCCGTGACCTGGCTCTGGAGGAACAGCGTGCACCGCTCGGGATCGAGGCCGACGGCGTAGAGGAGCGCGGCCAGGTCGAGCGTGCGGTCGTGCAGGTCCTGCGGGTCGTAGTCGACGGTGATGGCGTGCAGGTCGACGATGCAGAAGAGGGCGTCGCCCTCGTCCTGCGTCGCGACGTACTGGCGCATGCCGCCGATGTAGTTGCCGATGTGCTTGGCACCCGTGGGCTGGATGCCGGAGAAGACGCGCATGGGGGTCACCTCGTGGGAGTCTGGACGGGCCGGTCGACGCGGACGAGGCAGGCCGCTAGCGCGCAGCCCTCCGCCTCGCCCGCCCGGGCCACGGCCGGCGCTGGGTGAAGACGGAGGTCATGCGGCCAGGATAGAGGAAAACCGCTCCAATCGGCCACTACACTGACGAAAGCGATGGCGGTCGTGAAGAAGACCTGGACCCCGGACTCCTGGCGCTCGTTCGAGGCCCGGCAGCAGCCGGGCTGGCCCGACGAGGCCAAGCTCGAGGCGGCCCGCGAGCGGCTGCGGAAGCTGCCCGCGCTCGTCTTCGCAGGCGAGGCGCGCGACCTGCGGGCGGGGCTCGCCGCCGCCGCCGAGGGCCGCGCCTTCCTGCTCCAGGCGGGGGACTGCGCCGAGTCGTTCCACGACTCGCTGACGACCGCGATCCGGGAGCGGTTGAAGATCCTGCTCCAGATGTCGGCCGTGCTGATGTACGGTTCGACCTTGCCGGTGGTGAAGGTCGGCCGCATCGCCGGCCAGTTCTCGAAGCCGCGCTCCTCGCCGTTCGAGCGGGTCGGCGACGTCGAGATCCCGTCGTTCCGCGGGCACATGGTCCACGACGACGCGCCGACGCTCGAGGCCCGCACGCCCGATCCCGCCCGGATGGTCGAGGGCTACCACCAGTCGGCGGCGACGCTCAACCTGCTGCGCGCGTTCACGAAGGGCGGCTTCGCCGACCTGAGCCAGGTGCACGTGTGGAACCAGGAGTTCGTCGCGTCGTCCGCCGAGGGCGTCCGCTACGAGCAGATCGCCACCGAGATCGAGCGCGCGCTCCGCTTCATGGCCGCCTGCGGCATCGACCTGACCGGGTCGCCGCAGCTGCGCGAGGCCGACGTCTACACGAGCCACGAGGGCCTGCTGCTCGACTACGAGGAGGCGTTGACGCGCCGCGACTCGCTGACCGGCGACTGGTACGACTGCTCCGCGCACCTGCTCTGGATCGGCGAGCGGACGAACGACGTCGACGGGGCGCACGTCGAGTTCATGTCGGGCGTGCACAACCCGATCGGGGTCAAGGTGGGGCCGACGATGACGGCGGATCACCTGATCGCCCTGTGCGAGAAGCTCAACCCGCTCCGGATCCCGGGCCGGCTGACGCTCATCGCGCGGCTGGGCGCCGGCCGCGTCCGCGAGCTGCTGCCGCCGCTCCTCGCGGCGGTGCGCGAGGCCGAGCACCCGGTCCTCTGGGTCTGCGACCCGATGCACGGCAACGGTCGGGTCGTCAACGGGCGCAAGACGCGCCACTTCGACGACATCCTGGGCGAGATCGAGGGCTTCTTCGTCGCGTGCCGCAGCCAGGGCGCCTGGCCCGGCGGCGTGCACCTCGAGTTCACCGGCGAGGACGTGACGGAGTGCCTCGGCGGCGCCGAGGAGCTCGCGGAGGAGCACCTCGACGAGCGCTACATGACGCTCTGCGACCCGCGGCTGAACGCGCGCCAGTCGCTCGACCTGGCGTTCCGCGTCGCGGAACTGATGCGGTTCTCCTAGGGCGATGGAGCGTCTCGCCGTCGTCGGGACGGGCCTGATCGGCGCGTCGATCGGCCTCGCCGCCGCCCGCGGAGGCACCCGGGTGGCCGGCTGGGACCCGGACCCGGACGCCCTCGCCGCCGCGGTCGCCCGCGGAGCGGTCTCCGATCCCGCCGGCGACCTCGCGTCCGCCGTCGCGGGCGCGGAGCTGGTCGTCGTCGCGGCGCCCATCGGCGTGCTGCCCGCGCAGGTCGCCGCCGTGCTCGCGGAGGCGGGGGACGCGACCGTGACGGACGTCGGCTCGACGAAGTCGAGCGTCGTCGGCGCCGCGGCCGGCTCGCCGCGGTTCGTCGGCGGGCATCCGATCGCGGGCTCCGAGGCGCGCGGCGCCGAGCACGCGAACGCCGAGCTCTTCCAGGGGGCGACCTGGTTCCTGACGCCGACCGCGCAGACCGACGCGCACCGCCACCGCCTCGTCCACGGCTTCGTCGGCGACCTCGGCGCGACGCCGGTGGCGATCGACGCCGACGCGCACGACCGCCTCCTCGCGCTGACGAGCCACGTGCCGCACGTCCTCGCCAACGTCGTCGCGAACCAGCTCGGCGCCGCGCGCATCGAGGGGCACGACCCGCTGCTCAACGCGGGCGGCGCGCTCCGCGACATGACGCGCATCGCGGGCGCGAACCCGCGCATCTGGGTCGACATCCTGCTCGACAACGCGGAGGCCGTCGGCGCGGCGCTCGCCGAGCACCGGCGCCGCGTCGAGCAGGCCGAGGCGGCCCTCGCCGCCGGCGACGCGGGCTTCCTGGCGCGCTGGATCGGCGAGGCGGCCGCCAACCGCCGCCGCATGCTCGACCGTGCCTACGCCGACGCGGGCGCGCTCCACCGGCTGCGCGTGCACGTCCCCGACCGGCCGGGCGTGCTCGCCGGCATCACGCAGGCGCTCGGCGCCGCGCGCATCAACATCGAGGACTTCGAGATGCACCACGTCTCGCCCGAGCAGGGCGGGACGCTCACCGTGCTCGTCTCGGGCGAGGACGAGGCGCGCCGGGCGGTCGACCTGCTGGAGACGCAGGGCTACTCCGTCGTCGTCACGGCGGTGCTCGATGAAGATTGAGCCAGCGTCCTCGATCCGCGGCGCCATCGCGGTGCCGGGGGTCAAGGGGATCTCGCAGCGCGCGGTGCTGCTCGGCGCGATCGCCGACGGCGAGTCGCGCATCAGCGGGTTCGGCCGCGCGGCCGACACGCTCTCGGCGATCGACGTCGTCCGGGCGTGCGGCGTCGAGGTGGTCGACAACGGCGACGACGACATCCGCGTCCGCGGCGTGGGGCTGCGCGGCCTCCGTGCGCCGGACGGCCCGATCGACTGCGGCAACGCCGGGACGGTGCTGCGGCTGGCCTGCGGCATCCTCGTCGGCCAGGAGGGCCGCTTCGAGCTCGTCGGCGACGAGTCGCTGACCATGCGGCCGCACGAGCGGGTCGCGGCGCCGCTGCGCGAGATGGGCGCGCGCATCGAGACCACCGACGGCCATGCGCCGGTGCGCATCGACGGCGGCCCGCTGCACGCGACGACCTACCGGCTGCCCGTCGCCAGCGCGCAGGTGAAGTCGGCCATCCTGCTCGCCGGCCTGCTGGCCGGCGACGGCCCGACCACGGTGGTCGAGCCTCAGCCGACGCGCGACCACACCGAGCGGCTGCTCCAGTCGCTCGGCGTGCGCATCTCGCGGACGCCCACCTCCGTCAGCGTGTGGCCGGTCGACCGGCTGCCGCCGCTCGAGGTCCAGGTGCCCGGCGAGTTCTCGTCGGCGGCGCCGCTGATCGTGGCGGCCGTCCTGCTGGCCGGCTCCGAGCTGGTGATCCGGGAGGTGAACGTCAACCCGACGCGCATCGGCCTGCTCGACGTGCTCGAGCGGATGGGCGCGCGCGTCGCGGTGTTCAACCGGCGCAGCGTCGGCGGCGAGGCCGTCGCCGACCTCGAGGTCCGCTCGACGCCGCTGGTGGCCGCCACCGTCGAGGCGGAGGAGGTGCCGCGCCTCGTCGACGAGCTGCCGCTCGTGGCGCTGCTCGGCGCGTTCGCGCACGGGACCACGACCGTCTCCGGGGCCGAGGAGCTGCGCGCGAAGGAGACCGACCGGATCGACACCGTGACGACCGCGCTGAGGGCGATCGGCGTCCGCATCGAGGCGCGCCCCGACGGCTTCGTCGTGCGCGGGACGCCCGCGCGCCCGCGCGGCGGCCGCGTCGACGCGGCGACCGACCACCGCATCGCGATGCTGGGCGCGATCGCCGGCCTCGTGTCGCGCGAGGGAGTCAGCATCGAGGGTCCCGAGTGCGTGGCGGTATCGTTCCCCGGCTTCTTCGACGTGCTGGCGCAACTCGTCCAACGACCGGACGAGCTGCGCTAGAAGGCGCAACTCGCGAGCGAGTTGCGCTAGAAGGCGTTTGTCATGACCGGACTCGCTCCCTATCCCCACACCGCCTCGACTGGGCAACGGCCGTGCGCCGGTCCGACCCGCTTTGCGCCGTGCCCCAAGAGGTCACGCAAGACGGCCGCCAACCAGCGAGTCGCTCGGACGCAGACACGCCCCCGGCGATACGCCACGAGTTCATCCCGCCGGCCAACGCCCACTAGCGCTTTCGCCCCAACGAACCCCGCGCCCCTCGCCGAGCCCAAAGGGGCGAAAGCGCCTTGATCGTCGCCATCGACGGCCCTGCGGGCGCCGGCAAGAGCACGGTCGCCCGGCGGCTGGCGGAGCGGCTCGGCTTCCGCTACCTCGACACCGGCGCGATGTACCGGGCGCTGACCTGGCTGGCGATGCGCGAGGGCCTGCCGCTCGGCGACGGCGAGCCGCTCGGCGCGCTCGCGCGGACGAGCCCGATCACCTTCGACGAGGTCGGGCGCGTCCTCATCGGCGGGACCGACGTCACGTCCGCGATCCGCCAGGCGCGGATCGACCGGATGGTCCCCGTCGTCGCGCGCCATCCGGAGGTGCGCGAGGTCATGCGCGAGCGCCAGCGCGAGCTCGCCGCCGAGGGCAACGCCGTCATCGAGGGCCGCGACATCGGCACCGTCGTCGCCCCGGGGGCCGAGGTGAAGGTGTACCTCGTCGCCGACCCGGAGATCCGCGCCGCCCGCCGCCAGGCGGAGCGCCCGGACATCGGCGCCGACGCGCTCGCGACCGACCTCAAGGCACGCGACGAGTCGGACCGCGCACGGATGCAGCCCGCCGACGACGCAAAGCGGATCGACACGACCCATCTCGACGTCGACGACGTCGTCGACCGGATCGAGGCGCTCGTGCGGGCCCGCGCAACCGCGTGAACGGCAAGCCCCGGTACGGCGACCTGGCGTGGCGCTTCGGGCGCGTCTACCTCGGCGTGCCCGCGCGGCTCGCGACCCGGGAGCGGATCTACGGCGCCGACCGCGTGCCGCGCGAGGGCGGCGCGGTCCTCGCGGTGAACCACCTGCACTGGATCGACATCCCGATCGTCGGCGTCGCCTCGCCCCGGAACGTCAACTTCGTCGCCAAGGTCGAGGTGCACCGCGTCCCGGGCTTCGGCACGTACATGCGGACGTTCGGCGCGCTCTCCGTGCGCCGGGGCGAGTCCGACCGCGACGCCGTGCGCGCGATGCGCCAGGCGGCCCGCGACGGCCGTGTCGTGGGGCTCTTCGTCGAGGGGCACCGGCAGGAGAGCGGCCGCCCCGGGGAGGCCCAGCCCGGGGCCGCGATGGTCGCCCTCCAGGAGGACGTGCCGGTCGTGCCGGCGGCGATCTACGGCACGCAGCACTGGAGCCTCCGCCATCCCGCGCCGTGCAGCATCGCGTTCGGCGAGCCGGTTCGCTTCGACGGCCTGCCGAAGAACGGCCGCGGCTACAAGGAGGCGACCGCCGAGATCCAGCGGCGGATCCACACGCTCTTCGACTGGCTCGAGGACGTCCACCGCCGCGGCCGTCCGCGCAGGCTGACCCCGCCGCTATGAGCGAGACGGCCACCGGCGAGCTGGTGGGGACGGTGGCGATCGTCGGGTTCCCGAACGTCGGGAAGTCGACGCTGATCAACCGCCTCACCGCCACGCGCTCGGCCGTCGTGCACGAGACGCACGGCACGACCCGCGACCGCAAGGAGCTCGTCTGCGAGTGGCGGGGGAAGCAGTTCCTGCTGATCGACACCGGAGGCGTCGACATCGCGGACCCGAGCCCGATCACGCGCTCGATCGCCGACCAGGCGCGCGCGGCGATCTGCGAGGCCGACCTTGTCCTCTTCGTCGTCGACGCGCGCGCGGGCGTCACGCCGGGCGACGAGGAGCTGGCGCAGATCCTGCGCGAGGCGAAGACGCCCGTTCTCGTGCTCGCGAACAAGATCGACGACCCGTCGCAGGACGGGCTCGCGCTCGAGTTCCACCGGCTCGGGTTCGGCGAGCCGTTCCCGATCTCCGCCCTGCACGGCTCGAACACCGGCGACCTGCTCGACGAGATCCTCGAGCTGCTGCCGGGCACGTCGAGCCGCTCCGTCCCCGACGACGCGATCCGCGTGGCCATCCTCGGCCGCCCGAACGTCGGCAAGTCGTCGCTCTTCAATCGGCTGCTCGGGGCCGAGCGGACGATCGTCTCCGACGTACCCGGGACGACCCGTGACTCGATCGACACGGTGATCGAGCACGGCGGACGGACGTTCGTCCTCGTCGACACGGCGGGCCTGCGCCGCAAGCGCAGGCAGCGCCAGGGCATCGAGTACTACTCGGAGCTCCGCGCCCTCGAGGCGGCGGAGCGCGCCGACGTCGCGCTCGTCCTGATCGACGCGAGCCAGGGCATCGTCGAGGGCGACGTCACCGCCGTCGAGGTCGCGCGCAAGGCCCACTGCTCCACGCTCGTCGTGCTCTCGAAGTGGGACATCGGCGAGGTGACGATCGAGGAGGTGCGCCCCGAGCTGCAGCGGCGCTTCCGCCAGCGCCCGCCGTTCATCACGACGTCGGCCACGACCGGGCGCGGCGTCTCGCGCATCCTCGACCGCGTGGCGGAGCTGTACGAGAAGCACGCCGGCCGGATCACGACCGGCGAGCTGAACCGCTTCCTCGGCGAGCTGCGGGAGGCGCGGCAGCCGCCGAGCAAGGGCGGGAAGCGCCTCAACCTCCTCTACGGTGCGCAGGTGGAGACGCGCCCGCCGCGCTTCCGGTTCACGGTCAACGACCCGGGCCTCGTCACGCGCGACTACGGCTACTGGGTCGAGAACCAGCTGCGGGAGCGCTTCGAGCTCGAGGGCGTCCCGGTGGCGATCGACTTCCGGCGGCGCTCGTGAACGTCGTGGTCGTGGGGCGGGGGGCGTGGGGGTCGGCCTTCGGCGGGCTGCTCCGCGACCGGGGCCACGAGGTGACGGCCGTCGGCCGCGACACGATCGACGGGGCGCCCTGGGACGAGGCGGAGCTGGTCGTCCTCGCCGTGCCGAGCCGCGCCTTCGCCGAGGTCCTCGCCCGCGTCGGCGGCGACGCGCCGGTGCTCAGCCTCGTCAAGGGCCTCGACCCGGAGTCGGGCGAGCGGCTCTCGACGCTCGTGGAGGGCCGCCCCGTGGCCGTGCTGTCCGGGCCGACGATGGCCGAGGAGGTGGCCTCCGGCCTGCCAGCCGCGGTGGTGGTCGCCAGCGAGGACACGGCGCTCGCGGAGCGGCTCCAGACGGCGCTCAACTCGGGCGTGTTCCGGGTCTACGTCAACGACGACCTCGTCGGCGTGGAGCTGTGCGGGGCGGCGAAGAACGTGATCGCGCTCGCCGCGGGCGCGGTCGACGGGCTCGGGCTCGGCGACAACGCCAAGTCCGCGCTCGTGACGCGCGGGCTCGTCGAGATGGCGCGCCTCGGCGAGGCCTGCGGCGCGCAGCCGGACACCTTCAGCGGCCTCGCGGGGATGGGGGACCTCGTCGCGACGTGCTGGCATCCGAGCGGCCGCAACCGCCGCGCCGGCGAGCTGATCGCCCGCGGCGCGACCGCCGAGGAGGCGAAGGCGCAGATCGGCCAGGTGGTCGAGGGGCTGACGACGGCGCCGACGCTGCGCGATCTCTCGCACCGCCTCGGGATCGAGCTCCCCATCACGGAGGGCGTGTGCGCCGTGCTCGCCGGCCAGCCGATCCACGAGCTGGCCGCGGCGCTCATGGGCAGGCAGCCGAGAGCCGAGTAGCCTTTCGGCTACGCTCCTGCGATGGCCCAGCGAAGCTTCCTCTTCACCTCCGAGTCGGTCACCGAGGGGCATCCCGACAAGATCGCCGACCAGATCTCGGACTCCGTCCTCGACGCCGTCCTGACAGACGACCCGGCCGGTCGCGTCGCGTGCGAGACCCTCATCACGACCGGCCTCGTCGTCGTCGCCGGCGAGATCTCGACCTCGACCTACGTCGACATCCCGAAGCTCGTCCGCGAGCGCATCAAGCAGATCGGCTACACGCGGGCCAAGTACGGCTTCGACGCCGACACGTGCGGCGTGGTGGTGGCGCTCGACGAGCAGTCGCCCGACATCGCCCAGGGCGTCGACGCGGCGTTCGAGGTGCAGCACGACCCCGGCGACGACGACCCGCTCGACAAGGTGGGCGCCGGCGACCAGGGGATGATGTTCGGCTACGCCTCGAACGAGACGCCGGAGCTGATGCCCCTGCCGATCACGGTCGCGCATCAGATCTGCCACCGGCTCTCGGAGGTGCGCAAGAGCGACCTGCTGCCCTACCTGCGCCCGGACGGCAAGGCGCAGGTCTCGGTGCGCTACGAGGTCGACGCGGAGGGCCGTCAGCGGCCGGTCGCCATCGAGCGCGTCCTCGTCTCCACCCAGCATCGCGAGGGGCTCGAGCCCGACGAGATCAAGCCCGACCTGATCGAGCACGTGCTCCGGCCGGTCCTGCCCGCCGAGTACGTCGACGAGGCGTCGTGGAACGACCCGGAGTTCGTCTACGTCAACCCGACGGGCAAGTTCGTCATCGGGGGGCCGATGGGCGACACCGGCCTGACGGGGCGGAAGATCATCGTCGACACCTACGGCGGGGCCGCCCCGCACGGCGGCGGCGCCTTCTCGGGCAAGGATCCGACGAAGGTCGACCGCTCGGCCGCGTACGCCGCGCGCTACGTCGCGAAGAACGTCGTCGCCGCCGGGCTCGCGGATCGCTGCCAGATCCAGGTCGCCTACGCGATCGGCGTCGCGCACCCGTTCTCGGTGCTGGTCGAGTGCTTCGGCACGAACCACGTCGCCGTCTCGCGGATCGAGGAGCTCGTCGGCGAGCAGTTCGACCTCCGTCCGGCGGCGATCCTGCGCGACCTCGAGCTGCAACGCCCGATCTACGCGAAGACCGCCGCCTACGGCCATTTCGGCCGGGACGTGCCCGAGTTCACCTGGGAGCGCACCGACAAGGCGGATGCGCTCCGCGCGGCCGCCGGACTCGGCGAGCCCGCCGCCGTCTGACCCGGGGAGCAGGCCGCCGTCGTGAGCGCGACGTGGGGCCTGCTCGCCGGCACCTTCACCGCCTCGTTCGTCGAGTTCGTCGAGGCGCTCACGATCGTCCTGGCGATGGGCGTCACCCGCGGCTGGCGCTCGGCGCTCGCCGGGACGGGGGCCGCGGCGGTCGCCCTCGCGGCGTTCACCGCGGTCGCCGGCTACGCGCTCGTGACGTGGCTGCCGCGCACCGCGCTCCAGCTCGGCATCGGGACGCTCCTCCTCGTGTTCGGGCTCCAGTGGCTGCGCAAGGCGGTCCTGCGGGCCGCCGGGCTGAAGGCGCTCAACGACGAGGAGGCCGCCTATGCCGAGCAGGTGGCGGAGGCCCGCGCCGCAGGGACCGACGAGCGGTTCGGCCTCGACTGGTTCGGCTTCGTCGTCTCGTTCAAGGGCGTGTTCCTCGAGGGCACCGAGGTCGTGTTCATCGTCATCACGTTCGGCCTGAACGCGCACGACGTCCCCGCCGCGAGCGGCGCCGCCGTCGCCGCCGCGGCGGTCGTGGCGGCGGCGGGCCTCGTCGCGCACAGGCCGCTGGCACGGGTGCCGGAGAACACGCTGAAGTGGGCGGTCGGCATCGTCCTCGCCACGTACGGGACCTTCTGGGCCGTCGAGGGCCTGGGCGTCTTCCAGCCGGGCGGAGGCAGCCTGGACTGGCCGGGCGGCGACTGGGCGATCCTCGCCGTCCTCGCGGGCTGGCTCGCGCTGTCGCGCCTGCTCGTCCTGCTCGTGCCGATCCTGGCGCGCCGGACGGCGGAGCCGGCCACGTGAGAGCCGTCGGCCGCTTTCTCGTCGACTTCCTCGTCGGCGACGACTGGAAGGTGGCGGCGTCGGTCGTCGCCGCCCTCGGCCTCGGGGCGGTCCTGGCGGCGGTCGCGGCGTCCGGGGCACGCTGGCTCGCCCCCGTCGCCGGCCTGGTCGTCGCCGCCGCCTTCGTCGCGGGACTCGCGGTCGACGTGCGGCGCCGCTGAGGCCGACTGGGTCGTGACATACCCTCCGCCGCGTGAGCGCGTTCTTCCACGCGGTCGGCGTCTTCTTCCACCACCTCGCGGCGGTCCGCTGGGAGGCGCTCGCGCTCGCACTGGCCTGCCAGGTCGCCAAGCTGCTGCTCCGCGCCGTCGCGTGGCGGTCGATCGTGCAGGCCGCGTATCCCGACCGCAGGGTCGGCTACTGGAGCGCGTTCGGCGCCTACGTCGCGGGCGGCGGCGTCAACGCGATCGTCCCGGCGCGCGGCGGCGACCTCGTCAAGCTGTACCTGATCCGCCAGCGGGTTCCCGGATCGTCGTACGCGACGCTCGCCCCGACCCTCCTCGTCGAGACGATCTTCGACCTCGTCGTCTCCGGGGCGCTGCTCGCGTGGGCGCTGACGCTCGGCGTGCTGCCGACGCACGAGGTGTACGCGCGGCTGCCCACGGTCGACTGGAAGTTCTTCCTCCGCCACGAGAAGCTCACGGCGATCCTGCTCGGCGTGCTCGCCCTCCTGCTCGCGATCGGGCTGCTGTGGGCGCGCCTCCGCGTCGAGGCCTTCTGGGAGCGCGTCCGGCAGGGCTTCGCGATCCTGCGCGACCGGCCGCGGTTCCTGACGCGCGTGATCGTCCCGCAGGCGCTCTCGTGGGGCTTCCGGCTGGCGACGATCGTCTTCTTCCTGCGCGCCTTCCGCGTCCAGGCGACGCTCCACAACGCGCTGCTCGCGCAGGTGGTCGAGTCGCTGGCGACGCTCTTCCCCGCCACGCCGGGCGGCGCCGGGACGAAGCAGGGGCTGATCGTCTTCCTGTTCCGGCACCAGGCCGTGTCGCGCAGCCAGCTGCTGGCGTTCAGCGTCGGGATGAACATCGCGCTGAGCGTGGTCAGCGTCGTGCTCGGCCTCGCCGCGATCGGGATCATGGCGCGGACGCTGTCGTTCAAGCGCCTGCGGCTGCGGGCCGAGCAGCCGAGCACGTGACCTACGCCTCGGTCGTGCCGCTCGTCAGCGCCCGGGTGCTGGCGCGGCCGTTCACCTACGCCGTCGACGACGACGTCCCGGTGGGCGCCATCGTCCGCATCCCCTTCGGGCGCGGCCGGGCGCGCGGCATCGTCGTCGGGCTGGGGGAGGCGCCGCCCGACGGCGTCGAGGCGCGCCCCGTGGAGAGCGTGGTCGGGGCGGTGCCCGCGTCGCTCGTCGAGCTCGCGCTCTGGCTGGCCGACTACTACGGCTCGACGCCCGCGCGCGCGCTCGCCCTCGTCGCTCCCGAGCTGCCGAAGCGCCGCAAGGAGCAGCCGCAGCCCGCGGAGCGCCAGTCGCTCGCCGGCGAGGCGGCCCCGCTCCGGCTGTCGGAGACGCAGCGGGCGGCCGTGGCGCGGATCGTCGAGGGCCTGGACGCCGGCGGCGCGAACCTGCTGCTCTACGGCGCGACCGGCTCGGGCAAGACCGAGGTCTACCTCCGGGCGGCCGAGGCGGCGCTCGAGCGCGGGCTCGGGGTGATCGTGCTCGTCCCGGAGATCGCGCTCGCTCCGCAGGCGGTAGGGCGGGTGCGCGAGCGGTTCGGCGACCGCGTCGCGATCCTGCACTCCGCGCTGACGGAGGCGGAGCGGCGCGACGAGCGCGAGCGGATCGCGTCCGGCGAGGCGCGGATCGTCGTCGGGGCGCGGTCGGCCGTGTTCGCGCCGGTGCGCGGCCTCGGGCTGATCGTCGTCGACGAGGAGCACGACCCGTCGTACAAGCAGGACTCCGACCCTCGCTACGACGCCCGCACCGTCGCGGCCAAGCGGGCGTCGCTGGAGCGGGCGGTGGCGCTGTACGGCTCGGCGACGCCGCGCCCGGAGAGCTGGGCGGCGCTGGAGCGGCTGGAGCTCGGCGGCCGGCTCGGCGCCTCGCTGCCGCCGGTGCGCGTCGTCGACCTGCGGCGGGAGGCCGGGTATCCGCTGTCCGCGCCGCTGCTCCACGAGCTGCGCGGCGTCGCCGAGCGGCGCGGCAAGGCGATCCTGCTCCTGAACCGTCGCGGCGTGGCGCCCGCCCTGCACTGCCGCGCCTGCGGGACGACCATCCGCTGCGAGAGCTGCGACGTCGCGCTCGTGCTGCACCAGGACGGCTCGCTCCGCTGCCACCATTGCGGCCGGGCCGGGCCCGCGCCGTCGCTCTGCCCGGCGTGCGGCTCGCCGGATCTCGCCCGGCTCGGGGCCGGCACGCAGAAGCTCGAGCGCGAGCTGGCCCGAGAGGTGCCCGAGCTGGAGCTGATCCGCCTCGACGCGGACGCGGTCGCCAAGCCCGAGCAGCTCGCCGCGTCGCTGCGCCGGTTCGACGAGGCGGAGGGCGCGATCCTGCTCGGCACGCAGATGGTGGCGAAGGGGCACCACTTCGCCGGCGTGGAGCTCGCCGCCGTCGTCGACGCCGACACGGGGCTCGGGCTGCCGGACTTCCGCGCCGAGGAGCGCACGTTCCAGCTCGTCACCCAGCTCGCCGGCCGCAGCGGCCGGGACGCGCCGGGCCGCGTGCTCGTCCAGACCTTCCAGCCCGACGCCCGGCCGATCGTGCACGCCGCCCGCCACGACGTCGGCCGGTTCCTGGCCGAGGAGCTCGACCGGCGCCGCGAGCTCGGCTACCCGCCCGCGACGCACCTCGTCCGGATCGTCGTCACCGGTCCGGAGCTGGAGCCGGTCGTGCGGGCCCTCGAGGAGCTGAAAGCGGGCCTCGGCGCGACCGACCTGCTCGGCCCGGCGCCGCTCCTGCGCCTCCGCGGCCGCCACCGCGGCCAGCTCGTCGCGAAGACCGACCGCCCCCGAGCCCTGGCGTCGGCCGCCGCGAGGCTGCTCTCCGCCGCCGCCCCGGCGATGCGAAAGGCGAGTCTGACGGCGGTCGTGGACGTCGACCCGCAATCGCTCTGACCACGGCGTCCCGAGCGCCGCCGAGGCCCCACGGACCCGACCTTGTGTCGAGTCACCACAAGGTCGGCTCGGCCCGGCGCCCACGTTCGGGACGGGAACCGGAGGCTCCTCGTCCGAACGTGCACACTGGTGCCATGAAGGGACGCGTCCGGCCGGAGGAGATCATCGGCGAGTGGGGTGTCCGCGACGTGACCCCTCCGTCACAGCGGGAGCGCGCGCGGCTCGCCGCAGAGCACGAGCTGAATCCGCTCGTCGGCGCGCCGCTGCGGCGGCGGCTCCGCAACTTCCGCGCCGACCCGTACGGGTACATCGCCTCGCTCGGCGGGCCTCTGCCGTACATGCAGCGGGTCCGCCGGATCGACGAGGAGACCGACGAGCACCTCGCGCGGCTCGAGGCGGCCTACGCCGAGCACGGCGGCGATCCGGCCGCGTGGCGTCGCATCGCGGAGGCGTGGGACTTCGGCGAGGTGAACGAGCTGATCGAGAAGCACAACCGCTGGTACCCGATCGAGGCGCGGCTCCCGATGGACCCGCGGACGAAGGACTACGTGCAGGTCGGCGGCCGCAGCTACCGCCGCGACCCGCTCGACGCCGCCTGGGTGCTCGACCGGTTCCCGGCCTGAGCGCCGCGACCGCGTACACTTCGCCGCCATGTCCGAGGCCCACCACCACGAGCACGACCATGCCCACGAGCACGGTCACGACCACGACCACGACCACGAGGACGACCTCGGGGCCCGCGAGGAGGCGGAGGCCGACGCGCGTCGCCGGCTCGCGCTCGCCCAGATCCGGCAGTACCCGGACTCGGCGCTCCGGCTGGTCGCGCACGAGGTGACCGACTTCGACGACGACCTCCGCCGGCTCGCGGACCGCATGGTGACGCTCATGCACGAGGCGCGCGGCGTCGGCCTTGCGGCCACGCAGGTGGGCGTCCTGCGGCGCATGTTCGTCTTCGAGCCCGACCCGGAGGAGGAGGCCCGGGCCGTCGTCAACCCCGTGATCGTCGAGCGGGCCGACGAGACGGAAGCCGACTCGGAGGGATGCCTGTCGCTCCAGGGAGTGAGCGTCCCCGTGGAGCGGTCGACGCGAGTGGTGCTCGAGGCCAAGGACCCGAACGGCGACGACGTGCGGCTCGAGCTCGAGGGCTACGCCGCCCGGGTCGCCCAGCACGAGCTCGACCATCTCGACGGCGTGCTGATCATCGACCGCACGGACGACGAGCACCGCAAGGAGGCGCTCTCGATCCTGCGGCCCCGCGTCGTCCTCCGGTAACCCCGCGATGAGGCTGGGCGTCGCGGCCACAGCGCCGATCGGGGCCGACGTCCTCGAACGGCTCGCCGCGCGGCACGACATCGCGTTCCTGCTCACGCGCCCGGACGCCCCGCGCGGACGCGGCCGCAGGCTCGCGGCGCCGCCGGCGAAGGAGGCCGCCGAGCGCCTCGGCATCCGTGTGCTCCAGCCCGAGCGGCCCGCGCTCCCGGACGAGGCGCCCGACGCGGTCGTCGTCTGCGCCTACGGGCTGTACATCCCGCCGCAGCTCCTCGAGCGCACCCTCTGGCTGAACGTCCACCCCTCGCTGCTGCCGCGTTGGCGCGGCGCCGCCCCGGTCGAGCGCGCCATCCTCGCCGGCGACGAGCTGACCGGCGTGACGATCCACGAGACGGTCGAGGCGCTCGACGCAGGACCGGTCGCGGCGCAGGAGTCCTTCCCCATCGGCGACCTCGACGCCGGCGGCGTCTTCGCCCGCTGCGGCGTGCTGGCCGCGGAGCTGCTCGAACGCGTCCTCCCGGAACCGCACTTCGAGCCCCAGTCCGAGGAAGGCGTGACGTACGCCGAGAAGATCGGGCCGGCCGACCGCGAGCTCGACCTCTCGGACCCGCTCGACGCCTGGCGGCGGGTGCGGGCCCTGTCGCCGCACATCGGCGCGCGCGGCGAGCTGCACGGCCGCCGCGTGACCGTCTGGCGCGCACGCCTCGAGGACGGTCGTTTCGTGCCAGAGGAGGTGCAGCCCGAGGGCGGCCGCCGGATGGCGTACGACGCGTTCCTGCGGGGCCTGCGGTGATCGCGCCGGCTCGCCGCGCCGCCTACGAGGTCGTGCGGCGCGTCTTCGAGGAGGACGCCTACGCGGACCGGGCCCTCGAGAGCGCCGTCGAGGGCCTCGACGCGCGCGACCGCGCGCTCGCGCAGCGGCTCGCGTACGGGACGGTGCAGCGCGTCCGTCCGATCGACCTGGGGATCGAGCAGCTCGGCAAGCGCCCCGTGCGCAAGCTCGACGGCCCCGTGAAGGCGGCGCTGCGGCTCGCCGGGTACCAGCTCGCGTGGTCCGACCTGCCTGTGCACGCCGTGGCCGACGACGCCGTCGAGCTGGTGCGGGCCGCGCGGCTCGAGCGGGCGGTGCCCTTCACGAACGCGGTCGTGCGGCGCCTCGCCCAGGGCTTCCGCGGGCTCGTCGCGTCGCTTCCCGACGGGCCGGTGAAGCTCTCGTACCCGGACTGGGTGGCGGAGGTCTGGGAGCGCGACTTCGGCCGCGAGACGGCGCTGGAGCTCATGCGCGCCCAGAACGCGCCGCCGAAGCTCGAGGTCCGCGCCGCCGAGCGCGTCGGCGAGCCCACGGACGTCCCGGGCGCCTACGTCGTCCGGCGCGTCGATCCGGCCCGCATGCGGCCGATGAGCCGCGCCTCGCAGCGCGCGGCGCTCGTCGTCGGCTCGCAGGAAGGCGAGCGGATCCTCGACGCCTGCGCCGCCCCCGGCGGCAAGACGTCGATGCTGGCCGGCCACGTGACGGCGGTGGAGCTGCATCCCGGCCGCGCGCGTGCGCTGGCCGCGAGCGTCGGCCCGAACGTTCGGGTCGTGACCGGCGACGTTCGCGAGCTGAACGAGTCGGGCTTCGACCGCGCGCTCGTCGACGCGCCGTGCTCGGGGCTGGGCGTCCTGGCGCGGCGGCCGGACCTGCGCTGGCGTGCGGCGCCGCTGCCGGAGCTCCAGCTCGAGCTGCTGCGCGCCGCCGCCGAGCGCGTCCGGCCGGGCGGCACGATCGTCTACTCGGTGTGCACGCTCAACGCCGACGAGAACGAGGCCGTGGTCGACGCCTCCGGGCTCGCCGTCCAGCCGCTCGGCGACGACTGGCCGCAGTACGCCCACCCGGCGCGGCCCGAGTTCCTGCTCACGCTGCCGCACCGCGATCGCACGTCCGGGTTCTTCGTCGCGCGGTTGACCGCATAG